>DATJJD010000070.1:0-25858 GCA_035492545.1 Puia sp.
GGAGCAGACGGAGCAGGCGATCATCGCCCTGATAGAACAGGATTTTTCCCCCAGCAAGGTCAAAAGGATGTTCTCTATTTATGAGTCGCCGGAGGAAGTGTTGCTGGTATTGATCCTGTCTTTTCCCTCCGACATCAAGACTGAAGTATTAAATAATAAGATAGACGAGGTAAAGAAGGCGATCCGGGAAAAATATCCCAAGATCAATTATATTATTATTCAGCCGGATTAATCTTTTTCACCACCTATAATAGCAGGGTTGATACCCATCGGCGTGGCGTGATTTTTGAACGAGATCTCACCATGAAGACGCAAAACCTCGAACAGAAAACACAAAGTCTCGAACAATTGTGTATCAATACCATCCGTGTATTATCCGTCGATGCCGTGCAAAAAGCTAATTCCGGGCATCCGGGCATGCCCATGGGCGCCGCCCCGATGGGGCATGTTCTCTGGTCGGCAAACATGCGGTATAATCCAAAGAATCCCCGGTGGGCGAACCGCGACCGGTTTGTCCTTTCGGCGGGACATGGGTGTATGTTGCAGTATTGTCTCCTCTATCTTACCGGGTATAATGTTACGCTGGATGATCTGAAAAGCTTCCGACAGCTCCACAGCAAGACTGCCGGTCATCCGGAGTACGGGCTGATCGATGGGGTCGATGTGACGACGGGGCCCCTGGGGCAGGGGTTTGCCAATGGGGTAGGTTTTGCCATTGCGCAAAAACACCTGGCGGCCCGTTACAACCGGCCTGAGTTCCCTTTGTTCGATTACAAGGTGTATGCCATCTGCAGCGACGGGGATATGATGGAAGGGGTGAGTTCGGAGGCGGCGTCGCTGGCCGGTCACCTGGGCCTGGGAAATCTCATTTATCTCTATGACGACAATCATATTTCCATCGAGGGGAATACCTCGCTGACTTTTAATGAGGATGTGGCGCGACGTTTTGAGGCATATGGCTGGCATGTGCAGGTCCTTGAGGACGGCAATGATGTAGCGGCCATTGCCCGGGCGGTGAAGGCAGCCCGCGAAGAGACGAAGCGGCCATCGCTGATCAAGGTGCGTACGCATATTGCCTATGGCAGTCCCAATAAGGTCGATACGGCCGGGGCTCATGGCTCTCCGCTGGGGGCGGAGGAGGTAAAGCTGGTGAAACAATTTTTTGGTTTCGATCCGGCCTTGTCCTTTGTCGTTCCGGAAGAGGTCCTATCCTATTACCGGGCTATCGGTGAGAAAGGGGGGCAGCTGGAAAAAGAGTGGAATACCTTGTTCGAAGGGTATAAAAAGAAATATCCCCAGCTCGCCGCTGAATATGAGCAGGCTGGCCGGGGTGAGCTGCCGGAGGGATGGGAGGCCAGGCTACCCTCCTTTACGCCCGCCGATGGCAAAGATGGTAAGATGGCCACCCGGCAGGCTTCGGGCAAGGTGCTGAACGCCATTGCCGGCAGTCTTCCCTCTCTGATCGGGGGCGCTGCGGACCTCTCCCCTTCCACGGACACCCACCTGAAGGATTACGAGTCCTTTTCCGACGGGCATCCGGAAGGCCGCAATTTTCATTTTGGCATCCGGGAGCATGCCATGGGGGCGATATTGAACGGGATGGCCCTGACCAACGGTATTATTCCCTATGGAGCTACTTTTTTAATTTTCTCCGAATATATGCGGCCGCCCATCCGGCTGGCCGCCATCATGAAGATACGTTCCATCTTTGTCTATACCCATGACAGCATCGGGTTGGGAGAAGATGGCACTACCCATCAGCCGGTAGAGCAGTTGATCTCGCTACGTTCAATTCCCAATATCACGCTGATCCGTCCCGCCGATGCCAATGAAACGGCGCAGGCCTGGAAGGTAGCTTTACAACACCGGGGAGGTCCGGTCGTGCTGGTATTCACCCGGCAGGTGCTTCCCATCCTCGATCCTTCGAAATACAAGCAGGCGGCGGAGCTGGAGAAAGGCGCCTATATCCTGTCGGAACCGGAGGCGGCTCCCGGGTTGATCCTGATCGCTACCGGCTCGGAAGTAGACCTGGTGTTGAAGGCGCAGGCTAAACTAAAAGAGGAAGGCATCGCGGCCCGGGTGGTGAGTATGCCTTCGTGGGAGCTATTTGAAAAACAGGAGGACGCGTATAAGGAGAAAATATTGCCAAAGGCTATGAAGAAACGGTTGGCGGTGGAGGCCGCCTCTCCGCTGGGATGGCATAAGTATGTGACGGATGAAGGCGATGTCTTGGGTATGACCCGGTTTGGCGAGTCGGCGCCGGCGGAAGACCTTTATAAAGAGTTTGGGTTTACCGTGGAGAATGTGGTCAGGAAGGCGAAGGCCCTTGTTAAAGCCGGCAACTGATGGTAAAGGCGCCCCAGACATGGGAGTGCACCGACTTGAATTCCGCGGACTGAAAGACCTGGCGGTAGTCGATGGCAAAATTCTTTATGCGGAGGCCGATCAGACCGGTGCCTTCCAGCAATACCCGGTGCAGGTCACCTGCATTGATGTGATAATAATCCTTTGGCCCCCAAAGCCGGCCTTGCAGCATGGCATTGGTCGCTACAAACTTAACGGAAGGCCGAAGCTCTAAAAATACCTTCCACTTTTTAGAAGCCTCCTGATTATTTACATGATAGATGCGTGCAGGGAAGAAATTATCCTTTTGGTTGGAGAGGAGGACATTTAGTCCTAACTCTGCCGTGTTGAGCAGGGTACCGGTCTGCGTATAGGCCACTCCGTTGATCTTTGCCAGCCGGCCCAGGGAGAGCAGGTTCCTCTCATAATACAGATTGTAATTGACCACGGGGTAGGTCGGGATCTGGTGATCCCAGCCACGGGGGATGACGGATTTTATAAAGTGATGCACAAATACCTGTGTTTGATCGGCTAGTGCCGGGGAACCCGTCGTACCCAGCCATAATTCCGACCGGAACAGTTGTTTGGGAGAGAGCAGGTTCTCCCGGGTGAAGTGGAGGAACAGGACACCGCAATAGGGATAATCCTGACGTGGGTTGTTGTGATTGTCCAGGCTGTCGGGAGTATACATCCACTGGGTCGCCCCGATGGTGAAAAAAGAAGGGGAAGTTGTGCGAGGTGAGAAGAGGATCTTGTTCAGGATGTTGTTTCGCCGGGCTAAAAAGGAATATTCCAGGTAGATCCCGGAGGTATAATACTCGTCCGTACCAGCTCCGGCCACATTAAAGAAATCATTGTCATGCCGAAGGGAAAGATAGTGTTGGGCAGGAATGCTGTCCAGGGGGTCCGGGGGGCGTTGAAAATCCTGGGCGTAAATTTTTCCCCCCATCAATAATATTACTAATCCTAATGCCCCTGATAAGCCGGCTTTTTTCACAAATCCAGTCTGTTGTGTCATACAATCCTCGTCTTTGTTCACGGAGATAGGTTTGCAAAGCCTATGCCCCTGTCTCAGCTACTCCGGCATCTTTCAGGAATTTAGCTAACCCGATGTCGGTTAGAGGATGTTTGAGCAGCCCCAGGATGGGTTCCAGGGGACAGGTGCAGACGTGGGCCCCCAGCTCGGCGCATTTTATGATATGGTTGGCATTGCGGATGGAGGCAGCCAGGATCTGTGTCTTATACCCCTGCACCGAGAAGATGCGGGCGATCTGACCGATCAGTTCCGTGCCTTCCCAACCGCTGTCATCGATGCGGCCTATAAAAGGACTGACATACGAAGCTCCTGCCTTTGCCGCCAGCATGGCCTGACCCGCGGAGAAGATGAGGGTGCAATTGGTGCGGATGCCTTTTCCTTTTAACCATTTGATGGCTTTTACCCCGTCCTTTATCATGGGAACTTTTACCACGATCCTGGAATGGATGTGAGCAAGCTTTTGCCCTTCCTCTATAATTTCTTTAAAATCAGTAGATAATACCTCCGCGCTGATGTCTCCGTCCACCATTTCGCAAATGGTCTTATAATGCTGCATGACGGCTTCTTCTCCTTTAATGCCTTCTTTGGCCATCAGGGAAGGGTTGGTGGTGACGCCATCTAGGATGCCCATGTCGTTGGCCTCCCGGATCTGGTCCAGGTTGGCCGTGTCTATAAAGAGTTTCATAACTGGCCGTTTAACCATTTACCGCATAGAATGTGCCACCAATAAGGGGATGGTGGTTTGGTAGGCCAGCTGGTGGGTGGTGCTGCGGTGGAACAATCTTTCGAAGAAACTCCGGTTTTTATGGATCGCGATAATGAGAGAAGCTTTTCGTGCCGTGGCAAATTCCAAAATATTGGTTGCCGGGTCCGTCGTATCGAAGTTGACTACGTCGACCTGGGCCTGAAGGTCGTCCAATAGTTTTTTTAACCTGGCTGCGTGCTTCGTCTCCGGGGGCAATTTCGGATCATAGGCAAAGACGATGCGTTTGATAGGAATCAACGGTGTGGAAGGAGGAACCACCAAAACGGGATAGTCGCTTACATCCGCCACCTGGACGGCATCGTTGCCCAGGAACATCCTTTCCAGTTTGCCGTTGTCCGTGATGGCCATGATGACCAGGTCCGCGTCGGCCTCTTTGGCAATGTCGTTGATGGAAATGCCCAGATTAGCCTCTTCCGTCCTGTATTCCATGATGGTCGCCTCATAGGCCAGTCCCCTTAAATTGTCATAGACTGCCTGTAATGCCCGGAGGCTGCTCCGGCGCAGTTCTTCTCCTTCCTGCGCACTCACTTCCGGCGGATAGGAAGCCGGGGATACCGGGATGTCGGCAGCCGGTATGGGCATCATGACTTCATAGGCATGATATAACATCAGCCGTTGCGAACGAAGCTGGTGGGTCAGCAGGGCGGCATACTGGCCTGCATGGAGGGAGGCCTCTGAGAAATCGGTGAGCAATAGAATATTATTCATAAGGAATCGCTTTTAACAATAAATACAGAGAGTGTGCCAGGCTAAAGAAGCGCCGCGGCGGGTGGGCATGACAATTGCATAGTACTCTATCCAGCTATGCTGTCGGATATCATCAAACAAAAGATACAACAGGAGGGCCCTCTTTCCTTTCATGATTTTATGGAGATGGCCTTATATTATCCTCAGTCGGGTTATTATACTTCGCCCCCGGAAAAGATTGGGACCAACGGAGATTTTTATACCAGCTCCAGTCTTACTTCGGCCTTTGGGGCTATGATCGGGCGCCAGCTCGAACAGCTATGGGGCCTGTTGGGGGGAGGACCTTTTACCATTGTCGAATATGGAGCGGGTACAGGACAGCTGTGTCAGGATATCCTGGATTATCTGCAGGCAAACAGAAGGCTGTATGATCAGCTGCGTTACTGTATTATCGAGAAAAGCCCTTCTTTACGCGAACAGCAAAAAAAACGGCTGCCGGATAAGGTCAGTTGGCCGGACTCCATCCGGGACCTTGCCCCCCTGACCGGGTGTGTCCTATCCAATGAGCTGGTAGATAATTTTTCCGTGCACCAGGTGGTCATGGGAGGAGAGTTGATGGAGGTGTATGTGGATCACGGGGAGGATTTTACGGAACGGCTGGCGCCCGCGAGTCCGGCGCTGAAGGAGTACCTGGCAGAGCTAAGGGTAGAGCTGCCGGAGGGTTATCGTGCGGAGATCAACCTGGAGGCCATCCGGTGGATAGAAGAGATTGCGGCATCTCTGCAGAAAGGATATGTCATCACCATTGACTATGGCTATCTTTCTTCCGGGCTTTATACCGGGAGCAGGAGCCGGGGTACGCTGCTCTGTTATCACCAGCATACGATCAATGACAGCCCCTATCAGCATATCGGGCAACAGGACATCACGGCTCATGTGAATTTCTCCGCTCTCTGCCACTGGGGATTAAAGAGCGGTCTCGCCTGCTGTGGTCTGACCAACCAGGCCCAGTTCCTGCTGGCCCTTGGGATCAAGGAATATTTCAGAAAGACGGAAGCAAAAGGACAGGATGTCCTGGCGCTGGCAAAGAAGGAAGCTCAGCTCACTCATTTGCTGCTGGTAGACATGGGGATGAAATATAAGGTCCTTATCCAGCGTAAAGGGAGGGTCCCGCAAGACTTGCTGGGACTAAGGCTTTGATGAAAATTATTATCTTTACATCAAACATGATAAAATCATTGCCGGAAATTACCAATTCTTTGGGAAGTGAGGATGAAAGGCATCTGGCATCTCCTTTTATGGAATCCGCCGATGATCATTTCCGGATGCTGGCCTCCATCGTGGAACATTCCAGTGATGCCATCATCAGTAAGGATCTTAGGGGGATCATAAAAAGCTGGAATGCCGGAGCCTGTCAGGTTTTTGGGTATACCGAAGAGGAGGCCGTGGGTCGCTCCATCACCATGCTGATCCCGCCGGACCGGCAGGAGGAGGAGCAGATGATCCTGAACCGGATCTACCGGGGGGAGGCCGTCAAACATTTTGAAACGATACGGGTGAAGAAGGATGGGACCCTTCTCCCTATCTCCCTGACCATCTCTCCCGTAAAAAACAGCAAAGGGGGGATCATCGGCGCCTCCAAGATAGCCCGGGATATATCGGATAAGGTGCAGCTGCAGCAACAATTACAGGAATATGCCGAGAAGCTGAAGGAATCCAATGCCCACAAGGACGAATTTATCAGCATTGCCAGCCATGAGCTAAAGACGCCTCTGTCTTCCATCAAGGCTTATCTGCAACTAATGGAGCGGGAGCTGAAGGAGGAGCAGCATCAGCAATATGTGAACAGGATGCTGCATCATGTCGAAAAGGTGACCAGGCTGGTATCGGAATTACTGGATATCTCCAGGATCCAGTCCGGAAAACTTGAATTCAATTTCTCGGAATTCGATTTTGCCGAATTTTTATCCGAAGGGATCGATTCGGTGCGGCAAACCAGTCAGACACACCAGATCCTGGTGGAAGGGCCCTTGCCGGAACTGACCTTATATGCCGATCGTCACCGGTTGGAGCAGGTCCTTATCAACTTAATTTCCAATGCCATCAAATACAGTCCGGATGCGGACAAAGTCATCGTCCGTGCAAAAAAGGAAGCGGCTCAGCTCCTGGTGAGCGTGCAGGATTTCGGGATCGGCATTCCGGATACGGAATGGAAGAATGTATTCTCCCGCTTCTACCGAGTGGCAGGGCTGCCCGCCCATATCCAGGGATTGGGAATGGGGCTTTATATTTCCAATGAGATCATTAACGGGCATAGGGGGAAGATGTGGGTCGAAAGTGAATTAGGCAAAGGCTCTACGTTTTATTTCAGTTTGCCGCTACCTTAACTAAAAAAAGAAGACCGGCTTAACCGGTCCCTTCGCTACCATTCAGAATATTTTCAATCTTCAGCGGGCTCTGCAGCCGCCCGGTCATTGATACCTGCTTCCGCGATGCGGGTCAGCGTGCTGTCCGCCTTTTTTTCTTCGGCCAGCGTCACTCCCAGTACTTCCGCCGCATCTGCATATCCCAGGGTCCGGGCCAGTTGTACCAGGCCGCCATAGGTGGCGATCTCATAGTGTTCGGCCTTCTGGCCCGCGAAAATAAGACCGGTATCCCGCTGAGCAGTATGCGCTTCCGTCTCGTCGATGATGTCTTCGCCTTCATCAACTATGCCCGATATCGCATGACATTTTTTTGCCTGTGCCGGTTCTCCTATCAGTTCAAACACTTTTTCCAGGCGGGAGACATGGTTGATCGTCTCCTGCAGGTGGCTGTTAAAAGCCTGCTTCAGTTCATTGGAGCTGGCGGCCTCTTCCAGTTTGGGAAGGGTCTTCACCAGTTTCTGTTCCGCCCAATAGATATCTTCTAATTGATCTACAAAGAACTGCTGCAATTTCGAATTCCGGGCCGCATCGGTCATTGGCCTTGTCTGTGTCGTTGGTTCCATATAACTTCTTTAAGGTATTTTTGAAAATTGTTTACTGCAGAAGTACAGAAACTTTTGTGCCAGGGGAAAAAGAAGCTACCGCAAGAAGGGATCTTCCTAACGAAGGGTAAGGGATGCATCTATATTTTGTGAATGGGGTATTTTAACCCCGCCGCTTATCAGCGGCCACCATTACTACGCCGATGACTGCCACGAGGGCGCCTGCATAGGTGGGCCATCCGATCCATTTATTTTCTTTCCTGTTAATCTGGATGGGGCCTGCGTCAATGACTTTTTTTTCTGTTTGCACGGAGAAACCTCTGATAATGATCATGGCGATGCCGGCGACGATGAGAATGAACCCGAATGTTTTCATGTTAGCTTATTATTTATGTATAATAATAAGTCTAATAGCGTGCCATGTTAATGCCGGGTCCTATTCCTTTTCCAGTAGGCCATGGACCAGGGACTTCCATTGCATTTTGGAGAGGCCGGCCGCCCCGATGGAACCCACTCCATTACGTAGCTTATCCCCGGAACCCGGGTCGGGGGTATTGGGAACTTCATTACGTCCAAAGATGGTAGCCGTCACCTTGTTACCGTCCATTTCGACCGTAAAGGTGCTGGTAGCCGACTCTTCCAGGAAATGGGCTGTGCGGGTGGAGCCTTTTTGCTGCGGGTCATAGGTAGGCCTTACCTGCAGGAGAAAGATGGGGTTGGTGGTGGTGTAGAGGGCAACTTTTTCAATTCTTACCCAATCATAATCCCGGCCTTCCCGGGGGCCTCGCCCGGGCAGATCGATCTGGATAAAGTCTCCTTCTGTAGCCCGCCCCTGCAAGGGTTCGCCGGCATCATCGGACAATTGAAAGACGGTTGACATGGGGATGCAATGGTCAGTCCAATTGTTGACGTCCAGCAGTCTTTCCCGGGCCGTTTCAAAAATATACCGGGCATGCTCCTCATTATCGGCCACCACACTGGCGGAGGTCTCTGTATTGGCCCCCTTTACCTGGGGAGGTAAAAGTTCTTCCAGGTAAGCCGGGTGAACGGACGGGGAAGGTCGCTGCTCATCCGTTGCCGCCCAGCGGACGGCTTCCTCTAACTCCGAGGAAAGGAATCCTTTATATTGACCGGGTAAGAGAAAACTGATGGAGTCGGTAAAACGGCGGACCCTTTCTACATCCGATATGATAGCCACTTTATGCCAGGCGGCAAATTTTTTTACCTGGAGCCAGATGTCCCGAAGCCAGGCGCCTGGGCTGAAGTTCTTTAGGGGGGTGTCGACATAGAAGACAAAATTCAACTCTTTGGAAGTATCCGTATGCTTCCTGATGCCGGGGAATACCACTTTTTCATAATCTTCTTTGGTAACTTCCCCAGTAGCCTTGAATCCGATGACATTGGAAGGAAGGCCTGGCAATATGTCAATCATAGTTAGTCCTCTTTACCTCTCCCTCATCAAAATTCCTGCCATGAGTGGTTGCTATGCCGGCGGCATCCCCTCCACTCCCGACAACAGACATTTAGTCAGGATTTTTCTGCCGCCCTCCCTTATTCCCCCGTCCGCAAGCTTTTCACCGGGTTGGCAAGAGCAGCCCGGATAGCCTTGTATCCCACGGTGGCCCAGGCAATTACGATGGACAAAGCCATGGCCAGTCCGAAGACTTCCCATCCCAGGGTTATATGATAGTAAAAATCTGACAGCCAGCGCTGCATGAAGTACCAGGCCAGGGGAGCCGAGATGAGGAAGGCGGCCCCGATCAGCCAGGTGAATTCCCGGGAGAACAGGTAGACTATGTTATGGACCGAAGCCCCCAGGACTTTCCGGATCCCTACTTCCTTTGTCTTTTGCAGGGCCATATAGGATACCAGGCCGTAGAGTCCCAGACAGGAGATGAAGATGGCCAGAAAGGCAAAGACCTTGAATAGCTGGGAGGTAATGAACTGGGCATGGTAGAAGGATTCGACTCTTTCATCCAGGAAATTAAGGTCGTAAATATAATAGGGGTAAAGGTGAGTAAAAGCCTTCTGCACTTGCGGGAGAACGGTAGGCATCTTCTCCGGGTCCATGCGGAAGGCTATATAATTATAGGAATGGGAGTCATAGGCCAAAATGAGGGGATGGACCTGTTCCCTTAGGGACTTATTGGAAAAATCATGGATGATGCCCACGATGGTATATTTACGATCTCGCCCATTGGTGAAGGCGATGGTTTTCCCCAGGGCCTCCTGGAAGGACTTCAGGCCCAGCTGTTTTACCAGGGTCTCGTTGATCATTATTTCCCGCAGGGTGTCCAGGGGATAAGGGAGCCGGCCGGCCACCAGGGGGATGCGGAAGGTGTTGAGATAGCTGGTATCCGCCAGCTGGACGGCCACGGAAAAGCCTTTTTTGATGGGGTCCGTGTCAAAATAGATCTCTTCGTTATACGCGCCCCAGGCAGCCGGGGCATCCATGCAAAAGCTGGCCGCCGCCACACCGGGGATCCGTAATACCTGGTCCTTCAGATAATTATATTGAAGCCGGTCCGTGCTGTCGCTGGGCAGTTCCACCATGGCCACGGCTTTTTTCTCAAAGCCCATCGGTGCGCTGCGGAAGAATTTCATCTGCCGGACCACCACCATGGTGCCGATGATCAGCAGTTGGGCGATGACGAACTGTAGCACCACCAGGCCCCTTCTCAGAGAGATGCCGCCTACCGTTTTGGCGCTGATCCTGCTCTTGATGGCCTCTATGGGATTGAAGCCGGAGAGTACCAGGCCGGGATAGAAGCCCGCCAGTGCGGTAACGATGATAGCGGTTATGATCAGGAATGCGATGATGGCTGGATTATGCAGGAGATCCAAAGCCAGGGGTTTCCGCATCAGGTCGCTGAGAAAAGGGAGGCAGGCCCAGGCCAGCAGGCAGCCCAGGACCGTGGCCAGGGTAGTGATGAGAGCTGTCTCGTTCAGAAATTGTCCCAGGATGCGGGAGCGGGGGCTGCCCAATACTTTTCTTACCCCGATCTCTTTAGCCCGGCTGACGGATTGGGCCGTAGCCAGGTTGATAAAGTTGATACAGGCCACGATGAGGAGGAAGGCGCCGATGAGTCCCAGGGACCAGAGTTCCTTATGGGTAAGGGCGTCCGACTTGAAGGTGTAGAATCTTTCGTCCAGGTGCATTTCCCGGAGAGGCTGAAAGCTGAGGGAGGTGATGGTAGCCCCTTTGACCTTTTCTTCCGGGAAGTATTTTTGAACGAATTTCGGCAGCTGTGCCTGGAGGGGCGCGATCTGTTGATCCTTCTTTAGTAAGACGAAACATTCGGATGGCCAGGGCGCCCCCTGCCATTCTTTGGGGTCGGTGAAGGCGCCGGGATGCATGAGATTCCGGAAGGTGGCGTAGGAGGCGCCGTATTTGACCTGCATGTCCGTATTTACGGGAAGGTCTTCAAAGACCCCTACTACCCGGAAGGGGATGCGGTAGGACCACATCTCTACGGTCTTGCCCATGGCATTTTTCCAGGAGCCAAAGTAAGTGTTGGCAAGGCTGCGGGTAAGGACGACGGTATTGGGTTCATTCAGGGCGGTGGCATTGCCATCCAGCCATTGGTAATCGAAGAGGTTGAAAAGGTCAGGTTCTGTAAAATACAGGCCATCGTTCTCTTTATAGATATGTTCGTCCTCCAGGCCTTTTTTGCCGGGAACGTGGACCTGGGCCCCTCCTATGTTCCAGACGGGCGCCACTTTTTCCAACTGGGGGAAGTCCAGCTGCATGGCCTGGGACAGGGCCACGGGCACCGCACTCTCCCTTCCCACCACTTCTCCGTTGGCATGTTTGGTGTAGGTGGTGACGACCCGGTAGATCCGGTCTCCCCGGGACTGGAAGGAGTCATAGCTGGTCTCATAATGGATCACCAGGAAGATAAGGAGGCTGGCGGTTATGCCGATGGTCAGGCCCAGGATATTTAAAAAGGAAAAGGTCCTTTTCTTCCAGAGGGTCCTGAAGGCGATCTTGAAATAGTTTTGGAACATGGAGGGGCGATTTGAGGAAAGACCCTCAATATAATAAATTGTTGCGCAGGCTGTCCGGTTCTTATGTTATTTATATGTTTCCGCCAGTTGTAATGCCTGATAGGTGTTGACGACCCCGCCGGAGACGCAAAGATCTGACAGCATTACCTGATGGGGCGCCCCGTCCACCATCACCGATACGGTATGGGTGGGTTTTACCACCGAGCGCATGATAATATCTTTTACCTGGTTCGCTTTCAATTTCGGATAGTATTCCCGGATGAGGGCTGCCAGGCCTGCTACTACGGGAGAGGCCATGCTGGTGCCATCGTGGTTGGCGTAGTGGGAACCGGGCGTCGTGGAATAGATACTTACGCCAGGTGCGAAGACGTCTACCTTGGCTTTGCCAAAGTTGGAGAAGGAGGCTACCAGGGTGGAGTCGTCATCGGGCCCCGAAGCGCCTACTTCGATCCAGGCATCGGCCATTCCGCTGCCGTCTGCGTATACCCGGGTGGGATAGTTAGTCTCTTTTTCCAGGTCTTTTCCATCATTACCTGCCGCGTGTATGAGGAGTACGTCCTTCGAGAGGGCATATTTAACGGCTTCGTCCACCGCCTGTTTGTTCCAGGTATAACCTTTGCCAAAGCTCATGTTAATGACTTTTGCTCCGTTGTCCGCGGCATAGCGGATGCCATTGGCGACGTCCTTATCCCTTTCATCTCCATCCGGCACTACCCGGATGGCCATGATGCGGACATGATCGGCGACGCCTTTGATGCCGATGGCGTTGTCCCTTACCGCACCGATGATGCCTGATACATGGGTCCCGTGGTCGGCATTGGGGCCTGTCACATCTGCATTGCCATAATTACGTTCTTCGGCATTGTTATAATTATCCCCCACGATGGGCCGGGGATCGAAGGAGAGGTTGTACTGGTAGTCGACCTGTACCTGAAAGTGTTTGATGGCCTCTTCCAGTTCGTCCACTTTGAATTTTTGAAAGTCGGGGTCTTTTTTCAGCTCCCCTACCACTATTCTACGGATATGGGTCTCACCAGGTCCCTGGGGTTTGAAGTTCTCAAAGTCTTCCAGGGTTGGAGAGTCTTTCCCTATTTTGGTGAGTACGCCATCCAGGACACTCTTGAAGCCATTGATGCCCTGCAGGGTATTTTTTGCGTTTTCCAGGTTTTTGCTGTAGTCGGAGTCCATTTTCCGGTAGGCTTCCCAGGCCGTCCGTTCCCCGGCGGGCACGGTAGCCTCCGTCAGGGTGTCATAGCGGGGTTTGTCACGCCGGATGATGCGCACCATTTCCAGATTGTCGTAATTGACGTCTCCCTTGGGGCCTCCTATAAAATTCCATCCATGCAGGTCATCTATATAGCCATTATGGTCGTCATCCTTCCCGTTGCCGGCCTCTTCTTTGGGGTTGACCCAGATGATGGGTTTCAGGTCTTCATGGGCTGTGTCCACTCCCCCGTCGATAACGGCCACCAGGACGGTGGTGGCTTTTTTATGCGCCAGGAGCTGCTGATAAGCCTTTTCCGTGCTGATGCCGAAGACGCTGTCCGTTTTCAGGTCCAGATTTTGCCAGTTGGCTTTCTGGGCGCGGGCGTCCAGGGAGGAAAAGCCGGCGGCGGCGATGGTAAGCAATAAGACAAGAAGGGTCGTACTTTTCTTTTTCATGTGCGTTATAAATTAGGCAAAGGTTCAAAGATATGGTGTTCGATGCAGGAAAAGAAACCCTAAAATCGGGGGAAAAGAACAGAAGGTGTAAGGCAAAGTTGGGAGGTATGGTATAAATACTATAATCCTATACCCACAAAGGTCATTTTTCCTGCCCTTAAAAAATATAGTGATAACAGTTAGTCCGTACTTGCCATCATGTTGTTTTCATTAAGGGGAAACTGTAGAAAATTAATAGGGGTAATCACCGATAATAATTGGATCGTATCGTGTCATTTCTTAAATTACTATAGTTAAACCTTTATCAGTCACCTTAAAATATCCTATCATGTACGACTATCTGAAACCAGGTGAAGAAGTAACATTCCAAAGCTTACTGGATCTCCGTCTTATTGTAGAAGAGGTCAATGAAAGGAGGGGCAACGTCCGTTGCAAGTATTATGACGAGAACCTTGGGAAATTCATCAAACTTACCCTCCCCGCAGAATCGCTGGTGCCATGCCGGGATCTTTCCAAAAAGAAGAAGATAGCTGTCAGCCAGCCGGTCGCCCGTCGTCAGAATGACGAGGATAACCTCTTTGGATAGACGCTAAAAGGGGAGTAACTTATTACTTCCCTTTTAGCGTTGCGGGTTCAGCGCCTGTTTGATCCTTTCCGCCAGGTCTTCCAGGTGATATTTGCTAAGTCTGTCCGTAGTAGCAGGGATAGCGGCCAGCATCCTGCTTCGCAGGGTGATGAGCTCGGCCCTGGCGATGGAGGGCAGGTCGGTATTTTTTGTGCCGGGCCCGAAGAAAACGAGGATGCCGGCTGGTATACCTGCCGGAGCCGGCGCGGGATTAAGGATGGTGATCATGGCTTCCGCGTAGGTCTTTTGCAGGTTCCTTCGGTATACATCGATGGGCTGGTGGGTCGATAATTCTTTCCAGATTTCTTTGCGGGTATCGCCCAGCAGGTCTTCCACGGTATAAACTTTAGTCTCCCCAAAACGGCTGGCGGACTGCAGCAGGCTATTCAACCGGTTGGCGGAGAGCAGGCTGCTGAGTATACCTGTCTGCAGAGAGCCAACGGGGTCTCCTCCGGATGGGTTGCTGATCTTGTTCAGAATCGAGTAATCCAGTAACCAGCGTGGTGTTTCAAACAATTGTTTGCCCAGAAAGGTCACAGCTTCCTGCTGGCGGGCTTTGGGGGCGGGCGCATATACATCACCGGGTTGTTCCACACTGCGGAAGGTCTCATAGACGGCGCCGACATTCCTCAGCACATGTCCCATGTATCGACCAAACTGTCCCAGCACCTGTTTGTAGCAATCATTCAGGTTGTCGTATTTATCTGCCTCTTCGCTGGTCCACTGGGGCAGGCTGGGCAGGATCCGCTGCAGGTTCTTTATGCCATACTCGCCCGCTTTCATACTGTTGTCACCCAGGTCTTCCGTCTGCGCCCGTGAGTCGGCACTATAACCTTCTCCGCCGAACCAGAGACGCGGATTGGTCTTCAGGCTGTCGATGATCCATTTGTTGACGATCTTCCGGTCTTCCTTTTCATCCCTGCCTCCGGAATACGCATACCCCCACCGGATAGCCCATCGATCGTATTCCCCGATGTGGGGAAAGAGATCGGCTTCGGGTATATTATCCTCCGGCTGGGCTACGTAGTTAAACCGGGCATAGTCCATAATGGAAGGGGTGTGACCGTGCTGGTCCAACCAGGCCTTGTCCCTTAATTTCTCCACCGGCACGGTGCTGCTGCTGCCCATGTTGTGGCGCAGGCCAAGGGTATGGCCCACTTCGTGGGAGGATACGAAACGGATCAGCTGACCCATCAGGGTATCATCCAGGTGCATTTTCCGGGCTTTGGGGTCTACAGCCGCGGTCTGGATCATATACCAGTCGTGGAGCAGCTCCATAATATTGTGATACCATCCGATATGGCTCTCGATGATCTCGCCGCTGCGGGGGTCGTGTACGTTGGGGCCATAGGCATTCTCTATATCCGAGGCAAAGTATCGCAGCACGGAATAACGGGCATCTTCCAGGCTCATGGTGGTATCGTTCTCCGGCCATTCTTTTGCCTGGATAGCATTTTTAAACCCCGCTGCTTCGAAGGACTGCTGCCAGTCGTTGACGCCTTGTATAAGATAGGGCCGCCATTTTTTGGGAGTGGCGGGATCGATATAATAGACGATGGGCTTACGGGGTTCCACCAATTCGCCCCTTTGCCATTTTACCCGGTCTTCCTCTTTTGGTTCCAATCTCCACCGGACGATGAATTCCTGGTTTTCTATTTTTTGCTGGTCGTCGCTGTATACGGTATAGTCGTCTGCGAAGTATCCAACCCGCCGGTCGAACAATCTTTTTGGCATGGGGGTGGATGGCAACAGGATAAAGGAGGTATTCAGCTCCAGGGTTACTGCGCCTGCGGCATCGGAGGGAGAGCTGATGGAAAACCCGAAGGGGGAAGGAGCTCCGCCGCCCGCGGTAAAGGTTTTTACGGTTCTTACTTCCGTATTGATGGGAAAGGTGCTGATGTGTTGTATATAAGATCTGTCTCCGGCCAGGCCGCCCAGTCTCATTCTCCCTTTGACGGAAGCGGGGATGCTGACCACCAGGTTGTCTCCTTTGAAATAATCCGTCACTTCGATGACGGCGCTGGAAGAGTCTTTTCCATAGGCCTTGATGTCAAAGGCGGCTGCGATGGGATTGACGTTGGAATTGGTCACTGCCTTATAGATATTGTTGGTGGAGTCAGCCGCCATGTTGACCAGGGTAACCACCCGCAGGAAAAGGGTATTGGAAGGCCCTTTCTCCCATTGCAGGGTCTGCTGGTTGGCCAACTCCCCCCCATAGACACCGCCTCCGGCCGTTTTGCTGAACCGGGTTATCGCCATAAACTCCCGTTTGAGCAGGGAGTCGGGGATCTCGAAATACCATTTTTCCTCTACTTTATGAACGGTGAACAGTCCCTGGTGAGAAAGGGCTTTCTCTGTGATGACTTCCTTATAGGGTTTGGGGCCTGGTTTGGAAAAGCCCGGCAGGACCGGGGGTTTGGGTTTGGCCGTATCGCCGGGTGTAGCCGGTGACGCAGGTTTGCGCTGGGCGGATACGGACAAGGCGGTTATCAAGGCGATAGCCGCCATCAAAATGGATTTCTTCATGTCGGGCTCCTGGGCTTTTGTTTAGCGGGCGAAAATATTGATAATTTCCGGGATACTGGAAAAAAGGAATTCTAAAATTGTGTTGTAACTTGTTCGGATGAAGCGCGCGACCCTACTACTCTTTTTGTTAGCTACTCTTTTTATTGTGAATGGCCAGTCCCGTGGGAAGGCCGCCGGTGCAATGAAGCCGGCCAGTGCGAGGGAGGCCGCCGGTGATTATTTCCCGCCGGCCGGGCAGTGGCAGCATCGCAGTCCTGCCTCTCTCGGTCTGGACTCGCTGAAACTGCAGGAAGCGATACGTTTTGCACGGGAGCATGAGGCCAGGGCGCCCCGGAATATGGAGCTGGCGCAGGCAGAGAGTTTTGGTAAAGAGCCGTTTGGGGAGGGCATCGGCCCTTTTGCCGACCGGGGAGATCCCACCGGCATCATTCTCTGTAAAGGATATATCGTAGCCGAATGGGGAGAGCCGTTGAGAGTAGATATGACGCATAGCGTCACGAAAAGTTTCTTGTCTACGGTAGTAGGGGTTGCCGTCGATCAGGGGTTGATCCATGCGGTAACGGATACCGTAGCCGCTTATGTTCCTCCCATCGAAGTGTATAACCCTGCGGCGCCTGCCCGTGGGGCCGAAGAGCTGGGGCGGCCCCAGCTACTTTATCCTTTCTCCAGTCCTCACAATCGTACCCTAACCTGGGAGGTGATGTTAAGACAGACCAGCGACTGGGAAGGTGTTCTCTGGGGGAAGGCCGACTGGGCCGACCGTCCGGGACCCAAACCGGAAGAATGGCTCAACCGGCCCAGAAATGCCCCGGGCACCGTCTGGAAATATAATGATGTGCGCGTGAATGCCCTGGCCCTTGCCGCTACCAGCGTATGGCGCAAACCTCTTCCCCAGGTGCTGAAGACTTATATCATGGATCCTATCGGCGCATCCAACACCTGGAGATGGAATGGCTATCGCAATGCCTGGATCGTATTGGACGGGCAGCCTGTGCAATCGGTCAGTGGCGGCGGTCATTGGGGAGGAGGGCTTTTCATCAATGCCTATGATATGGCCCGGTTTGGACTGCTGACCTATCACCGGGGCAACTGGAACGGCAAACAGCTGATTTCCGAACGATGGGTGCAGCAGGCGCTGACGCCCACCCCTGCACAACCTACCTATGGTTATATGAACTGGTTCCTCAATACCGACCGCAAATTGCTGCCCAGCGCGCCTGCCTCCGCCTTTGTACATATCGGCAACGGGACGAATTTCATCTATGTGGACCCGGAGCACGGCCTGGTAGCCGTCGTCCGCTGGATAGAGAATGCCTCGATGGATGGGATGGTGAAAAAGATTTTGGAAGCCGCGGAATAGACTCTATCTTTAAGGAGCAAGGCCCCCGCCCCTTCTTACTAACCACACGCCCGGACCTTACCCATATAGACTTTTATTAGCAGCGCTGTAAACTTCACCCAACATGGAGAAATCAACCACCTGGAGAAGATTGAGCACCTATTCCGTAAACAGGCAAACCCTGTTGAGCCTGGCAGATACCATGAGTCAAAAGATCCCCCCCCTTCTTCAGGTAGGCGGCCCCGCTATTTTTGCCGAACGTATTTCCCTGATCATATACGGATCCGAGAGCAGCGAGGTCTATCATCCGTTGAAGAAGTATAACCAGCTATTGTTCAACAATGACACGGACAGGATCCTGATAGAATTATCGTATAAGGAAGAAGGAGATTCCCTATCTGCCCGGGCCGTCGTCGTGGAGTTGCGGCTCGGGCACTCGCGAACGGACTCCTATCTCTCCATCGCCCTGCAGGATTTTTATCAGGCCCGTGAAAAAGTCGTTGCTATTGAAGAGTTGCTGTTGACGACCTTAGCCCCTTATCAGAACCGCAACTGGGTCACCTATCCCAATGATTTTATACCGACCCTGGTATTTGTAGCGGGTTTTGTCATTGGGCTGATCAGCTTTATGTTCACCAATCCATTCCATAAATTTTTATGTCTCCTGCTGTTCGGAGTGGCTATTTATTTTGTCGCCCGGCACTTCACCCGGGGATACTGCGTCTTTGAATCCAGGCATCAGAAGCGACTGGATATCTTTCTAAACTTCCTCACGGGCGCCGTAGTCATCTTTCTGATCGTAGTGGTCGCAATGAGCTCAAGGTAAGACGGCTGCTATATTAGCTCCTATTTAATCTTAAAAAATTGACAGACAATTAAGTATAGAAATTGTCAAAGGGCAGGTCATGTCATCCCGGATCTGCTGGTCTTCCCCAGCATTATTTTTTTTCTGAAAAAAAAGCGATTAATGAAAAATTAACCGGGATGTTATCCCGTGTATTAACCCTCCCGGGGTTTCTTGCCATACATCCATTAACGATTAAAAAACTTGCTATGAAAAAATTGAACTTTTTTGGGAGAGCAGCCTGGCTCTCTGCCATTCTTTGTTTGATCCTACTGCGGCCGCTAAGCGCCCAGAAAACCGAAGGAGGCGGCCCCTCTCCTTTTAAAGGGAAGATAACTAACGATAAGGGAGAACCCTTAGCCGGCGCCAGCGTCCGGCACAAGAACAGCAATAAAGGAATTACTACAGACACTTACGGCGAGTTCACCATCTCTGCGAAACCCGGAGATATAATCGTGATCAGCTTTATCGGATATGCTGAAGTGAGCCATGTCGTTGCCGGGGGTGAAAACATTCATGTAACGATGAAACCTGTCAGCGGCGCCAACCTGAATGATGTGATCGTCGTAGGGTATGGTACGCAGAAAAAGGCGAATGTCCTCGGCGCCGTATCGGTGGTCAAGGCGGAAGACCTGGTAGTGACCAAGAATGAGAGTGTCGTCAACATGCTGTCGGGAAAAGTGCCCGGGCTGCGAATACAACAGATGAGCTCCGAGCCCGGGTCCTTTAACACCCAGTTCGACATCCGCGGTTTCGGCAGCGCCATCAACGATGCCTCCGGCAATGTCACCGGCAATCCCACTCCGCCCCTGATCATCATCGATGGGGTGCCCCGCGGCAGCGGCGACCTTGCCCGGATGGACCCTTCCGAAATTGACAATGTCTCGGTGCTGAAGGATGCCTCCGCCGCCATCTATGGAGTGAAGGCTGCCAATGGGGTGATCCTGGTGACCACCAAACGCGGCGGCCGGAATGCCAATGGTAAATTCAATATTACTTATTCCGTCAACCAGAGCTGGCAGCAATTCCTGGATGTGCCTGATCCCGTTAATGCCGTACAGTATATGGAGTTGTGGAATGAGAATGCGCAGCGGAATTTCGGGAATAATGTGACCGGTACTGCCCCGAAGGCCTATTCGGACAGCACCATCGCCTTATATGCCAGCGGCAAGCTGCACTCCACCAACTGGATGAAGGCCATTACCCGGCCCCTGGCTCCGGAGACGCAGCACAATTTGAATATGTCCGGCGGCAATGACAAGGTGAATTACTTTTTCGACCTGGGCTATCTTACCCAAGGCAGTCTGTTCAAGACGAACAGCATCAATTATAACCGATGGAATTTCCGCAGCAATGTGAATGTTAATATTACCAAGGGGCTGAGAGGCGCAGCATTGGTTTCCGGGTATACGGACACCAAGAACGCTCCGAACTCGGCCGTATGGACCATTTTCAAATATGCGGAGAACCTGGTGCCTACGGACCAGCCCTATGCCAACAACAACCCGAAATATCCCAGCCTGGAACCGGATAATGCCAACCCGGTGGTCATGACCAATTCCGACATAGTAGGCCAGAATATTTATAAAAATAAAAATTTCCAGGGCCAGCTGAACCTGGAATACGATATTCCCGGCATTACCGGCCTGATGGCGAAAGCCATGTACAACTACGGGTACAGTGTTGCGGACAATACCATTGTCAATAAGTCCTTTAATCTTTACACGTATGACCAGGGGACCCAGACCTATAACGCGACCCTGGTCCATTCCCCGTCCACGGTGCAGCGTCAGTATTATACCAATACCAATACGCTGATGCAGCTGTCCCTGAACTATAGGCATCAGTTTGGCGGCGCCCATAATGTCACGGGGCTGGTATTGTATGAAGAGGGTTATAATACCGGGGATAATTTCCAGGCCCAGGAAAGTTTCTCATTAGGTCTTCCTTATCTTTTTGCGGGCAATGCAGGGGATGCCAACTACCGGACAGTGGGCCAGGACAAGAATGGACTTGTCAACCTGGTGACCAGGAGCGTAGTCGGACGATTGGACTATGACTACAAGGGACGATACCTGGCGGAGTTCTCCTTCCGGGAGGATGCCTCCAGTAAATTCAGCCCCCTAAAACGCTGGGGATTTTTCCCTGCCGGCCTGATCGGCTGGCGTCTCAGCAATGAGCCGTTCATGGAGAGCCTCATCGCGCCCAATGTCCTGACCAACCTGAAGATACGCGCCTCCTATGGTTTGCTGGGGGATGACCAGGCCTTGAACTACCAGTGGATATCGGGCTATAATTACCCCGGCCCCGGCGCCGTGATCAATGGCAGTTATGTTAGCGGTGTCAATGCCCTGGGCGTACCCAATCTGGCGCTGACCTGGATGCAGTCCAAGACCTTCAATGCCGGGGTAGACTTTGACCTCTTCAACGGGCTTATCGGCGGCAGCTTCGATTATTTCATCCGGAAACGGACCGGAATACCATTTTTCCCTACTGCCCAGCTCCCCGGCACTTCAGGAATACAGGTCAGTCAGGCTAACCTCAACGGCGACAAAACGAATGGCATAGAGCTCGTGCTGACGCACCATCATATTATCCGGAAGGTGTCCTATACTATCAGTGGTAATCTGGGCGTCAGCAGGATCAAGCACGGCTACTTCGAGGAAACCCGCGCCGCCAGCCAGTATGATCAATACAAAAACTCCCTGACAGACCGGTACTCGAATATCTGGTGGGGGTATTTGTATGGAGGTCAGTTCTCCAGCTATAGCCAGATCTACGGCTATAACATCAATACAGGCGCCGGCAACCAATCCGTCGTACCTGGCGACTACTACTACCAGGACATCAACCATGACGGCGTCATCGATGCCAAGGACCAGGTGCCTATCGCTACGCGGGACCTGCCCATCGTCAACTTTGGCCTGACCCTGGGCGCCAGCTGGAATAATTTCGATATCTCCGTGCTGCTGCAGGGCGCTACCGATTACCATGTGCAGTTTGCCGAACAACTGGCGGCGCCCCTGCAATATCAGCGCAGCGCCCTCATCGAGTTCATGAACAGGTGGCATACTGCCGACCCGAATGCCAATATGTTCGATCCCAATACGGTTTGGGTCTCCGGTAATTATCCCACTACCGGCTCACCTGCGGCGGATGGCTCGAAGGCTGTACAGAATGCTACCTATATGCGTATAAAGACCCTGGAGATCGGGTATGCCTTACCGAAAAAGCTGCTGGGCAAGATTGGTATCCAGAATATCCGGATCTATATCAACAGCTATAACCTGGCTACGCTCACCGGGATGAAATACAGTGATCCGGAGCATCCGGGCCAGGTGAACAATAACCAGGACTGGAATATTTCGCAAGGCGGTTATCTGTATCCGTTGAACAGGACATTCAGCGCAGGCGCCGCCGTCTCCTTCTAAAAACTTCTAATCATGCAAAAAATCAACTATATAGCCGTTATACTAGCCGTGTGCCTCCTGGGATCCTGTCATAAGCTGGACCTGGCGCCCGTGGGTGTTATTTCGGATGAGAACGTATTCTCCAATGCCAATGCTGTCAAGGCCTATATGGCCGATATCTATGCCAATCTGCCCATCGAGGACTTCGTCTATGAGCCGAACCAGGGTTTTATGGCAGGTAATGGAGGCAGGTGGCAATGCTTTTACCATACGGACGCCATCGACGGGGAGATGGTAGGCCCTTTCGGTGGTACCGGTGATGCGGCGCAGGGTTTTGGATTCTGGCCTTATGATAAGATCCGCGTCATCAATGTCCTCATCAGCAAACTGCCTTCCTATGCCAGTAACTTCACAGCGGACCAGGTGAACGAATGGCTGGGTGAAGCCTATTTCTGCCGGGCATATACCTATTTTGCCCTGGTAAAACGGTATGGAGGCGTACCGATCGTACGGACGGTGATCGATCCTAATGCGAGTGCTGCCTCCCTGCTGGTGCCCCGGGACAAGGAAGAGGATGTGTATAATTTCATCGCTTCGGATTTTGACAGCGCCTATGCCCTGATGAAGGATCCCGGTAACAGCGTCCCCCAGGGAACGGCCAGCAAGTATGCGGCGCCAGCCTACAAGTCGAGGGCTATGTTATATGCCGGGACCATTGCCCGATACGGATCTGCCAATTATGTCGATGGGGATGCAAGAGCAAAAGGATTCGTAGGGATTCCAGCCGCTGATGCAAACACTTTCTTCCAGGCGGCATACGATGCGGCCAAGCTGGTGGAGGGACATTTCACCTTGTATACCGGAGGTTATCCCGACAAGCAGCAGAACTATGTAGACCTCTTCCTGAAGCCCAACAACGAAGATATCTTTCTCCGTCAATATACCCAGTCCGATCCCAATACGGGCGGACCTACTCCTGACAATGGCGGACCGCATAGCTGGGATGCTACCATGACCTGCCGCATCATGACGGCGGACGGTCTTTCAAGGGCCTATCCTTCCGAGGATTTCGTCGAACGATTTGGCGCACTGCCTATTGTCAACCCGGACGGTACGCCTACCCGGTTCTCCAACAGGGCCGACCTGATGCAGGGCCTGGAGCCCCGTCTCCTGGCAACCGTCTATTTTCCCGGCGCCGTCCTGAGGGGGATTCCCTTCGACGTGCAAAGAGGGATCTATAAAACCTTTACCGGCAGCGCTGCACAGGAATTGCAAAACAACCTGACCTCTCCCAACGATGTCCAGAACGGGGCGAATATCAACCTGTGGCTGGGCGATATCAATGCCGTGGTCAATGGCCTGGATGTCATCGGGCGGGCAGGCGTCAGCACCAATGGTGACGATCTTACCCGCACCGGCTTTTATGTACGGAAATACGTTGATTATAACAAAGCGGCGTCTTCATGCGGTCTTTACCAGAGCACACAGAGCTATATCGACATGCGATATGCGGAAGTGCTGTTGAACCGTGCAGAGGCTGCCATGGAACTGGGCGGCGCTGCGCTGGCCGATGCGCTGAGTGATATCAACCAGATCAGGGACCGTGCGGGGGCCCCACCTGCTACGGCCGGCATGACCATCGATACGGTCCGGAACGAACGTTGCAAGGAGCTGGCTTTCGAGCACCAGTACTGGTGGGACATCCGCAGATGGAGGACTGCCGACCAGGTGCTGAATAACAGGAATATGTATGCGATGTTGCCTTATTATATTACTTCTGAGAATAAATATATATTCTTAAAGCAGCTGGAGCCTTTCAAGCGGACGTATAATTTCCAGAAAAACTGGTATTATGAGCCTTTGCCTGGTGGAGAGTTGGGCAAAAACTCCCATCTGTTTCCCAATAACCCCGGGTACTGAGTTTGTCATGCTGCCGGCAGAAAAGATATTAATCATGAAAAAAGATATTATTATGAAAAGATTATTGATCAGCGGAATCATAGGACTCCTGTTTGCCGGGATTTCCTGTACCAAGACGGATAACTATCCCGGACCGGACTCGGCATTCCAGGGAAATATCATTGACAGCGTCACCGGGAAAAACCTGGTGACGGAAACCGGGGGCGTCCAAATCGAACTGAAGCAGTTGAGCTGGAGCGACAACCCGGCCCCTTATTACATTCCTTCCAAGCCGGATGGCACATTCGAGGATACGAGGATCTACAGCGGGCATTACAGCGTGATCCCTACCCAGGGTGCTTTCTGGCCGGTGGACAGCATCCTGAAGGACATCAAGGGCGCCACCAGCCAGAACTTTACGGTAGTACCCTATCTGGAGATCACTAACGTTACGCATGTGCAGGATGCGGACTCCCTGGTGATGACCTTCCAACTGCAGGCGCCCAGGACAAACGGGCTGCCGCAAATCATCGACGCAACGGAGTTCGTGAACAATACTTCCTTCGTTGGCAGCGGCGCCTTTATCCAGTCCTTCTATAATGAGTCTTCGGCCACCGTGAGCATCAACAGCAACTGGAGCAGCGCCATCGCGGCGACAACGTACCGGACGGTCGTTCATAACCTGCAACCCGGCTGGACTTATTACGCAAGGATCGGCGTCCGGCTGAACGACAGCTATAAGAAGTATGACCTGTCGGACATATTCCAGGTGGTGATGCCTACGAAATAAGGGGCACTGGTTTGCCACCGGAGCTTGTTTGCCACTGGAGCCTGTTTGCGATCGGACGCTGTTTGCCACCTGAGCTTGTTTGCCGCCGGAGCCTGCTTGCCGCCGGGAGATGGAGGGCGCCGTTGCCGTTACCTGGCAGCCCGGGAGGCGGAGGGCGCTGCTACCTGGCGGTGGTGGCGAGCTGTTTGTATCGCAGCATCGCCTCTACGAAATAATAATCGGCATAGGTCAGCGGCACGTCTATTTCCGTATGGGCGGGGAAGTGCCCCACGCTGTGTTTTAACAGGAATCCCCCGTTGGAGCCTACCACCGCCTTATAGCTGTTGGAGGACAGGGCTACGAGGATCTGTTCGGCAACGTCCAGGTAGCCCCTACCCTGTTCGGGGCTTGCATAATGGCTGAGTTCGATCAGGGCGGAAGCCATGATAGCGGCGGCGGACGCGTCGCGTAGCGGGCCCGGTGTTGACTGAAAAGTACCACCGGCCCGCAACGATGCTGATGATGGGCCTTCGGCCGGCAGACCTGTGGTCTGCCTTTGGGACCGTGGGATATCCGGCGCATTAAAATCCCAGTAAGGGATCTTATCGGCGGGCAGGTTGGGGTTGGTCAGGAGGAAGTGGGCGATGTCTTCCGCCTGTTGCAGGTATTTCGGGTCATGGGTAGAGCGGTACATGACGGTAAACCCGTAAAGTCCCCAGGCCTGCCCCCGGGCCCAGGCGGAGGAGTCGGCATATCCCTGCGCTGTTTTTTTAGCCAGGACGTTGCCGGTGGCCGTATCATAATCCACTACGTGGAAAGAGCTATGGTCCGGCCGGTAGTGGTTGCGCATCGTCGTATTGGCATGGGTGACAGCGATGCGGTAAAAAGAAGAATCCCCACTGTCGCGGGTAGCCCAGAACAGGAGTTCCAGGTTCATCATATTGTCTATGATCACCGGGTATTTCCAGGGTGGGCT
>DATJJD010000071.1:0-18312 GCA_035492545.1 Puia sp.
TTTTAATCCTACATTCGTGGCATAATCCTCATTCAGGGAATTATCTAAAATTGAAGCTGATTTTATGCAACAAGTTAAAGCCGGTGATACTGTAAAAGTTCATTATCATGGTCGCCTGACGGACGGAACAACCTTTGATTCCTCCGAAGGACGTACTCCCCTGGAATTCGAAGTCGGCAGTGGCATGGTGATCAAGGGATTTGATGATGGCTTGCTGGGAATGGCGGTAGGCGAGAAGAAGACAATAGAGATCCCTGTAGAGCATGCGTATGGCCCCAAAGATCCCCAGATGCTGATGGACTTCCCCATCGACCGTTTTCCTCCGGATATGAAACCGGAAACAGGCATGCGGCTGAATATGACCAATGGTTCCGGTCAACAGATCCCCGTTGTGATCGTAGACGTAAAAGATGACAGCGTGATCCTGGATGCCAATCACCCGTTGGCTGGTGAAGACCTCATCTTCGATCTGGAACTGGTAGAGATCGTGGGCGCTCCTTCCCGTATTATCATGCCATAATAAAAATATACAGGTTGTTCCGGCAGACAGGTCATGGCCTCGCTATGACCTGTCTGCTATGGGAGCTATTGTATTTTCGTTCGAAGGCCCATGCCAGCACCAGGATGGCTATGATGGATAGGGCCATGTTCAAAACAGATCCTTCCAGGCCGAAGTCCCCTCCTGTTATCATTAAATCCCCTTTTGTCTCAGCCTGAAGTAAAGTAGGCAGCGTAAGCCCGCTGACCCTGAACCCCAACAGGGGACCCTGAAAAAAATTCCAGCTCAGGTGAAATGCCAGGGAATACCATAGATTCTTCGTGTAGATATAATTCATCCCCAGCAGGCAGCCGGCCAGGAAGAGATTGGGGAAAGCCAGCGAGTTGATGCCGGGGTTGGTTATGTGAAAGATGGCGAACAGGACGGCTGAAATGACCAGGGCTATCCACTTGTTCGGGAAAGTATCCAGGAGGTTATTCAGGATATATCCCCGGAATACCAATTCCTCGCTAAAGGCGACCAGCAGCAGCAGTCCCAGGGAGATAAATAATGACTGAGGGTCCCAGATGACGTCGACCCATTGCAGGTGTCCGCTGAGCAGGAGCAACAAGGCGCTGATGCCCAGCAGCGCTGGCCCTATAAATAGCCCGGTGACGAATTCCGTCTCATACCCCTTTATTTCCCATCCCAGGCTGGCAAAGGATTTCCGGTCGATGAAGGTCCGGAAGATCCAGACACTGATAAGGGAAATTATACATTCCAGAACCACCATCAGCCAGAGAAAAGAGCCACTAAGCAGGGACGTGAGGGCATGGATAGGATCTGCCCGGAGGTCTTCTTTTTTTACCGCTACGATCAGCAGCGCCGCCGGAATGGCGACCAGCAGGGTAATTATTAAGAAACATCCGCCGAACAATAGTACCCGGAGCCAACCTTGTTTTATCCGTGGATTTTTTACAGCCTGATCAGACATAATGATTATAATGAAAATTTTGTCATGGACGAATTGTCCGGTAATTTACGAACATGTTTGAAAACTACATATTTACGGTAGCGGAAAGATTTCTCCGCTATGTGCAAATTGACACACAAAGCGATCCGGGATCAAAGAGTTATCCTTCTACGGAGAAACAAAAAGACCTTGGCCGGCTCCTGGTAAAAGAATTACAGGCAATGGGCATCGCGGATGTCCTGCTGGACGAGTACGGCTATGTATATGCCACCATCCCCGCGAATACGACCAGACAGGTGCCGGTGATCTGTTTCTGCTCCCATGTCGATACGGCCCCGGACTGTAGTGGAAAAGACGTCAGGCCCATCGTTCACCAGAATTATGACGGAGGGGATATTATCCTGCCCGATGACCCTTCCCAGGTGATCTCTCCCCGGGAGCATCCTTATTTGCGGCAAAAAAAGGGGGAAGATATTATTACCGCCTCCGGAACGACCTTATTGGGGGCCGATGATAAGGCCGGGGTGGCTATTATCATGGACATGGCCCAATACCTCCTCTCCCATCCGGAGTGCCTCCATGGTAAGATCCGGTTATTATTTACCCCCGACGAAGAGATCGGTAGAGGGGTGGATAGAGTGGATATGGAAAAGCTGGGCGCCCAATACGGCTATACGCTGGACGCCGGGGAGCGGGGTTCTTTTGAAGACGAGACCTTTTCCGCTGATGGGTTGACCATCACTTTTCACGGGGTCAGCGCTCATCCGGGATATGCCAAAGACAAGCTGGTCAATGCCATCAAAGTAGCGGCCGCCTTCGTGGACTCCCTGCCCAAAGACGAATGGTCGCCCGAGACGACGGAAGGCCGGTATGGTTTTGTACACCCGGTGCGGATCTCGGGCCTGGCCGAAAAAGCGGTCGTTGAATTTATTGTCCGCGACTTCATCACCGCCCGTCTGGCGGCCTATGAAGAACATCTTAAAAATAAGGTAGAGGATGCCCTGGCTGCTTTCCCGGGTGCAAAGGCCGACTTCGTGGTGGTGGAGCAGTATCGCAATATGAAGGAGGTATTGGACCTGCATCCCCGGGTGTCGGACCATGCCGTGGAAGCGATGGAACGGGCCGGGATAACCGTACAACGGGGCAGCGCCCGGGGGGGAACGGACGGGTCGCGGCTTTCTTTTATGGGCCTGCCCTGTCCTAATCTTTTTACGGGAGAAATGGCTTTTCATGGCAAACACGAATATGTCAGCATCCAGGACATGCAGAAGGCGGTAGAAACCATCGTACACCTGGCCTGTATCTGGGAGGAAAAGAGTTGACGCTGCCTGTCTGCCGGCTAGCCCGCCTGCCGGTCAGCAATCCCGAGCCTGCCTGCCGGTCTAATTGCCCGAGTCAGTCGCCGAACCCCGCTTGCGAAGGATATCCTCTACAATCATGGTGGCGTGGATCCTGGAATTTTCGATGAACCATACATGGGTATTCATACCACCGCATACGACGCCCGCGAGATAAAGGCCCTTTACATTCGTCTCCATCGTTGCCGGGTCATAGAAAGGCTGGAGCTTCTCATCTTCGGAGAGTTGAATACCTGCTGCCTGCAGGAAGGAAAAATTCGGCTGATAGCCCGTCAGGGCGATGACATAATCATTGGCAAGTGTGACGATGCCCTCCGGTGTGCGAATGGTGACTTCTCCTTCCCGTATGTCCAAAAGGGAGGAATGGGTATACGCTTTTATGCTGCCCTCTTTGATCCGATTTTCAATGTCTGGCTTCACCCAGTATTTCACTCTTCTGCCAATGCCTTCTCCCCGGATCACCATGGTCACTTCGGCTCCTTTCCGCCAGGTCTCCAGGGCCGCGTCCACGGAAGAATTGCTGGCGCCGACTACCACTACTTTTTGCATGGCATAGAAATGCGGTTCCTTGTAGTAGTGGGTAACTTTTGGGAGGTCTTCCCCGGGAATGCCCAGTAAAACGGGCAGATCATAGAAGCCTGTTGCCAGGACAATGTGTATGCCGGAATAGGATCCCCGCGAAGTGAGGACATTGAAGAGACCAGAGGCCGCGCCTGTTTCGGAACCCGACTGCAGCCCGGAAGTTGAGGGTTCGCCTGAAACCTCATTCTCCCGTCGGATCTCCTCCACTTCTTCCTGCAGATGGATATTGAGATGATGAGAGACTGCCACCCGGCGATAGTATTCCAGCGCCTCATTGCGGACAGGCTTGACATTATTGCTTACAAAAGGGATCTCGCCAATCTCTATCCGCTCGGAGGTCGAGAAGAAAGTCATATTTGCCGGATAATTATACAGGGAGTTGACCAGGCAGCCTTTTTCCAGGATGAGATAGGAGAGGCCCGCTTTTTGCGCTTCCAGCCCGCAGGCGATCCCGATAGGGCCGCCACCTACAATGATCAGGTCGTAATGAGTATTCATTTTTAAAATTTCCGGCCGGTAAAGGTACCATATAAAATGTGTACATTCACCTCTAAAACATTTACCATATGGATTCCCTAGCCTCGTATTGGTGGCTCCTTTTAGTGATAGCTTTCATATTCAGCGGACTGGTTACCGTCAACCAGGGATTTATCAATGTCGTTACCATGTTTGGGAAATACCAGCGTATTCTCCGCCCTGGCCTGAACTTCAAGATCCCTTTCCTGGAACAGGTATATAAAAAGATCTCTATTCAAAACCGTTCGGTGGAACTGGAATTCCAGGCTGTGACAGCCGACCAGGCCAATGTCTATTTCAAAAGTATGCTGCTTTATGCCGTGCAGAATGCCGATGAAGAGACGATTAAAAGAGTGGCTTTTAAATTTATCAGCGAGCGTGACCTTATGCAGGCCCTCACCCGCACCATCGAAGGAAGTATCCGTTCATTTGTGGCCACTAAACGCCAGGCTGAGATCCTGGGATTACGGAAGGAGATCGTTGAATTTGTAAAAGACCAGATCGATCATTCCCTGGAAGAATGGGGCTACCATCTCCTGGACCTGCAGATCAACGACATTACCTTCGACAAGGCTATTATCGAATCCATGAGCAAAGTCGTAGCCAGTAATAATTTAAAAGCAGCGGCTGAAAATGAAGGGCAGGCCCTGCTGATCACCAAGACCAAGGCTGCCGAAGCGGAGGGAAATGCGATTAAAATATCGGCCGAGGCGGAGAAAGAAGCGGCCCGCCTTCGTGGACAAGGGGTTGCTTTGTTCCGGGAAGAGGTGGCCAGGGGGATGAGCGAGGCGGCTGAACAGATGAAACGGGCCAACCTCGACACCAATGTGATCCTTTTCAGCATGTGGACGGAAGCTATCAAGAACTTTGCAGAGGTAGGGAAGGGTAATATCATCTTTCTGGACGGCAGCAGCGAGGGAATGCAGAAGACCATGCAACAGATCCAGGCCCTGATGATGAAACCGATGGGAAGTAAGTGAGCTTTCACTCAATTTTAGCATTTCGTTAAAAATAGAGGGGGCCGGCCGGCGTTTATAAACTGAATTCTTAATAGTTTTACCATATTAAAAATATACTGGATGCATTTATTTTTCCTGCAGGTTTTGATAGACTCAGTAAGAATTAAAGACAGTTTAGCCAGAGTTGCCCAGCTAGCGGCCCAGCAAAAAGAGAGTTTGTGGGATATTCTCATTAAGGGGGGACCTTTGATGATCCCGTTGGCGGTACTCCTGGTCATTGCCATTTTTGTCTTTATCGAACGGTATATCGCTATTAAAAAAGCCTCGAAGTCAGATGACAACTTCATGAATATTGTCCGGGACCATATCGTGACCGGCAATATCTCCGCCGCCCGGGGCCTGGCGAAAAATACGCCAACGGCCATTGCCCGGATGATCGATAAGGGACTTCAACGGGTAGGTAAACCCATCGAGGCGATCGAACGCAGTATGGAGAACGTCGGTAAGCTGGAGCTGTACAAAATGGAAAAAAATACATCCGTACTTTCTGTGGTGGGATACATCGCCCCTCTTTTCGGGTTCCTGGGCACCATTGCCGGTATGTTCCAATTATTCTACAATATCGCCAGCACGGGAGAGTATAGCATTTCCAACATTGCGGGTGGGATCTATGTAAAGATGATCTCTTCGGCCTCCGGTCTTATCATCGGTATTATTGCCTATGTAGGCTATCGTTACCTGAATTCACAGATCGATAAGTCAACCCATAAGATGGAAGCCGCCAGTGCAGAATTTATTGATATTCTACAGGAGCCGACCCGCTAATTCCGCCAATTAAATTTACTAAATGGACTTAAAAAGACGACATAGGGAAGAAGCTGAAGTACACACGGGACCTTTGAATGATATCCTGTTCATCCTGTTACTGTTTTTTCTCATCGTATCCACGCTGGCCAATCCCAACGTGGTCAAGCTCTCCCAGCCAAAGGCCAAGAGCGACACCAAATCCAAGCAAACGGTAGTGGTATCTATAGACGTCAACAAACAATTTTATGTAGGTACCACCCGGGTGACCATCGAAGAGCTCAAGGCCAAATTACAACCCTTCCTGGCAAAAGAGACGGACCAGCCTTCCATCGTGATCAATGCGGATAAGTCGGTGCCGATCGACGACGTGGTAGCCGTCATGCGCGTGGCGCGGGAATTGGGCGCCCGGACCGTATTGGCCGTGGATAAGAACGGAGTTCAGTAACAGCCAGCATCCAGCCGGTACAGCAACCGGGATGCAGACCGGCAGCGGCCGGCCCTAGAATTCCAGATGCAGTCTCGCCGCAAAGACGTGTACCGGTCCCCGGTCTTTATTATAGGCGGGATGTTCGACGAACTGGTAATCCAGCGTCGCCCAAAGATTGGAAAATAGCTTCGACTGATAAAATACTTCCGCTATATCTTCACGGCCGTAATGTGGAAGCTGGCCGTCCCCGATCATAAATCCATAACCGCCATGATTCAAAAAATTACGATGACCGCTGGAGATACCATTGGATAGTAAGGCTATCCCGATATTGTCGGCCGCTCTTTTCCAGCTTTGTCCCGTGATGCGTATTCCTCCGCTGACGGTATTATCGATCTCGGCAAAGGCCCAGCTGGCCGTCTTCCCGTCATTCCAGCCCAAACGCAAAAAAGCGTTGACCGCAGCGCTGAGCTCCTGCTCTCCGTTGATGCCCAGACCGATTTTTTTACTCCCATATTTTTTGCCATAGAGGACATCCAGACTGGTGTCGGTGCCATTGAGCTTGGCGGTAACCACGTCATTATAGTTCGGCGCCTTGTTCACATTGTAAAAACCCAGCAATCGCAGCGTGCCTTTATGACCGTGCAAAGAATATCTTTTTTCAAATTCCAGGTTCTCGCTGCTGGTATGGGTATAATGCCAGTCCAGCTCGGGACCGTTGGCATAGGTAGGCTCCAGCGCCGTGGCGAAGCGAAGGGTCCAACCCGGCCGGACATATTCAGCCGTAACGCCATAGGTATACCCCCTGGTATTGGCGGCGTAATCATAGGCGCCGTTATTCATCAGGGCCCAGTTCATGAAATCACTGCGGGGGTCATGGCTTACATTACTGTTATCGAAGAAGTCCCCGATGGAGAATTTCCCGGCGGTGAGGGTGATGCGGGACGTGGACACCCTTTCCTTTACCTGGTTGACATCGTCGCCGATCTCTTCATAATGATCTTTATCCAGGGAGATATGCTGGCGCAGAAAGATACGGGCCACATAGACGGTCGGTTCCGGGTTGCCGATGCGGAAGGTCTCCCCATTGGGAAAGCCGGCTATCCCCAGCGTACTCCCAATACCCTTTCCCCCGGCCATTTCCGGGTTGAAATAAAGGGCGGCCCCCTGCCAGAGCTTTCTGCCCAGGTAGAGCGTAGTCGTAACGGAATAAGCACGTTCGCCCTTGCTGGACAGGCTGTTTTGTCCGCTGTAGGGGGCGTTAAAAGTAGGGTGCGCCTGGATGATGCCGGTGAATTGAAGGTGATAATTCCAGCCGGAGTCTTTTAATAAAGCGTCATTTTGGGGAGCCGGAGAAGCTTGCGCGGGGGGCTGCTGCATAGACGCATTTTGCTGCGCGTTTGCCGACAGCAGACTTCCTAAAAACAATACGGATAACAGATAGAATGGGTGGCGACGCATCATAATAGTTAAAAGTTGGGCAAAACTAGCTCGCCGCCTCAAAACATTAAAATATTTTAATGTTACCTTGTTGCTTTTACCATCCTATCCTTTCCCTGCATGTCTTTTTTTACTATGACAGAATGAAAGCCACTCTCTTGAAAGTGTGCCTTTACCTCTTCCCCCAACCCTTCGTGGATTTCCGCGAAGAGTTGGCCGCCCGGTTGTAATTTTTTACGGGCGAATTGAGCCAGGGCTTTGTAAAAGATGAGGGGATCCCCATCTTCCACGAACAGGGCCAGATGAGGCTCGAAACCGACGACATGGGGGGCCATGGTCTCTTTTTCACGGAGGGGTATATAGGGAGGGTTGCTGACCAGGATCTGCACCTGCGGCAAGGTCTCCCATTGACTGCTGTCCAGAAAATCAAGCTGATGGAAATAGATAACAGCCTGGTTCGCGATGGCATTGCGTTCAGCGATGGCCAGGGCCTCCCGGCTTAGGTCGCAGGCATAGACCTGGGCCTGGGGCAACTGCTTTTTCAGGGTGACGGCAATACAGCCGCTGCCTGTTCCCACGTCCAGGATGACCGGCGCCGGTGTGCCGGTAAGTCCGGGGAGATAGGCCGGCTCATGTTGCCGTATTTCTTCCGTCACCCATTCCACCAGTTCTTCCGTCTCCGGTCTGGGGATCAGCACCTGTTCATCCACATAAAATTTAAGACCGGCAAACCAGGCTTCCTGTAGTACATACTGCACCGGCCGGTGATCCTCCAGCTCCCCCGTGTACAATTGAAAAAGTTCCAATCCCTCCTGGCTCAGGGACATATTTTTATGGATAATGCGATCTATTTTTTTCCAACCGGTGATCTTTTCCATTACCCAATCGGTGATAGCGGCGGCCTCTCTGTCCTCATAGAGCGGGCGTAACCGGGATAACATTTCCTGTTGTGCCTGTTGCAAGTCCATTCGTAAAATTAGATCCATTTAGGCTTATCCCGCCTCCTTCCGTCCGAATTTCTTAATTTTGCACACTTGGATCCTTCGGAAATATACATGCAGCGCTGTCTGGAGCTGGCCCGGCTGGGGGCCGGGTTTACCGCCCCCAATCCCATGGTAGGGGCCGTGCTGGTTTATGAAGGAAGGATTATCGGGGAGGGGTATCATCAGTTATACGGGAAAGCCCATGCAGAGGTGAACTGCCTGGCTGCTGTGAAAGAGGAAGACCTCCCGCTGATCCCGCAGGCCACCCTCTATGTGTCCCTGGAGCCATGCGCGCACTATGGCAAGACACCACCCTGTGCGGACCTGATCATCAGGCACAAAATCCCCCGGGTGGTGGTCGGCTGTCGGGATCCCTTCCCGGAAGTAGATGGAAAAGGGATAGAAAAATTGCGGGCTGGGGGCGTGGAAGTCAAACTGGGTGTCCTGGAAAAAGAGTGTATATCGCTGAACCGCCGGTTTTTCACCTATCATACCCGCTGCCGGCCTTATATCCTGTTGAAATGGGCGCAGAGCGCCAACCTGAAAATAGCGGCCGGGGACGGCGACGCTGCCGGCCGGGTCGGACTGGCCGCCGGATCGGGGGGGGCTGACCGAGACAGGGCGCCAGGCAGCTCCCGGGTCCTGATTTCCAATGAATACTCGAACAGGCTGGTACACAGATGGCGATCGGAAGAGGCGGCTATCCTTGTCGGTACGAATACGGCTTTATCGGATGACCCGGCTCTTACGGTGCGGTTATGGGAAGGACCCCAGCCCATTCGCCTGGTTGTCGATAAGCAGCTGCGTTTGCCGGCCACGCTAAAGGTCTTCGACCGGAAGGTGCAAACCATCGTTTTTAATACGGTGAAACAGGAAGAGGAGGAGAACCTCTTGTATTACCGGCTGAACAAAGAGGATAGCCTGGTGACACAAATAGGAAAGGCCTTATATGAATCCAGGATCCTCAGCGTGCTGGTAGAAGGAGGGACCCGCCTGTTACAGTCATTTATCGACGAAGGGATCTGGGACGAGGCAAGGGTCATCACCAATAACGGGCTGGAGATACCGGATGGCCTGGCTGCCCCGGTACTAAAAAATGCCCTGCCCCCTTCCGCGGAGACGCTGTTGACCGATACAATACGCTATTATAACAACCCTTTATCCCTCCAGGAGGGGAAGAGGTAATAATTCTCTAACCAAACTATGGTACCAAAGGATTTCTATTATACGATTGAAAAGACGGCAACAGCAGAATTCAAAGACCGGGGCAGCAAGTTTATCGGTTATGCTTTCCCGGTAAAAAGCGTGGAGGAATTCAAGGATATTCTCAATGATATAAAGAAAGAGCATCCGAAAGCCACCCATCACTGCTATGCTTATCGCATCGGGCTGGACGGGAATACGTTCCGGGTCAGCGATGCCGGGGAACCTTCCGGTACGGCCGGCCGCCCTATCCTGGGACAGATCGACAGTAAGGAACTGGTAAATACCCTGGTGATCGTAGTCCGGTATTTCGGCGGTACTTTATTAGGTGTCCCCGGTCTTATCAACGCCTACCGGTCGGCAGCCGCTCTCGCCCTTCAAATGACTCCCCTGGTGCAGAAGCAGGTGGAAAAAGAATTTGTCGTACAGTTCGACTACACGCAGATCAATGATGTAATGACCCTTATCAAGCAATATAATTGCCGGATCCTGCAACAGGAAATGCAACTTTTTTGTAATATGACCCTGGGCATTCCCACCAACCGGGTGGAAGAAGTGAGTTATAAACTGCAGGAATTGAGGAATGTGGAAATAATAGTTAACCGGTAAACCGTTCGCTGACCACCAGGTCTTTACTCCCCTTAGTGTATTTATAGAATCCTTCTCCTGTCTTTACACCCAGGTAACCTGCCGTAACCATATTGGTCAGCAGCGGGCAGGGGGCATATTTGGGGTTGCCAAACCCTTCATGGAGGACCTTGAGAATGGAATGACAGACATCCAGGCCTATAAAATCAGCTAATTGCAGCGGCCCCATCGGATGGGCCATGCCCAGTTTCATGACCGTATCGATCTCCTGTACCCCTGCTACGCCCTCAAAGAGGCTAAAAATGGCTTCATTGATCATGGGCATCAGGATCCGGTTGGCGATAAACCCGGGGTAGTCATTCACAACGCAGGGCACTTTTCCCAGCTGTTCTGAAAGCTGTACCAGCTGCCGGGTGATGGAAGTTTCGGTAGCATAGCCGTTGATGATCTCTATCAGCTTCATGACGGGCACGGGATTCATAAAATGAAGGCCGATGACCGACTGGGGACGTCGGGTAGCAGCCGCGATCTTCGTGATGGATATGGAGGAGGTATTGGTAGCCAGGATACAGCCGGCAGGAGCCAGCTCGTCGAGCTGCCGGAATATTTTTAGTTTGAGTTCCGTATTCTCCGTGGCGGCTTCCACCACTAATTCGGCGGCCGATACACCCGCTGCCATGTCGGTATAAGGGGTGATGGCGCCAAGGGTGGCTTTTTTCTCCTCTTCGGTGAGAAGGCCTTTGGCGATCTGCCTGTCCAGGTTGCCGGAGATGGTGCCAAGGGCCTTGTCCAATTGGGGGGCATTGGTATCTATCAGGCTGACAATAAAGCCTTTCTGTGCAAAAACATGAGCGATGCCATTGCCCATGGTGCCGGCTCCGATGACGGAAATGTTCTTCATATGGCTAAAATACTTATTCTCGTGAATAACCGGGACAAAGAGTAAAACTTAGTTGTTGTTGCGGAAATCCCCTCGTTTCCAGGCTTGTATGAAGTCAGCCCAGGCGATAGGGTTGAAGATATTCTGGGGAGGGGCCTGCCCCTGGTAATAGTATCGGGTGGCGCTCTGCTTCAGATAATAACTGGCCGCCTCCCCGGCGCTGGCAGGGAGAGACCGGGCGAGTATCCTTCGTTTGGCGGCGTCTGTATTCTGCCGGGCGATCTCGATATCGTCGTCCGGCACAGGGGTGTTTACAAAATCCCGTTCAAATTGCTCCCGGGTGGGCCGGGGTTTGATGATAGTGGCGGGCAGGAACTGGGCATCCGTGACCATAAGTTGCACAATACTGTACTGATTGCCCTTGAACGTATCGGGCACATTCAGGATAAAAGGCTTATAACCCACACTGCTGAATTCGACCTGGTCCCCTTTGACGACCACGATGGAAAAGACCCCCTGATCATTGGAATAAGTACCTCTTCCATCTCTTTTTACTATGACACTCACTGCCGGAATGCCTTTAAGACTATCAGCTGTCATTATGACGCCATATAACTGGACAACCGAGTCTTTCAGCTTGTCAAACTGCGCTTGCGCTACAAATGGGCCGGACAACAGTAAGATATATAGTAGAAATTTTTTCATTCAGTTTCAAAATTAAACTTTAAACCGCAAATCGTAAACAAAGTAAGGAGAGCAATGGTTAATTTTGTCTCAAATTAGAGTTTTTAACAAAATCTTGAACTGAACGGAGTTCAGTTCGCAGGCAAGGGCCCTTGAGGACCGAAGCCTGCCGAAATTAAAGGTATTGAGGCAAAAAATTATATTTTCACAATTTTTTTGACGAAATTAATTCGCGATGACAACGGAAAAAGTTTTGGAAGCACTGAGTAACGTACAGGAACCCGATCTGGGGAAGGATATTGTCACCCTCAATATGGTGAAGGATATCGAGATAGACGGGAATTATGTTGCCTTTACGGTGGTGCTGACCACACCGGCTTGTCCGATGAAGGATATGATCAAGAATGCCTGCATCAATGCCATCCGCTTACTAATAAATAAAGAAGCTACCGTAAATGTCCGGTTCACATCGAATACCACCACTCCCCGCAAGGAAGCCCAGACGGTCTTGCCAAAAGTGAAAAACATCATAGCCGTGGTGAGCGGCAAGGGTGGAGTGGGGAAGAGTACGGTAGCCGCAAATTTTGCCCTGGCCTTGTCCCGGGGAGGTGCCGCGGTAGGCCTGATGGACGCCGATATTTATGGTCCCAGCGTACCCATTATGTTTGGAGTGAGGGGCGAGCGTCCTATGATGATGGCAGGTGGAGAAGGTGGTAAAGGCCTCATCGTACCGCTGGAACGATATGGCATCAAGTTAATGAGCATCGGGCTCCTGGTGGATGAAAAGAATGCGGTCGTATGGCGGGGACCGATGGCCAGCAGCGCTATCCGGCAATTCATTACCGATGTGTTCTGGGATGAATTGGATTACCTGGTGATAGATATGCCACCCGGAACAGGGGACATTCATCTGACCCTGATGCAGACGGCGCCGGTGACCGGGGTCATCGTCGTTACGACTCCCCAGGATGTAGCGCTGGCGGACGCCAAAAAAGGCATCGCCATGTTCGGTCAGGCACAGTTGAAAGTGCCCGTCATCGGCCTGGTGGAAAATATGAGCTATTTCACTCCTGCTGAATTACCCGACAACAAATACTATATTTTTGGTAAGGATGGAGGACGAAGGCTGGCGGAAGAATATGATATTCCTTTTCTGGGACAGATACCCCTGGTGCAAAGCATCCGCGAAGGGGGAGATACCGGAGTGCCGGTGATGATGAGTGATGACGATATCTCTAAAAAAGCCTTTCTGGATTTCGCCGGGAGTGCTGTCCGGAGTATCGCCATGCTGAATGCAAATATGCGCGTGGAGAAGGTGGCGGAAGTCGTCGCCTGATTCTCGACGGGCGGCATCCAGCGACATCCAGCAGGAAAAATTGTATCTTAGCGGCATGTACATTCCCCGCCGTTACGAAGAAAAAGATACCGAAAAGATCTATTCGTTCATAAAGGAAAATTCCTTTGGCATCCTCATCAGCGTAACGGAAGGTACTCCTGCTGGCACCCATATTCCCCTGCTGCTGGAAAAGGATGCGGAAGGCAATGACATCCTGATGGGACATATCTCCAAAGGCAACGAACAGAAATACGCCCTGAAGGACGGGGCAAAAGTACTGGTCATCTTTCCTGGCCCCCATGCTTATGTATCTCCCCGCTGGTACACCCAGATGAATGTTCCCACCTGGAACTATATATCGGTGCACGTATACGGAACGGTGAAGATGGTGGAGGGCGAGGCGCTGAAGGCTGCGCTCGCACGCCTGGTGAATACTTACGAGCATACGCAGCCTGATCCTGTTACCGTAGAGGAGATCCCTGAAAAGACCTACCAGGAGAACTTCCGGGGCATCGTGGGCTTCGAGATAAAGATAGAAGAGGTGCAGGCGGCCTATAAGCTTAGCCAGAACCGGGATGAGAAAAGTTATCATTCGGTGATCAGTCACCTGGAAGAAGGAGACGATGTTGCCAGAAGTGTGGCTTCGGAAATGAAGAAAAAAACTAATTTTGAGGAATGATACGCACACAGCTAATTGACCAGATCCGAAAAAAGAAATCTTATCTCTGCGTCGGGCTGGATACGGATCTCGCAAAAATCCCCCCCCATCTTCTATCTTCAGCCGATCCCCTGTTCGAGTTCAACCGGCAGATTATCGATGCCACGAAGTTTGATTGTGTCGCGTACAAGATCAATACTGCCTTTTATGAGGCCCTGGGCGCCAAAGGATGGGAGTCCATGGAAAAGACAGTGAATTATATTCCTTCCACTCATTTTAAAATCGCCGATGCCAAAAGAGGGGATATCGGCAATACCGCCAGTCAATATGCGAAGGCCTTTTTCGAAACCCTCAACTTTGACGCGCTGACGGTGGCCCCCTACATGGGTGAGGATAGCGTAAGACCTTTCCTGGAATACAAAGACAAATGGACCATCGTCCTGGGACTGACCTCCAATTCCGGCGCCCGCGATTTCGAGCTCCAACAGGCCGGGGACGGTTATTTGTATGAAAAGGTGCTGACCACGGTATCACGCTGGGGCACTCCCGAAAATCTCATGTTCGTTGTTGGCGCCACCCAGCCGGATTGGTTTGAAGGGATCCGCAAGCTGACGCCCGATCATTTTTATTTGGTACCCGGCGTAGGGTCGCAGGGGGGCAGCCTGGAAGCCATCTCTGCTAAGGCGATGAACAAGGATATCGGGCTGCTGGTGAATTCCAGCCGGGATATCATTTATGCTGGAAAGGGAGAGGATTTTGCGGCGCAGGCCGGGAAGAAAGCCCGCGGGTACCAGGAGGAAATGAGCCGGTTTCTGTAAAGTCCCCTTCACTCTTTGCGATCACCAGGGTCGCCACTCCATTGCCGATGATATTGGTGATGGCCCTCGCCTCACTCATGAATTTATCCACCGCCAGTAGAAAGGCCAGCCCTTCCACGGGGATCTTCTGAATGGCTGTCAGGGTGGATGCCAGTACAATAAAACCGCTGCCCGTGACACCTGCGGCCCCTTTGGAGGTTAGCATGAGGATACCCAGTATGGTCACCATCTCGCCGGGACTTAACGGGACATTATAAAGCTGGGCCAAAAAGATGATGGCCATAGAGAGGTAGATAGAAGTGCCATCGAGATTGAAGGAGTAGCCGGTAGGGACCACCAGCCCAACGACAGACCGGCTGCAGCCCATCTGTTCCAGTTTGTTCATCAGGGAGGGTAGTGCTGCCTCGGAAGAGGAAGTGCCCAGCACGATGAGGACCTCTTCTTTGATATTTTTCAGATAGGTGAAGACATTCAGCTTGTAATACCGGAGGATGAGCCCCAGCACCACCACGATAAAGATGGCCATGGTGAGATACATGGTTGCCATGAGTTTGGCCAGGGGCACCAGCGTGCGGATGCCGAACTTACCGATGGTGAAAGCCATGCCGCCAAAAGCGCCTATAGGAGCCAGGTACATGACATATTTCAACACCTGAAAGACCCCCCTGGTCAGCGGCTCCAGATAACCGAGTATCGTTGTCCGATGTCTGCTGAGGCTGACGATGATCCCAACGATGATGGCCAGCAGCAATACCTGCAGGGTCAGGTTGGATAAGAAAAATTCAACCCAGTTAAAGCCGGCTGCGCCCTGCCGGGCATATTTGCTGGCATCCTGCATCGCCAATCCCGTCTTGTCAATCCTGCCCGGTTTGATGACCAGCGCTAAAAGAATACCGATGACCAACGATAGGGTCGTGACAATTTCGAAATACAGCAGGGATTTGATACCGATACGCCCTGCTTTTTTCAGGTTGCTCATCCCGCTGATCCCGGATACTATCGTGAGGAAGATGATAGGGGGAATGAACCATTTGATCACCGCGATAAAATACGTTCCCAGCCGCTCCATTTTGACGGCGGTGGAAGGATAGAAATACCCCAATAACACGGCCGCCACCAGGGCGACGATGACCAGGAAGGTGAGGTTGCCGAAAACTCGTATCAACGGGCGATTGGAAGACATGGGCGGTACGCTGTTCACTGAAAATTCTGTAAAATAAGATAAAACCGGTAGACATCTTCGAAAGAATTATAGAGGGGGGCGGGTGCAACCCGGATGACGCCGGGCTCGCGATAATCCACGATGATGCCGGCTTCCGTCATTTTCTGATGGATCTCTTTTCCCCTTTCTGAAAAATAGAGGGATAGCTGGGCTCCCCTCCGGTGTGACTCCGCGGGTGTGATGATCTCAAAGGAGATATTACGGAGCTGGTGCAGCAGCCAGGATAGATAAGCGGTGAGCTCCAGGCTCTTGGCCCGGAGCCTCTCCATACCGGCCTCTTCGAACAGGGGAAGAGAGGCCTTGAGGGCTACCATATTGAAGATCTGGGCGGTGCTGATACTCCATCCGCCGGCATTCGGTTTGGCGATAAACCCTTTCTCCATTTTAAAGCGGGTGGCTTCGTCATTGCCCCACCATCCGCCCAGGCGAATGAGCTCCTTGTCACGGGCATACCTTTCATGGATATAAATGCCGCCTACGGCGCCGGGACCACCGTTGAGATATTTATAGGAACACCATACGGCAAAATCCACTTCCCAGTCATGCAACTGTAATGGGGCATTACCTACGGCATGGGCCAGGTCGAATCCGGCAAAGGCCCCCGCGCGGTGGGTGGCTGCCGTGATAGCCTGCATATCGAATAACTGCCCCGTGTAATAATTGATCCCTCCCAGCAACACCAGGGCCAGCGTCTCCTTATGCTCTTCGATAGCAGCTATAATATCTTCTTCTCTGATGATCTTTTCTCCCTCCCGGGGACGGACCTCCACGATGACATCGGCAGGATCGAAGCCATGCCATCTGGCTTGTGTTTCCAGGGCGTATTGGTCAGAAGGAAAGGCCCCGGCCTCCATGATGACTTTATACCGCTGTGGATCGGGATGATAAAAGGATAACAGCAGCAGGTGCAGATTGACCGTCAGGGCATTCATGACCGTTACCTCGTCTTCCAGGCAGCCGACAATCTTTGACAGGGGCTTTCTGAAAGGTTCATGATACTGCATCCAGGGATTTTGAGCCTGCCCGAAACCGTTGATGGCCAGTTCCCGCCAGTCGGTTAATTCCTGCCGGATGGCGGCCTCCACGTCTTTCGGCTGCAGCCCCAGGGAGTTGCCGCAGAAGTAGATGGCTTCACCGGAGTTGTTGCCGGCCGGGTGGGAGGGGAAATGAAACCTCGAACGAAAAGACCGAAGAGGATCCTCCTGGTCTTTTTTCCGGGCGAATTCTATGGTGGCTTGCATCATAATGCAATATAAAGAATAAAAGAAAAGGCCCCATCGGGGCCTTTTCTTTTATGATGTCTTTGTACCATCGTCGTCGTCTTTGTCCTTATCCTTGTCTTTCTCCTTGTCCTTACCGCCACCGGTACTGCTATGGGTGAAGCGTACGGTTCCAAAGCTGCTCTTGATCTTTATTTTGGCGTTGCCATCCCCGGCCTTGCCACTGTAATCCTTATCGAAGCGGGGACCGGAGTCGTTGTCATCCTCCCTACGCTCTCTTATGGTGAACTGGCTGTCGTTGAGGAAATGCCCGAAACTGGTGTGCACATCGATACTGGCTGACAAGGTGTTGGTGACGATCATCCGGATCCCGGAATAAGATTCGAAAAGGGATAGGTCCTTTATATCATCTCCTACATTGAACTGGACGTTATGGGAGAATTCACTGGAGATCTTTACATTCCCCGTCACTTTGCCAATCCTGGATTCCTTATTGAACTTGAAGGTCACCTTCCCGTTGCTGACCTCGTCAATGGCCACCTTCCCGAATTCCACGTCAATCTCATCCACGTTCCTCAGCTTACCGGCCGTGAGGCTGCCGAACTTGCTGGTGAGGCTGACCAGCCCGTTGAAATCAGGCACGGCAGTCTTCCCAAAACTATTCTCCAGCTGCAGACGGTTGGCTGACGGCATGTGGATGACATAATCGATGTAGAAAGCCCTTTCTTCGTCATTATCCTTGTTACGTTTGCCTCCGCCGTTATGGATCTCTCCCACCTTGGTCTTGAAGGAGATGATATGGCCTTCGTGGATCTCTTTTACATCGATCTCGTTCATGATATCCTGGGCCTTCTCTTCTGTAGGGGCATTGGCTACGATGTCGATGTCCACGGTGATCTCATTTTTATCCCAGGTCGTGACCATTACGTTGCCGAATGAATTTTCTATTTCCAGTTTGTCGTCGGCGCTGACAGTATAGGATTTATTGATACTCCTTTTCTTTCTTACTTCTTCATCGCCATTGGCGGCCAGGGTAAACACCGGGGCAGATAGGACGAAGAAAAAGGATATAGAACTAAGCAGTTTTATATGCTTTTTCATATGCTGTTTTTTTAGAATGATTGATTTGTTTGATAATATCCAATTGATGATTCAGTAATCCCATCTGCAGCTGAAGATT
>DATJJD010000072.1:0-26283 GCA_035492545.1 Puia sp.
CGCCTGGCTGCAGGCTATCCAGGAAGGGCAGCTGCGGAGCCGGGAATACCAATACAGCTCGCTCAGTGAGATCCAGCGCTGGATAGATATACCGGGGGACCTGTTTGACAGCTTGCTGGTCTTTGAGAACTACCCGGTCAGCGAGGTGATTGCTTCCCGTCAATGGGCGATGGAGGTAGGGAATATAGCGGTGCGTGAGCAGGTGAACTATCCCCTGGGCATTATCATCAGTGCGGGGGAGGAAATCAGCATCAGGTTCAGTTACAACAGCGATGTGCTGGAAGAAACTTATATCGGACAGATAAAGGATCAATTCGAACATGTCCTGTTACAGTTGCCTGACACAACAGCCGGCAGACTAAAAGATCTTGACCTGCTAACGGATGCACGGCGTCATCAGCTGCTTTTTTCATTCAATGATACCGCTGTTGACTACCCGGTAGACGGGACCATCCTGGATCTGTTTGAATCGCAGGTGGAGCGGACCCCCGATGCGATAGCCCTTATATTTGAACAGCAACAGTTAACCTACGGGCAACTTAATGAACAAGCCAATCAGCTGGGCCATTATCTGAGACATCTTGGAGTAAGAGAGGAGACCCTGGTGCCTGTTTGTATGGAGAGGGGTCTGAAGATGATCATCGGGATGCTGGGTATCCTGAAGGCTGGCGGGGCCTATGTGCCCATCGATCCGGAATATCCTGAAGATAGGATACTCTATATGATAGAAGATACGGGAGGACAGATCTTCCTCAGCAGCCAGGCCTGTCGGGATAAATTACCACAGCGTGTCGGGCAGCATATCATTTTAACCGATCATCCCCGCATAGCGGAGCAACCTGTTACCGCTCCCGCGAATTCGCTCCGACCGGAAAATCTGGCCTATGTGATGTACACTTCCGGATCAACAGGTCAGCCAAAAGGCGTGATGATCGAGCACCGGTCTGTAGTGAATCTGGTCTATAGCCAGGTTGAACCATTGCAATTACGTGCGGGGATAGTCGTATTTCAATTCGCATCCTTTAGTTTTGACGCATCCTGTTATGAGATCTTCTGCACACTCTTGCAAGGTGGACAATTAGTAATGGCAACCCAGGATGTTATTCAGGACCCCGAGGCTTTATGCAGCGTAATGGACCGGCACCAGGTAGAATTGATCACATTGCCGCCCAGCTACCAATCTGTCATCCAGGACAATGTCTTAAGTTTAAGAACGATGGTGTCAGCAGGTGAGATGTTGCCTGCAAATCTAGCCAGGCATCTGCTGGGAAAAGGTATCCGGCTCATCAATGCCTATGGCCCTACGGAAAACACGGTCTGTGCTGTTTTGTCTATCTCTCCTTTAGGGACCAACGGCCAGGTAACAATTGGGAAACCAATCTCCAATGTTCAGATCTATCTCCTTGATAGATACCTGCGGCCGGTAGAAGCAGGGGTAATTGGAGAGATATACATAGGTGGTTTGCAGGTAGGCCGAGGTTACCTCAATCGTCCCGAACTGACCGCTACCCGGTTTATAACAGACCCCTTTAGTGGAGAAACGGGTGACAGGATGTACCGGACCGGGGATCTGGCAAAATGGTCGGAAGATGGCGATATCATCTACGTTGGCAGAACGGATGATCAGATTAAACTCAGGGGATACCGGATTGAATTGGGAGAAGTAGAAAGTGTGTTGCAATTGGCGCCTGGCGTAACTCAGGCAGTTGTAATGTCCCGGGAAGATGGGGAGGGACAATCCTACCTCGTGGCTTATATACTCCCACAGGCGGAATTCGATAAAGAAGAGGTTCATGCTTACCTGAGGAGCCGGCTTCCTGTATACATGGTGCCGGCCGTCTTGATAGCACAGGCTTCATTTCCACTGACGCCAAGCGGAAAAATTAACAGGAAGGCATTGGCTGGCATGCATGCCGGGCTTTTGTCAGGTCATCCGTATGTGGCGCCCGAAACACCCGTGCAGGAAAAACTGGCGGAGATCTGGGGAAAATTGCTGCAAACGGACCGGATAGGGATCCATGATAATTTCTTTGAACTGGGAGGCCATTCCTTGCTGGCTACACGTGTGATAGCGGTTGTCAGGAAGGAATTCATGCTGGAACTCCCTATCAGGATCTTATTCGAGTTTAACAACATAAGCGACTTGGGGAAATATATAGAACTGCAACTTTCCAAAGATTCCTTTGAAAAAGGAGATGCGGATGCATTTGAATCAATAGAACTATAATAAATATCCAGGCAAATAAGTCCTCATCATTTAAAATTAAAATTAGCACACATGCCATCTGAATTCACTTCCATGAATAGTGGAATTATCTGCCTGATCAAGATAGGTGAGTATTATAAAAGACGGGATAAAGCCTTTATCCGCGCCAGGGAAGAAGCCGGTAATATCACCTTTAACTCCCTGCTGGATATCAGCAGGTACGCCGAGAAAATGGGATTCAGGACAAGGATCGTCAGCCTTACTTATAAACAACTACTGAAGGAGGCGCCACTGCCATGTATCGTCCGGATTAATAAAAGTGAACCGGTGGTATTGATGCCCTCCAAGGGATGGACCCGGGCTCCCGGGGTCATCTGTGAGAATGCCAGAGGGGAAAAAATACCTTTAACCAAACAGGGATTTGTTCAACAATGGATAGGTCAGGGCTCTATGGGCAAAGGGGATAAAGGGATAGCATTGCTGTTGGAGCCAATGCCTGAATTCAATATAGATAAGAAAGAAAAAAGATCCCGGCTTAGTTGGAGGATGATCTTGCAATATTTTAAAAAGAACAGGAAACAGCTTATACAGTTGGCGGCTACATTGCTTATTACATCCTTGCTCCAACTGATCTTTCCATTTTTGACCCAGAGCCTGGTGGATATTGGAATTGAAACAAAAGATCTTAATTATATCGACATTATACTCATTGCGCAGTTGACCTTGGTATTCAGCAGGGTCATCGTCGATTTTATCCGTGGGCATTTATTACTGTATATGTCGGCAGTGGTTAACCTCTCCATCTTATCGGATTTTTGGATCAAACTAACCCATCTTCCTATTGCATACTTCGATCAGGGGCGGTCCGGGGAAATTTTGCAACGCATTTCGGACAACAAACAAATTCAAAATTTTTTTACCGGTCCCGCCATTAATACTTTATTCGCCATATTCAATTTTATTGTATTTGCCATCGTACTCAGTACTTATAAAATGACGCTATTCTTTGTTTTTATGGGAGGAGTCATCCTGTATTTCCTTTGGATGATGTTGTTTCTGAAGATCAGGAGAAAGTTGAATTACCAGTTGTTTCATTTGTCATCGCGTGAAAACAACTCGACGTTGCAGCTAGTGCAGGGAATGCAGGAAATAAAGCTGCTAAATATCGAGCAATCTAAAAGATGGGAATGGGAAAATATTCAGGGAGAGATGTTTGTACTCAATTTCAGAAATTTATCCATTGGGCAGATTCAGCGTGCGGGGGCGGTCTTTATCAATCAGGGGAAGGATATCTTACTTACTTTTTTAGTAGCCAATCAGGTCGTGCAGGGGCACCTGACATTCGGAGCATTGCTGGCAATACAGTATATCATCGGGCAGCTCACCGGTCCCGTAGAACAATTCATAGGGTTTGTCCAGGACGCCCAAACCTCCAAAATAAGTATAGACAGATTAAATGAAGTCCATCAACTGGATGACGAGGCGCCGATTGAACATGATTTTGAACCGATGCTGCCGGCAAATGGAACCATCAGCATCCGGAATCTGGGTTTTTCCTACCCGGGAGAAGCCGCTAAGCCGGTATTTCAAGGTATCAACCTGGAAATACCGGAAGGAAAGATCACCGCCATTGTTGGCATTAGCGGTAGCGGGAAAACTACCCTCTTAAAGTTGCTGTTAAAGTTTCACGACCGCTATACCGGTCAAATTCAAGTCAATGAAACTGACTTCAGGAAGTTCAGTCCCACTTTCTGGCGCAATAACTGTGCGGCAGTGCTGCAGGACGGGTACATCTTTAATGATTCGATTGAAAGGAATATTGCCTTTGATTTTGAGCAGCCGCATTATGACAGGCTGCTGGAAGCCTGTAAAATAGCCAATATTTTATCGTTTATAGAATCTCTTCCCGAAGGCTTCAATACGAGATTGGGCGTTGGAGGCGTAGGAATAAGCCAGGGACAAAAACAGCGGCTGCTCATTGCCAGGGCCGTCTATAAAAACGCAAAGTATGTTTTTTTCGACGAGTCCACGAATGCACTGGACGCCAATACGGAAATGGCCATTGTAGAAAACCTTAAAGAATACTTTAAAGACAGGACAGTGGTTATTGTTGCACACAGGCTTAGTACAGTTAAAAATGCAGACAATATCGTAGTACTACATTCCGGTGAAATAAAAGAGCAGGGGAATCACACAGATCTTTCCCGGAAAAAAGGAAGATATTATGAATTGGTTAAAAATCAGCTCGAATTGGGCATTTAAATCATCAATACTTAAATGTAAACTTATGGCCGTCGCTATTTCTATGAATGGGAACAAACCGCATCATCCTCCCCAGAAAAAGGGCGGCGATCAGCTGCTCAGGATAATTTCAAACAAGCCGGGTTTTATGGCCCGGCTTGCATTGCCGATATTCCTTGTACTTTTCATTTTTGCCATGAGCAGCGTCGCCTTTATTCACAATCCGCAAATAGTGCGGGCTCAGGCAGTAATAAATTTGGATTATTTCCCGGATGGACGCAAGTGTGCGGAAGTGGAAATCAGCAATAAGTATTTCAACCTCTTAAGAAATAAACAATCAGTCATGTTCCACCTGAATACGGCGCCATTCGAAAAAATGGGATTTATTTCCGGCGAGGTGAAATTTGTTCCGAATGAAGATGCTGAAAATAACTTCCGCGTCTGTATTGCCCTGCCGCCTACGCCGGGCAATTACAGTTTTTCCGGCTTGCTGGCGCAAAAGAGGAAAATTGAGATTGCCATTTATATTCAGGACAGAACACTCTTACAGAGCATTTTTACCAGCCCTGTCAGATAAAAGAGGACCCGCTCAATAAATTCGTTATGGGGAATGCTGTTGGACAACCGAATGACTCCCTGATAGCAATGCAGGACCTTGCAGCGCTGTTAAAGGGTATTTGCGGTGAGAAATTTGTTTTCACTGACCGGGAATATCTATTGAATTATGAAACCGATCAGACAATGAATCTTCGGTACCCCTTTGATATTTTAATAAAACCTGCCTTTGCCCGGGAAATTTCTGAAATTTTGAAAGTCTGCAACCAATACAATATCCCGGTTACGCCCCGGGGGGGTGGAAGTGGGGTGACAGGAGGTGCATTGCCGGTAATGGGTGGTGTTGTTTTGTCATTGGAAAGATTGAATCGCATCGTTTGTATCAATAAGCTGGAGTCTTATGTGATAGCCGAATCAGGTGTTGTGACAGCGGATTTGTGTAAAGCCGTGGAGGAAGAAGGCCTTTACTTTCCGGTGCTGCCTAGCAGCGGCGCCTATTCGTTTGTAGGCGGAAATGTGGCGGAAAATGCAGGAGCCATTAACTCCTGTAAATATGGAAATATAGGAGCCTATGTTTTGAATATGGAAGTGGTATTGCCGACCGGGGAAATAATATGGACAGGCGCAAATGTATCCAAATCAGCTACCGGATTAAACCTTACGCCATTCTTTGTCGGCAGTGAAGGGATTCTTGGGATAATCACCCAGGTTGTTCTCCGGCTTTTGCCTCCATGCCTTCCCGAAGTACAGCTGCTGGCATCATTTAACAAGCTTGAAAATGCCTGTAATGCCGTACAGGATATTAAAGGCGCCTGCCTGTCGCCCGCCGCAGTTGAACTGATCGGGAAAAATGCTATCACCATGACTGCAGGGTTTTTAGCAGAACCTTTGCCGCTGGTAACGCCGGATGTGACAGCGCATTTATTGATAGGACTGCAGGAATACCACCCCGATGTTTTGCACCGTTCTCTGGAAAAACTGGTCACGCTGATAGCGAAATACACGGACAATGATGTACTGGTAGCGGAAACTACGCTGGAAAAAGAACAGTTAAGCAAACTCCGGTTCAATATTGGCAACGCCATGACCAGCGGCGGCAGAAATTATCGGGATATCGATGCCTGCATCCCGGTAGGGGCATTATACAACTATATTAGAAGAGTAGAGGATATCTGCGCCGGCAACAATCTATCCCTGGTATTTTTTGGGCATGCCCTCGACGGGAATTTACACACCATGATCGTAATGGACGAAACTCAACTTGCCGGTCAGACCCCAACATTGGACAAGGCTGTTGATGGAATATATGAATACGCCATTTCGCTCGGGGGTGTGATATCCGGTGAACATGGGATAGGAAGCTTGCAGAAGCCATATTTGAAATGGCAGTTCAGTCCAACGCAACTGTCGCTGATGAGGAGGCTAAAATCTTTTTTTGACCCGAATGGCATTTTAAACCCCGGGAAAATCCTCTGACCAGCTACGTCTTCAATGTTTTTTTATACGTTTTTTTTAACCTTAAATATATTTTATGGAAAAATCTATGGTTTACCAGGATTATGAGGGGTACCTCGATGAGGACCATCAGACGTGGTCGACGCTTATGAAGCGCCAGCATTTGCTGAATGCGGATATTATCTCCAGGGAATATCTGCTTGGATATCAACAGCTCAACCTGGATACAACCAGCATTGTTAAGATCGAAGAATTGAGCAGGAGGCTGGAAAGCTTGTCGGGATGGACACTGACGCCGGTTACGGGCCTGATTCCTACCAAAGATTTCTTCTACATGCTGATCAATAAGAAATACCCCGTTACCGTGTCTATCAGGAGACCTTATGAAATCGACTTTAGCGAGCAGCCAGATATTTTTCACGATGTATGCGGACATCTTCCGATGCTGGTAAATGATAAGTTCACCCGTTTTTTGACAGCCTACAGTACAATTGCTCTTAAGTATGTGAATAACGACAGGGCTATCGATCTGCTTGGCCGCCTATACTGGTATACTTATGAGATGGGCATCATTTATGAAGACGAGAAATACAAGCCATATGGAGGGGCTGTCATCACTTCTTCAGAAGAAATTAAAAATGTCTCCAAAATAGATACGCCCAAGTACCCATTCGAGCTTCAGCATATTTTTAAGACGGCTTACAATCCTTATAAATTGCAGAACGAATATTTTGTCATCAATTCATTTGATGACCTCTTTGAAAGCCTTACGAATATTGAAGTTGATCTGATCGAAAATTTACTGCTGCCGCATGAAGACCTGGTGTTGCGAAACTATACTTTAAATAACAATCTGGGGAAGGGATTTAATAACGTGATCGGATTTTTAAATGATATCCAGTTTAAATTCCCAAATGCCGTATCCTTTGTTGCCGGCCAGCCGGACGAGCGTTTTTTTGAAATACAACATCACTTGAGCGGGTTTGATACGTACGTTCAGCATATGGCAAGCGAAACAGGTAAGCCCGCCGCAACCATTATCAATAAGATCGGACAGTACGGGAAGACGAAAGGCATCGTAAATGACATCGTATCCAGGTATCTCAAGAAGGACGAAAATATCAATATTTCAGGAGATAACATCCTGATCACAGTCGGCGCACAGGAGGCGTTCTCCATCATCGTTTCAACTATTTGCAACCGGGATGAAGACGTCATCCTGGTGGAAGACCCGAGTTACATAGGGCTCAGTTCTTTTTCCAGGTTGTTTGACTACCATATTGAGGGCGTGTATACCAATGAAGAAGGCATCGATATACAGGACCTGCGCAATAAGATCATCAGGATCAACAGGACAGGGAAAAAGATAAAACTGTTATATGTTATCCCTGATTATCAAAACCCTACCGGGTGCTGCATGCCCATTGGCAACCGGTTAAAACTTCTCGAACTGGCCCGCAAATATAATTTCCTGATCATAGAAGACAGTGTGTATAACAGCTTTACCTATGAGCAGAAGAAAAACCCTACCTTGAAATCATTGGATAAATACAACCGTGTTATTTATGTGGGTTCTTTTTCCAAATCCCTGTTCCCCGGCCTGAGGATCGGTTTGATAGGTGCGGAACAGCAGGTAGAGAATGACAATGGAGAGGTGGTGCCGCTAATAGATGAGATGGCAAAAGTAAAAGCGCAGATAACGAATAATACCCCTACTATCAATCAGGCCATACTGGGAGGCATCCTGCTTGAGCTTGATTATAGTTTACATGAATGGTGTAAGCAGAAATTTGAAAGTTATAAGGCCAAGCGGGACAGTATATTGAGTGCATTGGACCATTACGTGGAGGCTTATCGGGATACCTGGGCCGCCGGCATCAGCTGGAATAAACCGGATGGTGGTTTTTTTATTAAAATGTCTTTGCCTTTCGAAGTGAATAACCAAACGGTATGGGAATGTGTGAGCAAGTTCAATGTTATATTTTGCCCCATGCGATATTTCTATTTGAAAGAAGGTGGGGAGAATGAGGTCAGACTGGCATTTTCAAATCTTTCCATGGAGGAGATCGAATCAGGTATACAGCGACTGGCCGCATTTCTTAAATTCAAAGTAAATATGCAGGAACAGGTCAGGCAGGAAACCCGTCAGGTCGATATTATTCATTCATAAATCCTTTATTATGCATAGCAATTATCTGAAGGAATATATTATCGATTATGTCGAAATATATACACCCATGGCGAAAGTTTTGGCGTATTGGCACGCGCATGCCCTGGGGTTTACCGTCACTGCCTACGCCAACGTAGATACCGGGCAACCGGGTGTGTCAAGTTACGTGTGCAGAAGCGGAAATATCTGTCTTGTACTTACTTCCGCTTACCCTACATTAAACCAGGCGGTAAATAGCGATATTGCTTCATTTATCAGCAAGCATTACTGCGGTGTGAAACGCTTTGCTTTGCAAGTGTCTTCCGTAACGGAGATGTTCCGGAGCAGCGTCGGCAAGGGAGCTTTTCCTGTCACCTATCCCCGCAAGTTGGAAGACCAGGAAGGCACCATTGAAGAAGCCTCCGTTAAATTATTTGACGACAGCGAAATCGTATTTATTAACCGGGAAAACTATCGGGGGTCTTTTAGACCTGGCTATAAATCTCTTCTTCATCAGGGAAGGATGGAGGACCCTTTACTGTTGTCCGTGGATCATATAGCGAGTGAGGTAAGGATCAACGAAAGTAGTTGCTGGTCAGAATATTTAACCAATGCAATTTCAACCTCGCTGGTTCAAACGTTTCAGCCATCTGCCGAAAACAATACCGGCATGATCCTTAACATCAACCAGTCTTTTGATAAAAAACTTACCCTGGTAATAGCAGAACCGGACACTTATCTGCACAAGTCAAAAGTGCAGATGAATTTACAGACATATGGGCCTGGTATTCACCATTTGGCATTTCTTACCGGCGATATGATCGACACCATCCGGATATTATCGGATAGAGGGGTAGAATTTATCAACTTTCCCGTCTCTTACTACGATCTTTTGCGGAAAAATGATGAGTTCGATGAGTTTGATATTGACTCGTTGCAGCGGCATGGAATACTTATCGATAAAGAGGATAATACCTACTTGCTGCAGAAGTTTGTCAAACCGTTGAGCGACCGGCCTTTTTTCTTTTATGAGATCGTGCAGCGGGTCAATGGATATAATGGGTTTGCATTGAAGAACATAAATGTACTGAAGAAAGCGGAGGAAATAGAGATCATGAAATTATAAGGACATGAGACAAGGGTTGACATTTTTTAACGAACAAACTTGAAATATGGAGTTCCTAAATGAAGTTGTTGCTAAAGAGCCCCTAAATGAAAGACGCGGACAGCTATTACCGCTGGTTATTAAACCAGCTCATTCCGGGGTGGACCTCGTCAGTTGGATCAAAGGAAATATGGATCAGTTCGAGGCCGATCTCACCAGACATGGCGGCATCCTGTTAAGAGGTTTTGGGGTTGATACCGTACAGGCATTCAACGATTTCATGGCTTGCTTTAACACCGATCCGTTGCCTTATATGTTCCGCTCCTCTCCCCGTAAGGAATTGGACGAGTCCTTTAAGAATATCTATTTTTCCACTTCATATCCAAATAAGAGGTTCATTAATATGCATAATGAATCCTCTTATAGCAGGATGTGGGGCAGAAAAATAATTTTCTGTTGTCTGAAGCCTGCTGAAGAAGGGGGAGAGACGCCTATCACCGACTCGCGGCGGGTCCTGAAAGATCTAAATCCCCGCTTAGTCAGTAAATTCAGGTCCGGGGGGGTGAAATATCGTCGCAATCTGAGGCCTGACCTGGGAATGCCGTGGCAGGAAGTATTTCAAACCGATGATATCAACGTTGCCATAGGCACTTGCCGGAGGTACCGGATTGATTATAAGTTCGATGGAGATGAGAATTTTACCATTGAGTGGGTCAAACCGGCTATTTACCGGCATCCGGTATCCGGAGAGGAAGTTTGGTTCAATCATGTTTTTTTCTTTAACAAGTTTGCTCGTTTCGAGGAGCTTGGGTTATCCGCCGATGACCCCCTACCTTCCGATTTTTTGACTTCCGATACTTTTTTCGGAGATGGTTCGGAAATTACTTACCAGGAATACCTGGAGATAAAGGATGCCTATGAAAAAAACAAAGTTATTTTCCCTTATCAGAAGGGCGATATATTATATTTGGATAATATGCTGGCTGCTCATGGGCGCAACCCTTATAAAGGCGAAAGGATAATTGCCACCGCTATTATAGAGGGGATCTATGATGCAGATGTCATGCTATAGTTTTTGGGTTGAACACGGAATCTTTCACTGACAAATACAAATTGACATGAGTAACACTTATTCGAATACTGTTAAAGAAGTTATCTCCATTAGCAGGGAAGAGGCGCAGCGCCTTAAGAGTAATACCATCGTACCCGAGCATTTGATGCTGGGAATAATGCGCCACGGGCAAAATAAGGTGATGGCAATATTGAAAGATCTACGGGTGGATGTTGGAGGGGTGCAGCGTGCAATGGAAACAGCGATAAAAACGGAGGGTGAGGCTAATAAAAACGGCTCTAAAGCGAAGGTGGGAAAATTAACAGATGCTATGTCTTTCAGTAAGGAGGCGGAAAATATATTAAAGGCAGCCGGTCAGGAAGCTATATTACTTCATAGTAAAAAGGTTGAAGTTGAACACCTGCTGTTATCCGCACTGAAGCAAAAAGGAATTCCAATGGCGGATGTCTTTTCCACCTTTGATGTGCGCTATGATAATGTGATATCCTGGATTGCAAAAGGACATCACGATTAATGCCGGCTTCAACCTTATTCTATGAACAATATGTTGAATTTCAGCGACCTGAAGAGGGCGCCTGATCTCATTTGCTTTTCCCACCTGAGATGGGATTTCGTATTTCAACGGCCCCAGCACCTGATGACAAGGTTTTCAAAGTACCTGCGGGTCTTTTTTATAGAGGAATGGATAGAGGAAGAAACCGCAGCTTCCTTCCTGGAAATACGACAGCCATTACCCCGGCTGTGGATAGCAACCCCGCATATTGCCCGCGGCCTTTCTGATGATGAAGCCCTCCTCCTCCAGCAGGAATGGATGGAGGCATTGATGCTGCAACAGGTGATCCGGTATTTTATTTGCTGGTATTATACACCGATGGCACTCCGCATAAGTCAGCAGTTACAACCCTCAATGACGGTTTACGACTGTATGGATGAACTGGCTGCTTTTAAAATGCCCCCTGCCGGACTGAAGGAGGCAGAAGCTGAATTATTTAAATTGGCCAACCTCGTTTTCACCGGCGGGGAAAGCCTGTACGATGCAAAATGCCTTCAACATCCACGGGTATATGCTTTTCCAAGCGGGATAGATTTCCAGCATTTCTCTACCGCCCGTATTCCCCGGAGGGATCCGGATGACCAGCATGATATTCCCTATCCCCGGCTTGGTTTTTTTGGAGTCCTGGACGAGCGGCTGGACATCCCTTTATTGAAAGGCCTTGCCATGGCCCAACCGGATTGGCATTTTATCCTGATTGGGCCGGTGGCAAAAATAGATCCTGCCTCCTTGCCGGTGGCTCCTAACATCCATTACCTGGGAATGCGATCCTATGTTAATTTGCCGGACTATATCAGCAACTGGAACGTAGCGCTATTGCTTTTTGCGCGTAATGAATCTACCCGTTTTATCAGTCCTACCAAAACTCCTGAATATCTGGCTGCGGGAAAACCCGTAGTGTCCACACCAATTAAAGATGTGGTTACCACCTACGGAGACAGGGGGCTGGTCCACATTGCCGAAGGAGTAAACGAATTTGCCATGGCCGCTGGTAAGGCACTCCGGCAGTCATCGGACCCGAACTGGTTGCAATCGGTAGATACGTACCTGGCAAAAATATCCTGGGATTCTACATGGGATAAAATGGCGGGTCTGATCTGCGGGGAATTGAGAATGGTAGATACTGAATTAACTTTATAGCCTATTTTATTATGTACGACTTTGTTATTGTAGGGGCAGGATTTGCCGGATCTGTACTGGCTGAAAGACTGGCTTCAGATAAGAATAAAGTACTGTTGGTGGATAAAAGAAACCATATCGGGGGGAATGCCTACGATTATTATGATGATGAAGGTATCCTGGTCCATAAATATGGCCCTCATATCTTTCATACCAATTCTGCCGATGTATTCCATTATTTGTCGCAATTTACTCAATGGCGGTCCTATGAACACCGGGTGCTCTCTTCCGTAGATGGGAAATTATTGCCGATCCCCATTAACCTGGATACTGTCAATCGTCTGTATGATCTTCAGCTTTCCCCGGAAGAACTGACTGCCTATTTTAAGGAAGTGGCGGAACCGGTGTCTCCAATCCGGAATTCAGAGGATGTCGTGGTCAGCCAGGTGGGAAGAGACCTGTATGAGAAATTTTTCAGGGGATATACCCGTAAGCAATGGGGATTCGAACCTTCGGAACTCAGCCCTATGGTGACTTCCCGTATCCCCGTAAGGACTGACCGGGACGATCGTTACTTCACGGACATTTACCAGGCCATGCCCCTTCATGGATTTACCCGGATGTTTGAAAATATGCTTTCCAGCCCTTATATCCACGTACTTCTAAAGACCAATTACCAACATTTGGATAAGGGCATTTCTTTTAAGCAACTTATATATACAGGACCCATAGATGAATACTTTGATTTTTGTTATGGCAAATTGCCCTATCGCTCACTTCGGTTCGAACATAAAACCATGAATCAGGAACGATGGCAGAAAGTGGGAGTTGTGAACTATCCCAATGAAAATTTATATACACGTATAACTGAATACAAACATCTTACCGGTCAGCAACATCAGAAGACCAGCATTACCTATGAATTTTCCTGTTGGGAAGGAGATCCGTTTTATCCTGTTCCTACCCCTGAAAACGCGTCCTTGTACAGAAAATATGCGACGTTGGCTGATTCTGTTCCTAACGTTTATTTCACAGGCAGGTTGGGCGCCTATCGGTACTATAACATGGATCAGATCGTAGCTCAGGCTTTAGCCCTTTACAAAAAACTGACGGCAAAAAGTTCCCCGAAAAATACCGTTCAACCTTAAAAGCTTTAACAGACAATAATAATGGAGACTGTCAACATACCCGAGGTATGGGCGGGAGTGGAATGCACCATTAACAGGGTGGGCGATCAGTATTTTAACCAATTGCAGCGTAGCGGCCATTCAACCCGGCTGGAAGACCTGGATAGATTTGCGGCATTGGGCATTAAAAAGATCCGTTATCCTGTATTATGGGAACACACTAGCCCGGGAGAACCGGAAGATGCCGATTGGTCCTGGGCAGATCAGCGACTGAACCGCCTGCGGCAACTGGGGCTTACCCCTATCGTCGGTTTTGTTCATCATGGCAGCGGCCCACTGCACACAAGTCTTGTAGATCCTGCATTTCCTGATAAACTGGCGAAATACGCAGAAACATTTGCCGCCCGGTATCCCTGGATAAAGTATTTTACCCCTGTTAATGAGCCCTTGACCACCGCGCGATTTAGCGGACTATATGGCCATTGGTATCCGCATGGAAAAGATAATTCGACTTTTGCAAAGGCATTGGTCACTCAGTGTAAGGCAGTGTGTACCTCGATGGAAGCTATCCGTAAAAAGATTCCGGAAGCTCAGCTGATCCAGACAGAAGATATTTGCAAAGTATACAGCACCCAACTGCTTGCCTATCAGGCCGCCTACGAGAATGAAAGAAGGTGGTTAAGCCTGGATCTCCTTTGCGGGCTGGTTGACGGGAACCATCCGATGTGGAACGTCCTGCTAGCTGCCGGCATTACTCCGGCGGAGTTGGAATGGTTCAGCCGGCACGCTTGTCCCCCTGATATTATTGGGGTAAATCATTATCTGACCAGCAACAGGTTCCTTGATGAAAAACTGGATAAATATCCTACACACTACCACGGAGGAAATCAATGGCATACTTATGCGGATGTTGAAGCCATCAGCGTGGAGTTGGCTGAAGCTGGTTCCATTTATTCCCTGTTAAAGGAGGTATGGCACCGGTATCATCTTCCCATAGCCATTACGGAAGCCCATTTGTGCAGCACAAGGGAAGAACAGCTTCGATGGCTGTGGGAATTCTGGAATGCTGCTAACCTCTTGTGTAAGGAAAACGTGATCATAAAGGCGGTTACTGCGTGGGCCCTGTTAGGGTCATTTGATTGGAATTGCCTGGTAACAAGACAGAACGGGTATTATGAATCAGGCGTGTTTGATCTTCGGGGAGGCACTCCCAGGCCTACCGCCTTAGCGGACATGATAGGCAAGATGGCCGGAAACGTGGCTTTTCAACACCCGCTGCTGGAAATCCCGGGTTTTTGGAGAAGACCGGGAGACCTGGCATCCCTCTCCGCTGGAATACCGCCTGTTTTGATCATGGGTGGTAATGAGGACCTGGCTAACGCATTTACGAGACACTGCACATCCAGGCGTATCCCTTATCAGCTACTTTCAACGGAGGATGCGAATATGAAGGACGAAACTTCCATTCAAATAATTTTTGAGCTGTATAGACCTTGGGCTGTCATTAATGCTGCCGGCACAGAAGATCTGGTGATGCTGGCCGGTATATGCAGGGACAAAGCGGTTCAGTTGATGACTTTTTCGGTTGAATCAGAAAAGCAGGTATTACAGGTTTTTCCGGAAGCGCTGGTAATCAGAACCAGCTGCCTTTTTATCTCACCAACTTATATCTCTGATTTGGTGGATGCCTGCCTGGACCTGTTGATAGACCGGGAACGGGGGATCCGCCATGAGTGTACGATCATAAACCAAACTCCCTTTGATATATGCAAAACAATTTAGCGCTTGATCTGCTGTATTCGGCGGAAAAAATGGGTGTTAGTATTTCATTGTCTGAAAGTAACCTGAAGGTCAGGATAGCGAAAGGAAAGGTTATGGACCCTGCCTTGGTGGAAAATATCAGGAACAACAAGGAACTGATCATAGATTTCCTCAAAAATGAAAAATGGAACGCTAAGAAACTGGAAAAGGATGATAAAATACCCCGGTTTCAACGGGAGGGAGTTTTAACACCAATACCTTTATCTTTTAACCAGGAACGGTTGTGGATTATCGATCAGTTGGGAGGGAGTGTGCAGTATCAGTCCCCATCGGTCATAAGGATGAATGGCCACATTGACGAATCAGCGCTGGAACAGGCATTTGCAACGATAGTGAACCGGCATGAAGTTCTGAGGACGGTAATTGAGCAGGAACAGGGGACGCCGTATCAGCGTATCCTGGATAAAAATACGTGGCGCCTGCAGGTGGACGACAAGGTTTATTTAAGGGATAGCGTGTTACTGAATGCCAGGATCGAAGAACTGACCAGTTCGCCGTTCGATCTTTCGGGTGATCATATGTTACGGGTAAACCTGCTGCGGCTTAAGGAGGGAGGGGCGGTATTGGTATTGGTGGTACATCATATTGCCGCGGATGGCTGGTCAATGCCCATCCTCATGAGAGAATTTAAAGAACTGTATATAGCCGCTATTGAACAGCGCGATGTCCAGCTACCGGAAATGATCCTGCAGTATGCAGACTATGCATTATGGCAGCGACAGCGTTTCACAGACGAGGTCCTTGAAAAAAAGATAAATTACTGGCGGCAGCAATTGTCAGGCGTCGCTCCCTTGAACCTGCCCATCGACCATGTACGGTCCGTACGTGGTATAGGTGGCGGAAAGGTGTCGGGGATTACCAGAAAAGAACTAAAAGACAAATTGACTACTCTCTCTCACCAGGAAGGAGTGACGCTGTACATGACTCTTTTGAGCGTGTTCAATGTATTGTTATACAAGTATACTGAGCAAAGTGATATCTGCATCGGAAGCTCTATTGCGGGAAGACAACAGCAAGAAATAGAAGGGCTCATCGGTTTTTTTGCCAACACGCTAGCGCTACGCAATAACGTACAGGGAGATATGCTTTTCAGGCAGTTACTTACCCAGGTAAAACAAACGACATTGGACGCCTATGAAAACCAGGAAGTTCCCTTTGAAAAGGTAGTGGAGGTATTGGGAGTAGACCGGGAGCTGTCAAGGAACCCCGTGTTTCAGGTCATGTTGGTTCTGGAGAATACTCCCGGAATGGATAAATCGGACAAGGGAGGCAACCGGTTGTTCAGCCAAAATGAGGAGCGGCTGACGGCCAAATTCGATATTACCTTGAGCATAGCAGAATTTCCGGAAGGATTGCAGCTTACCTTCACCTATAGTAGTGATTTATACCGGGAGGAAACGATAGGACGCATGTTGCGGCATTTCGAGCGGCTCCTGGAAGCTGTATGTCAACAACCTGATAGCCGGATAGCAGCATTGAATATGCTGGCAACCGAAGAGCAACAACAGTTGCTGACCACTTTCAATACAGCCACTGTCGATCATCCCCGGGATCTGACGATCCTCAACCTGTTTGACAGGCAGGCCGATACTACCCCGGACAATATTGCTGTAGCCTTTAAGGGACGTACCTTCACCTATAGGGAATTATCACAACAGTCGAACCAGCTGGGGCACTACCTGCGTAGCAAAGGAATAAAAGAGGGCAGCCTGGTGCCGGTTTGCCTGGAACCGGGCATAGACGCCATAAGCGCTATCCTGGGTATTATGAAAGCCGGAGCAGCCTATGTCCCCATAGACATGCAGCAGCCCCCGGAAAGAATTAAACGCCTGCTGGGGAATATCCACCCGGAAGTCATCATTACATCAGAAGATATAAAAGACAAGATAGCGGAAGTATTGGGCAATATTCCACCGGAGGCAACCGTCATTGATATCGTTAAAGATGCGGCTGTTATATCCCGGTTCCCCCTCAGCCATGATGTTGCTATGGTAAGACCGGACTATCTGGCGTATGTCATCTATACCTCCGGTTCCACCGGTCATCCAAAAGGGGTGATGGTCCGCCACGAGGGCCTGGTCGATTATCTATACGGATTGAGGCAAGAGGCCGGGATAAACGAATGCAGTTCTTTCGCACTGGTATCCCCCCTCTTTACAGATCTTGGGAATACAGTGATCTACAGTGCATTAACGACCGGTGGCGCCTTACATGTGCTATCCGGAGTACATAGTAATGATGCGGAAGAACTGCATCGGTACTTCCGTCAGCACAGGATAGATTGTATGAAGATCGTACCTTCTCACTGGAAAGCATTGTGCGGTAACAACCTGCTCCTGCCTGCAAAACTTCTCATATTCGGTGGTGAGGCACTGCCAGTGGAAATAATTGATTCCATTAAATCATCCGGGGCCTCCTGCGAGGTCATTAACCATTATGGCCCCACGGAAACCACCATTGGCAAGTTGCTGCACAAAGTAGCCATGGACCATTGCTATCCCGCCTTTATACCGATAGGCAGGCCTTTCTCCAATACCGTTGTGTACATACTTTCAAAGGACATGACCTTGTGCCCGGTAGGAGTTCCCGGAGAATTATACATAGGAGGAGAGGGGGTGGCTGCCGGTTACCTGAACAATGACGACCTGACAGCAGCTGCGTTTATCGAAAACCCATTTTTAAAACAGGGCGCGTCCCGCTTGTATAAAACAGGGGATATCGTAAAATATCTTCCGGACGGAAATATTATGTATATCGGAAGAGTGGACGACCAGGTTAAAATAAGAGGATATCGCGTAGAGCCCAAGGAGATCGATCATATTCTGCGCGAAAGCGGACTGGTTCAAGAATCCGCAGTCCTGGCCACTACGGGTGAACCTGGTCATAGGCGACTTGTCTGTTACGTAGTCCCTTTTGGTAAATTTGATGAGGAACGGGTAGTTGATTATCTCAAAGGCAGGCTGCCCGATTACATGATACCTTCCGTATTCATAGAACTGGAGCAGATGCCCTTAACTGCCAATGGAAAGATCGACAGGAAGTTACTGACGGGCATTCATGCGGATACTTTATCCTCTGGTGAATATACGCCTCCCCACAGTGAATTGGAGTCGGCATTGGCAGCTATCTGGCAGGAACTTTTGGAAGTACCGCAGGTAGGCATTTACGATAATTTTTTTAAACTGGGGGGACATTCACTATTAGCCATACGACTGGTGTCGGCGATTCGAAATAAGCTCTCTATTGAAGTGTCTATCGGCGATATATTCGAATATCCGGTTTTGGAGCAACTTGCATTGCAATTGAAGGCGCAACAAGGGCAGGCTGTTCTTCCTGCCATTACAGCCCGGGAGAGACCCTCTTTAATACCATTGTCTTTCAGCCAGGAGCGATTATGGTTCATCGATCGCATGGGAGGCAGCGTACAATATCATATCCCGGCCGTTTTGAGATTTGAAGGGGATCTTGACAAAGAAGCCCTGGCGGCGGCATTTAGCACTATCGTGAAACGGCATGAGGTGTTACGGACTGTTATAACGGTACAGGACGGACGGGCATGTCAACAGATCTTGCCAGCGGATGATTGGTCGCTGAAATTCATCGGGGATGACATCTATCGGGCAGACCCTGTTATTTTAAGGGAAAAAGTAGCTGAGTTGCTAGGTGAAAGGTTCGATCTGTCAAAAGATCATCCACTCAGGGTACATTTGATATCCCTTCAGGAAAAGGAATACCTGTTGGTAATGACAATGCATCATATTGCTTCAGATGGGTGGTCAATGCCTATTTTAGTGAGGGAACTGGGAGAACTCTATAGGGCACACATTGAACATCGCCCTTATATCTTGCCGGAGTTGACAATTCAATATGCGGATTATGCGATATGGCAACGCAATTATCTGAATAAGGAGACATTGACCGGAAAGCTGCTCTATTGGGAAGAGCAATTGGCGGGCATTGTACCCCTCAATTTACCCGCGGATTATCAGAGACCGGTGATTCAAAGCACCCGTGGGGCAGCGTTGGAATTTGAAATAGGGAAGGACCTGGCCGATAAAGTGCAACTTTTAAGCCAGCAGGCAGGCGCCACCCTGTTCATGACACTGCTGGCGGTTTTCAAGGTTTTGTTATACCGTTACAGCGGGCAACCGGATATTTGCGTGGGCACACCTGTCGCCAATAGGTACCAGCAGGAGGTTGAAGGTTTAATTGGCTTCTTTATCAATACCCTTGTCCTGCGCAGCCGTCTTGACCCGGATTCTTCATTTTCCGACCTCCTGCAGCAGATAAGAAGACAGACCCTGGATGCCTATCAACATCAGGATGTACCCTTTGAAAAAGTCGTAGAAGCCGTGGTCAAAGAAAGGGATATGAGCAGAAGCCCTTTGTTCCAGGTAATGTTGGTCTTGCAGAATAATGCCGCCATGAGTGGGGATGGCCTGCCAGGCATCGGGTTTCGCCGGGAGACAGTGGAACACGTCACCTCCAAATTTGACATAACATTTACGATAGCTGAATGTCCTGAGGGGTTTAACGGAAATATTGAATATTGCAGGGAACTATTCAAAGAAGCCACCATAGTTCGAATGTTGGCCCATTTTAAACAGTTGCTGCACGCGGTAACAGCAGACCCGGGGATGGTGATCCATAAACTGAATTTTTTAATCCCGGAAGAGAGAGAGCAGGTGTTGATTGAATTCAATAATACCGCTGCAGTCGCACCCCGGAACAAAACGATAGTAAGTTTATTCGAGCGACAGGCTGCCTCCACTCCGGAGGACATTGCAGTTGAGTTTGGAGAAGAAAGATTGACATACAGGGAGCTTAACGAGAGGTCCACCCGGCTGGCGAATTATTTGCGGCAGCAGGGAGTAAAACGGCAGGCACTTGTCCCTATCTGTATCCAGCGAGGTAAAGAGATGCTCATTGGCATGCTTGGTATTCTGAAAGCCGGAGCGGCCTATGTGCCGATAGACCCCTCTTACCCGGCAGACAGGATAAAATATATGCTGGAGGACACCGATGCAAATGTGATAGTATGCAGCAGCCTCTGCAAACCATTATTGGCGGCAATGGGGGAGAAGCGGTTGATCCTGCTGGATGTGGTTGAGAGAATGACTGAACCTGTCTCCCTGTCAAAAGTCGCCAGACGCCCGGCTTCCGATCATCTGGCCTACGTGATATATACTTCGGGTTCGACCGGCCGTCCCAAAGGAGTGATGATCGAACATGGCTCCGTGGTAAATTTTATCAAAGGAGTTACAGCCATTCTATCGTTCACCGGCAGGAAAATCTATTCGCTTACATCCATGAGCTTTGACATTTTCGTGCTGGAGTCCCTGCTTTCTTTATGCTCAGGCGCGACCGTTGTAATAGGAAGTGAGCAGGAGCAGGAAGATCCGGTAAAAGCTATTGCCGCCATGACCCGCCATAAGGTGCACCTGCTCCAGGTCACTCCATCGAGGTTGAAGTTGCTCCTGGACGCGGGGATAAAAGACGCTTTCAACGGACTGTCCGGTATAATGATCGGGGGCGAAACGCTGCCACCGGATCTACCGGGAAAAATACTGGCGGTCTGCCATGCCAGGTTATACAATATGTATGGTCCGACCGAAACTACCGTGTGGAGTACTGTCAAAGACCTGCAGGCCGATCCGGTCCTCACCGTTGGAAAACCAATCCGAAATACCGGGATCTATGTAGCGGACGAATATGGACAGATGCAGGGGATTGGAATTTACGGCGAAATATGCATCTCCGGTAAAGGCCTTGCCAGGGGTTATTGGCGGCAGCCGGGGATGACAGGGGATAAATTTATCCCGCATCCCTTCTATCAGAATGAAAGAATGTATAAAACCGGGGATGTTGGAAGATGGCTGTCCAATGGCGAATTGGAAATTGCCGGTCGAAAGGATGACCAGGTAAAAATAAGAGGTTACCGGGTAGAACTCGGGGAAATTGAAAACGTATTGCATCAAAGCGGATGGGTAAAACAGGCAACGGTGGCGGCTCAAAAAGATCCTGGCGGCAATGACAGGCTGGTCGCCTATGTCGTTCCACTGGACGCATCTCATAAAGAGGAGATCATGAGTTATCTCAAAAGCAAATTGCCGGGATATATGGTGCCTGCCCGGTTGGTAGAACTGGAGCATCTTCCCTTGACCTCAAACGGCAAGGTTGACAGAAAATCCCTGCCGGGTGCGGATATCAACAGCCCGGAGAACGACGTATATGTAGCACCCCGCAATGAAACAGAAATCCGGCTGGCCAAAATTTGGCAGGACGTGATTGGCGTAAGCCGCGTCAGTGTTCACGATGACTTTTTTTCCCTGGGCGGACATTCCTTGCTATTGCTGTCATTGATCGCAGCGATCCAGAAAGAGTTCGAAATAGAGCTGACCATTAAAGAAGTATTATATGAGTACCCAACCCTGGAGGCCCTGGCCGGACGGCTTCAGGGGTTAAATGAGAATAGCCATGATATTTGAGAAGCTGCAATTGGAAAATATATCGGCCTACATAAGCCGGCAAATGGAAAAATCAGACCCTGCTGATGAAAAAGATGGGCAGAGACTGCTCCGCCTGAAGTTTCAGCAGGAGAAGGTGAGGGAATGGTCCGCATACCTGTCCGGGGGGGAGCAGGATTTGCCTGTGGTCCCCATTGCAAAAGGAGAATATTATGAGCCTTCGGCTGCACTGAAGCATTTTTGGATCGGATACAGATATGAAAAAACACATGTTCCGTTTAACATTGTAATCAACAATCTTTGGGGGCAATTTAACCTGGAAATATTCAAAAGGACTTGTCATACGATCATAGAAAGACACGAAATACTAAGAACCGTGGCAGTATTTCTGGATGATGCCAGGGCCGTAAAACAAAAGGTTCTTCCGGAAATTGATCTGGACCGGCTCTTAACCGTTATCGATATAAGTCAGGAAAAGGATCCGAAAAAGGCGATCGGGCATCATCTGGACCTGGCGAAAAACCATATATTCGAATACGAACGAGGCCCTTATTTTTACTTCACCCTACTGAAGTGTTCCGGGGAAGAATTCTTTGTGATATTCAACATCTCTCATTCCATTTTCGATGGATTTTCAAAGGACCTTTTTGAAAAGGAATTTAGTATCCTATACAGGGCTTATAAGGAGGGGAAACCCCATGGACTAAAGGAATTGCCGCTTCAATACAAGGATTTTTGCAAATGGGAGGGGGAAATACAAAGCAAAGATATCAGTACCGCTTACAGGAAATATTGGTTTTATGACGAGGATGCCCGGTACCCGCAGGGAAACCTATCCCTTTATTACACCAGGACGGAACTGAACGATGTTTCTTACCGTGATTCGTTAAGGCGAAGGATAAAACCCTATCTGCGGGATGCGGGGGAAGAAACTGTCCGGGCTTTTTATGGGGTAGTGGGAAAAGCTGAAAGGACGTATTCCAGGTCATACCGGGTCGTCATACATGGTGATGCACTCGCGGGACTCCATGTTTTATGCAGGAAGCGGAAGGCTGCCGTTCACTTTTTTATAATGGCAGTATGGAATGTGCTGATATATAAAACAACGTCTCTGAAGAGCGTCGTTTTCGGCGTCAATACCGCTACAAGAGACCGGGCGGAATTTCAGACAATTATGGGTTTTTTTGTCAATACCATCCTTGTCCGGAATTCTCTGGATGGGAATATGAGCTTTGATAGCTTGCTGACAGATATCATTATCAACGGTTCTATTGCTTCTTCTTTCAAGTATTATACCCTGGCTAAATTATTGGATGACCTCGATATACCTTTTAATGCCATTAATACCATATTCCTGAATGTGCAGCCGACGACACCGACTGCTGCCCTGACTGACCTTTCCAGCCGTCATTCAGATAAAACCATGTTGGGGATCTTTGATATTGACCTCCATATAAGGATATGTAACAATGGCATTGAGATTGTCTGCCATTATGATACCAGTATTTATCAGGCGGAAGTAATAGAAAGACTGTGGGATGGATTTATGGACCTGCTGCAAAAATGCACCACCAATCCCCTTTTGCCGATAGACGAGATCGGTTATCCGGACCGGTATTTAAAGACTGTCCTTTCTTTTAAACGTTAAATTGTGAAAGTATGAACAAACACACCTCCAAGGCGATTGGGGCCATCCTGTTATTGGCAGTATTGATTTGGCTATTGAATACAAAATACGGAGTGGTGCCCCCTCTTGGCAAAATTCTCAGCCCTTCTGAGGGATTGTGGCAAAATGCGGAACGAAGAAAAATCAAGCCGGAAGGATCCATCGTTACCGGATCCGTCGGAAGCGACGTGCTAATAAAATACGATCGCAACCGGGTGCCTCACCTGTTCGCTGAAAACGAACACGATCTGTATTTTGCTCAGGGATATATTACGGCAAAAGACAGGCTGTGGCAAATGGAAATGCAGGCAAGACAGGCTGCGGGAACCTTATCGGAGATCTTTGGAATGCGCCTTTTGCAATCCGATATATCTATGAGGAGGATCGGTCTGTTCCAGGCTGCCCGGCAGTCGCTGGATTCAGCCATGAAAGACCCCCGGACAGCGGCTATGCTGGAAGCTTATAGTGAAGGAGTTAACGCATATGTGAAAAAGCTGAAGCCCGCTGACTATCCCCTTGAATATAAAATGATTGACCGGCAGCCGATGACATGGAAACCTGTTTACAGCCTGGCGGTATTGAAATTAATGGCTGAGAAGCTGACCGGCGGAGAGGCTGAATTCAGAATGGCCAATGGATTGGAAAAACTTGGAATGGATACTATAAAAGAATTGATCGGGGAGGACTCCAATGCATATCCTGTGATTCCCCGGCATAGCCCCTGGAAATTTTCTCCACTCCCTGTTGGCCTTTCTGAAGGCACTATTGCTGGCAATATAAGAAATGACGACCGTGTTATAGGAAGCAATAACTGGGCGGTATCAGGTTCAAAAACGCAAAGCGGATATCCGGTGCTTGCAAATGATCCGCACCTGGAACTCACCTTCCCGGGTATCTGGTATCAATTGCAGATGAACGGGCCGGGCATCAATGTGTATGGTGTTTCTATTCCCGGTATTCCCTGTATCATGATAGGATACAATAAGGATATCGCCTGGGGAATTACCAATACCAGCGCGGATGTGGTTGATTGGTATCGCATACGATTCCGGGACCGGACCAGGCAGGAGTATTGGTATGATGATCAATGGCATAAAGTGACAAAGAGGATTGAAAGGTTTTATCCCGATAAAGGAGGGGTGATCACAGATACCCTTTTATATACACATCAGGGCCCGGTGGTTTATGATGGTTCCCATCGTAACCGGGTGTATATGGGCCCGGCAAAGGAAGAGGAAGGTTTTGCCATGAAATGGGTATTGCATCAACCTTCCAATGATATTAAAGCGTTTTATTTTTTGAACAGGGCTAAAAATTACGTGGATTTCAGGCAGGCGCTAACCGACTTGTTCTGTCCCGCGCAGAATGTGGTATTTGCAGACGCTGACAAAGATATTGCCATGGTTTGCGAAGGGAAATACCCTTTAAAATACAAAGACCAGGGCGAATTTATATTGGACGGCTCCCAAAAACGGGATGACTGGAAGGGATGGATCCCAATGGACGAGGTCCCGTTCACGAAAAACCCGGAAAACGGATTTGTCTGCTCAGCTAATCAGCCGCTTACTGACAGCTCCTATCCCTACTATATAGGAGGTGCATTTGCTTCGGAGGAAAGGGCAAAGAGGATCAACATAAGATTATCCTCTATGAAAAACATAAATGCAGACAGTTTTCGCCTTTTGCAACTGGATACCTACCGGGAACTGGCGGAGGCGGTCTATCCGGTAATGTTAAGGCGCCTGAAGCAGTCGGGCATTAAAGTGGACAAACAATTGTTAATGGAGATGGAAGGATGGGATTATAAGTACACTGAAAATTCTGTAGCCGCTACCCTTTTCGATGCCTGGTGGCGCGAACTGTATATGACTATCTGGCGCAACAGTCTGCCGGGGCCTGGTATGACCTTCCCCTGGCCCGATTTTGAGAGAACTGCCGCCATCATCAAAACCGACACCAACTCACGTTGGATGGACGATGCCAAAACCCCACAAAAGGAGACGCTGACGGATGTGATCGCCAGCTCTTATAAAGCCGCTATGGATAAGCTCATACGAAAGAATGGAAACCTGGGCGATAACTGGACCTGGAACAACTCGGACGTTAAAACTATCAGGCATATCTCCGGCATCCCTTCGTTCGGATTGCCGGGTTTTAAAGCTGGTGGCGCTGCCAATACCATCAATGCATTGGCGGGCGGATTTGGTCCTTCCTGGAGAATGGTGGTTGAGTTGGGCCCCCACGTACGAGGTTATGGGATCCTGCCCGGCGGAGAATCGGGAAACCCCGGTAGCTTTTATTACGATAATTCATTCCCATCCTGGAAAGAGGGAAAATTGGATGAGCTTATTTTCCTGTCTTCCAGGGAGCAGGCCAACGATGCGATCATTGATTCAATAACATTAAAAAAATAATTTATGCCCTTTCTAATGATGCTATTTTGGGGAATTATAGCTTATTTTTTAGTCCCTTATTGGTGGTCTATAGCCCCCATTTCTTTTTTTGCCGCCTTTTTTTTATGCAAAACCACCCCAGCCGCCTTTTGGTCGGGTTTTGCTGCAAATGCCCTGTTATGGATGCTGCTGATCCTTTTTAAAACACTTCCAAACGAAAATTTGCTTGCCAATAAAATGTCACAACTTTTGTTTTTGCCTCATTGGGTTCTGTTGGTAATCGTAAGCAGCTTGATCGGCGGCCTGTTTAGCGGACTAAGTTCCTTATCCGGATTTCTGGTGAGGCGCGCATTT
>DATJJD010000073.1:0-3596 GCA_035492545.1 Puia sp.
TATCCCTCTGCCAGGACCATTACCATCGGCGCTAACCTGAACTTCTAATCTTTCAAATCTTTATGATATGAGACTGAAAAATATTTTTATCTTTTTATCCATTCCTGCGCTGCTGGCGACGGGCTGTAAAAAATTCCTGGACCAGCCGGTGTTGAGCAACTACGTTCCGGCCAATTATTTCACTTCGGATGCCAACGTCCTACTGGCTGTCAATGCGGCTTACGTCCCTTTGACCTTCACCTCCGGTGCTTCCAATGCTATCTGGGTATTGGGGGATGTGGCTTCCGATGATGCGATCAAAGGCGGCAATCCCGGAGACCAGGCCGACTTCGACGCCATCAACAACTTTAATATCCTGCCTACCAACTCCGCCGTGGAAGCGGTCTGGCAGCGGTACTATGATGGCGTATTCAAATGTAATGTGGTGCTGGACGGGTTGTCCGTTTCCAATACAGGGGTTTCGGACGCTGTTAAAAAATCAGCTATCGCACAGGCGAAGTTTTTAAGGGCCTATTATTATTTCGTTCTTACCACCAGCTATGGAGATATTCCCTTACATCTGAAAGTGGAAACGCCGGAGGAGCTGCAAAGCCCCGCCCTGCCCCAGGATACGATCTATGCGCAGATAGAAAAGGATTGCCTGGATGCGATACCGGACCTCCCGCTGCCTTCCGCCCTGGCTGCGGCTGACTTTGGCAGGATAACCCGGGGGGCGGCTTTGGCCTTGCTGGCAAAAACCTATCTCTTCCATGCCGACCTGCCCAATCACTACCAGTTGGCGGCACAGAACGCACAGGCGGTAGAAGCGCTGAATTATTATGCCCTGACACCCTTATTCACGGATAATTTTAATGCCGCTACGAAAAATAATACGGAAGTGATCTTTACGGTGAACCACATTTCGGGCGCCAGCCCCTACCAGGGGAATGAACTGAATGCGTGGTTTGCCCCCCGCAGTCTCAATGGATATGGATTCTTTTATCCTACCCAGTCATTAGTTGACAATTTTGAAAAAGCTACGGGCGGTGAACCCGATCCCCGTCTGAACTATACAGTGGCTCAGCAAGGGCAGCCTTATTTCGATACGCCTTTCGACCCTTCCTGGACGACGACGGGTTACATCAGCAAGAAACACAATCAGCCACTGTCCGTAATCCCTGCTACCATAAAAAATGACGGAAACCTGAATTATGAAGCCATCCGTCTGTCAGACGTCCTGCTCATAGAGGCAGAGGCTCTGAATGAGAGCGGCAGCAGCACTCTCGCCCTGGTCCCGCTGGAAAAAGTCCGCAAACGAGCCCGGGAGTCGTATCTGCATGACGCTTCTTTGCCGGGATATGGCGCCATACCCACCGGCCTACTGCCTGAGATCACCACCACCGACCAGGGACAGCTGCGGACCATCATCCGTAATGAAAGAAGGTCCGAACTGGCGTTGGAATTCCATCGCTTCTTCGATGTGATCCGGTATGGCAGCGCTTATGCTACCAGCGTGCTGACGGCAGAATCTCCCAACTTCAATTACGATAAGAATAAGTGGTTCCCTATCCCGCAAAGCGAAAGAGACACGAATAAAAAACTGGGTAAATAAATGGACTCCCTTCTAAAATTTATCAATATGCGCAGCAATAAATATATATTGGTTTTTATCCTGGCGGCAGTCTTCGCAACGGTGCTATTCTCCGCCTGCAGCAAAAAAGGGGAAACTCCCGATTACAATGCCAACAAGTCCGCTCTGAGCCACCTGATCGACTCGCTGACCCAGGTATATAACGCCGCCGTGGAAGGCAATAAACCTGGCAACTATGCCACCGGCGCTAAAGCTCAGCTGGACACGGCCATCATCCTGGCGACAACAGTCAACACGGGTAATACATTTACCCAGGAACAAGTCAACAATACTTATAACAACCTGCTCCTGGCTGCTCGGCAGTTTAACACCAAACTGATCGGGGAGGTCTCCAGCGAATACCTGGTAGCTCACTGGAAATTTGACGGCGATGCGACGGATGCTACCGGCAATGGACATAATGGCGTGTTGAAAACAGGTTGGGTGGGAAGCAGCGTAGCCACTATCGCAGACGGCGGAACGCTCCCGCAACTGGGCCCCGACCGCTTCGGAAGACCCAACATGGCTTATACATTCAACAATGGCTCCCTGATCCAGGTGCCTTACAGCCCGTCCCTTAACCCCGGCAGCCTTACGATCAGCATGTGGGTGAAAATGACAGCTAATACAAACGGCAGCTATATGATATCCATGCGCCGCTGGCTAGGCTATAAATTCAACCTGAATGGCACAGGCGTTCCATTTTTTACGGTTAGCGTATCCCCGACCACGATTTACGATCGCGATGCAGGTGCGGTCAACGTTTCCTCCATCTGGACGCATCTGGCCGTATCGTATACCGCGGGAACAGAGAAGTTCTATGTCAACGGTGATTTGGTAAAGACCTGGACCGACGTTCCCGGAGGCGCCCTCACGTTAACTTCACCGGTCGACCTTTCGATTGGCAATGAGATGCCGAAAGAATTCTACAATTTGACCAACAGCCTCGATGCCAATTATTTTTATGGCGCCAGCTATTTCATAGGCTCAATGGACGATATCCGCTTTTATAACACGGTGCTGTCGGATTCCGATATATCGACCATTTACAGCATTGAACAAACCCCATAAGTGAACGAAAATCAAACAACATGAAAAACAGATTCGGACAATATTTCGCTGCCTGTGTTATCATCTTATCCGGCCTGGCCTGTAACGGACCCGGCAAAGACCATGCAGCGATCGGCGACTCAACGGCATCCGCTACTGCTGCAGAGGCATCCTGGGCCCTCCTTCCGTTCACAAAAGTGGACAGTGTGAACCCAGTGCTGCAGCCTGGCACGGGCAGCTTTATGGACCCCATTCGGAAAGAAAAGATATCCTGGGAAGAAAAAGATGTATTTAATCCGGCCATTGTCGTCCGGGATGGAAAAGTATATATGCTCTATCGGGCACAGGACAAGGTCGGCCAGCCGGCAGGCACTTCCCGCATAGGCCTGGCCGAAAGTACGGATGGCTTTCACTTCACCCGCCATCCATCCCCGGTGCTGTACCCGGCCGAAGACGCCCAGAAGAAATACGAATGGGAAGGGGGCTGCGAAGACCCCCGCGTGGTGGAAGATGAAAAAGGTACCTATTATATGACCTATACGGCTTTTGACGGTAAGACGGCCCGGTTGCTGATGGCTACCTCGAAAGATCTGGAACATTGGACCAAACACGGCCCGGCCTTCGCAAAAGCCTATAATGGAAAATATAAAGAGCTCTGGTCGAAGTCGGGCGCTATCGTATCGAAATACGAGAACGGGAAGGTCCTCGCTACCCGGATCAACGGCAAATACTGGATGTACTGGGGCGACCAGAATATTTGGGCAGCCACCTCCGACGACCTGGTGAACTGGACACCGGTAGAGAAAGGGGCCGGAGAAGCCGATCCGGTGGCGCTGAAAGGGCAGGCGCTCAACATGCCCGACCTGAAGATCATCATCCCCACCCGGGCAAAGAAATTCGACAGCGACCTGGTGGAATCGGGTCCCCCGGCCATGCT
>DATJJD010000074.1:0-16292 GCA_035492545.1 Puia sp.
TCGTACCCGGAGAGCAGCAATTTCTCCCCGATAGGCACGATGGGCGCCCCCTGCCCTCCCAGGGCCAGGTCCATCGCCCGCAGGTCGCTCACCACATTGATCCTGGTTGTAGCCGCCAGGGCTGCCCCATCCCCCAACTGAGCCGTCATCTTCCGGGCCGGGAGGTGGAAGCTGGTATGCCCATGGCTGGCGATCAGCTGCACCTGGTAATGCAGCCCAAACTCCTCTACAAACCGCAGCACCTGCTCCCCTAAAAAATGTCCGTAGTCCGTATGTAATAGCTGGTAGTCCCGGGCGGAGAGACCGGGAGCGGAAGACAGCCTTTGCTTCCACTCCCCCGTATAGGGATAACAAGCCGTATGTATAAAATTAAACTCCCATTTCCTGGGGCTATCCTTCGAAGTAAGGCGGCTTTCCTGCAGATGAACATAGGCTATGTCCAGCCCATCCAGGGAACTGCCGCTCATGAGCCCAATGACTTTGTAGACCATATTGGGCGCAAAAATAAGTTAGTTGGAGGAATTGCCCGTCTTTGTAAACACCAGCTCGTCCCCCAGCATCCAGGAGATGCCGTCGCGGCTGGTCTCATAACTCATCTTAAAACTTTTGTCCGACACTTTTTCAAACCGGAAATGTTCGAAGTAAGTCCCCACTCCGGCAAGATAAGCATGCGCCGTAAGGACCATCTTCCCCTTCTTCCAGCCATCGCTGACGAATTGCCGGTGCCCCTGGAAATTATCCAAACAGTACGCGACGAATTCCCCCGTCTGCCGGTCTACTCCCCAATAAGAATCCGCCTTATAGGAATTAGGCGGTTGGTCCCGGTGGGTATAGACCAGCCAGCTGCTATCCAGGGAAAGTTGAAAGACGACATCGGCAGCGATCTTCTTCCCGTTGCTGAACTGTCCCTCCCCCGTCCAGTGACCTACAAAAAATTGCATCAGGTCCGGGTCAAGCCGGTGTGGGACCTCGCCCGTCTGAGAAAAGGCCGGCCCACCCATCAGCATGCCGAGAATAAGAAGAGAACTATATACTTTTTTCATATACGGTAAAGCAGACCACGGGCCTGCCAGCCGAAGGCACAAAAATAACCGGCTGTAGTTTTGAGCGGCCGGTTATTCAATGGTTGGGCCCGAACCTTCAATGATTTTCTGAGTCATAAAAAATCATTTTTATCCACAATAAACAACTTTAAAGTTGTTTATTTTAATTCCTTCTTACCTTTACCCTGCAATCAATTAATCATGGCTACCCTGCATGAAATACAGCTTTTCCTCTCAGAATTTCATACAAAAATGGGAATATGGGGGATAGTAATAAGAGACGACCGTGGAAAGAACAGGCAGACGCTCTTAGATTTGGAAATGACTACAACTGGCAGAAATACGGTTTTAAAGTCGTTGGCCTGGCATGATTATTCTCAGGGACCGATGCCTGACACCCTAAACGGTGGCCCGGCGATGTGGGTGTTTGGAAAAATGGTCAGAGGAAAAGAGATCTATATCAAAATTACCATGGGAATAAAAGGGGCGCAGGTAATCTGCATATCCTTTCATATATCAGATTATCCAATGAATTACCCCTATAAACAGCAAAAAGAGGCAGACGCTTAAAAAATTTAATAAAATGAAAAGTCCGTTCACAGGAGGTGAAGCCACCCTTCACCAGGAATTGAGAACGATGGAGTTCCGCAAGGAGGCCTTCACGATCACCTACCATTATTACAAATGTAAAGACACCGGAGAGCAATTCACCAATGACGAATTGGACGAAGTGGATCTCAACCAGGTGTATAACCAATACCGTGAAAAATATGGCATCCCATTCCCGGATGAAATAAAGGCCATCCGGGAACAATATGGATTGCCGGCCAATAAAATGGCGGATGTGCTGGGCCTTGGTATTAACGTATATCGTAATTATGAAGCCGGTGAAGTCCCCAACATATCCAACGGAAGGCTGCTGCAGTTGGTAAAAGATCCCAATGAGTTTAAACGGCTGCTGGAATACAGCAGCAAAGAATTTACACCGGAAGAGCTTACTAAAATTAATAAAAAACTGGATCATGCCTTAGGCGAGTGGGATGTCTTTCAGCATAATTACGAAATAAGATTATTGGGAGAAAAAAGACCCAATCAATACAATGGATATCGCGTCCCGCATTTGGAGAAAGCGGAAAATATGATCCTCTTTTTCGCCGAGAAATTGAAGCCTTTTAAGACCAAGATGAACAAATTACTTTTTTATGCAGACTTCCTGCATTTTTCAAAAACCTGTTATTCCATTAGCGGCCTGACCTATAAAGCAATCCAGATGGGGCCCGTACCTAAAAACTATGGAGGTTTATATGACCAGGCGATGGAAAATCAATACGTAGACACCCAAATACACGACTTCGGTGAATACAGGGGCGAGCAGTTCGTGCCCACCACCCAAAGGATTTTTAAGAAAGAACTGTTCAGCGAAACCGAAATAGAAACATTACGCACGGTAGCGGAATTCTTCAAACAAAAAACCGTCAGCACCATCATTGAAATGAGCCATGAAGAAGAAGGCTGGAAAAAAAGTGTCAATGAGTTCAATTTCATCAGCTATTTGTACAGCTTTGAACTAAAGTATCCCACTCCTGGCCAGCCTTACTAAAGACAGAATCCATTCTAGCATCCATTCCTCAGGCCATGCCGTCACGCTAACATCTGCCAATCCAGGCCTGCCCGCCACCGGCTTGTAGGCCCTCCGGCCCCTACTCCTTCTTCATCCTCACCATCCCATACCGGGTAGACATATAAATATTCCCCTTCGAATCCTCCGCCAGCCCGGAGATATACGAAGTAGGCAAGGCAGAATTTTTATTGTGGTAGTTCTCCCAGTTGCCCTTCCGGTCATACCGCACCAATCCCGCCCGGTCCGTAGCAATCCAGAGTACCTTCTCAATCGGATCATATAACAGATCGGTGATGTGATTGAACGGCATTCCCGAATTGGAACTGGTATATTGCTGCCATTTATCAGGGCCGTTAAAAGTTATCAATCCTTCATTGCGATTGATCGTGCCCGGTTTACCCGAATATTCATAGATCCCTAAGTAGATCACCCCTTCTTCATCCTCCGCCAGATTTGTAATACAGGCCCCCTTCAGGACACCCCCCTTCTTATTAAAATCCTCCACCTTCCCATCCGGATCCACCCGGATGGATCCCTTATACGTGCCGATCCAGAGCCGGCCCGCCTTATCCCGCTGCGCAAAGTCGATGTCATCTTCGGGCAGCTCCGGGATCTTCTTTTGATTCAGCAGGGTCCAGTTCCCATGATTCAGGATCATCAGTCCGCTATCCGTGCAGAAGAGCAATTCCCCCGAAGGGCTATTGATGATTCGGAACACGTCCTCCCCCCAGGTCAGCGAGGTATCCATTCGCTCCCACTGATGCTGATCGAATTTATAAAGGAGCTTCTTTTTACCAGCCCATCCTCCCACCCATACATTGTTCGAGTGGTCCGTTGCCAGCATCCGGAACTCTTCCTTGCCGGTAAGGGGAGAATTAGCACCGTTCTGCAGCCGGATCTGCTCACCGTCCATACAGACCAGTCCCCTGTCCGTAGCGTACCAGACCTTGTTATCCGCATCCACCGCCAGGTTGTCGCTGAAATTGGAAGGCATCGCAGAACTACCTTTCTTCCATACCGTTATCGTGTAACTGGCCAGGGAAGGGTTGGTATATGTATAACTTTTGTTATAGATCTCCGGGTCCCGCGGATGGTCAAAGGAAGCGAGAAATGCCTCCTGATCCACCCGCTCGATGTGCCCTGATAGGGCGCCGTCCTTTACCTCAATGGAGAGGTTTACGGAGGATTTCCGGGAGCCCTCCCTCACGACGGCGGCCTTCCAAAACCCGAAATTATTCAGCTTGTCGATGATGTCCAGCGTGATGGGGTTATTGGACTTGTCCGTATGGCTCAGCACACAACCCTTGCCAAGGGAGTCGATCAGCACCTGCAGTTTTATCATGCCCCGGATCCCTTTCAGATTATGGGCCGCAGTCAGTCCGGCCAGGAGTTTAGAGAACTCCGCCTCATCATAACCCGCCTTGGGCTCACCGCAGTCCAGACAAAACTGCGACGTCTCGCAGGTATTTAGTTTTACCGGGAACAGGTTCTGTGAAAATATTTTATCCGGGATAAAGAAGAAGGAGAGCAAAAAGAATAGCCATTCTTTTTTCATACAGGTTTAATTTAGTCAGGGTTATCGCCTTTATGGCGGACACAATATACAATTATGAATCCTTCGCAGGAACCATTTTTTAATGTAGGTTTGTCCTGCGAAATTGTATTGTGACAAAAAATTTGTCGAAATATAATTTTTTGTCACAATACTGCTAATGTCGGCAGACTTCGGCCAGGGCCTTGTCTGCTGACTGGACTCCGTCCAGTCTAAAAACAATCGATATGGTCGTCAATCTGAGCGAAGAATACTCCCTGTTATGCAACTGGATCGCCGAGATCCGGGATGAAGACATTCAGAAAGACCGGATGCGTTTCCGGCGCAACCTGGAGCGTATCGGGGAGGTGGCCGCCTATGAGATCAGCAAGACGCTGGTCTTCGAAGAAAAAGAAGTGCAGACCCCCCTGGGCATCGCCGTCTCCAAACAGCTAAAAGACCAGCCCGTCATCGCAACCATCCTACGGGCAGGGCTACCCCTGCACCAGGGGATCCTGAACTATTTTGACAAGGCGGACAACGCATTTATCTCCGCCTATCGCAAACATCAACCCGACGGCAGCTTCGAGATCAGCCTGGATTATGTCTCCTGCCCCGAATTGGAGGGCCGCGTGGTCATTATCTCCGACCCCATGCTGGCGACCGGGGCTTCCCTGGTAAAAACCATCCAGTTCCTCCGCGAAGAAGGCCATCCCTCCGAGATCCATGTGGTCGTCGCCATCGCCTGTACCGTGGGGATAGAATACGTACTTCGTAGCGAACCCCGCTGCCGGGTCTGGTGCGGGGCCATCGACGACGAGCTGACCGCCAAAGGATACATCGTTCCGGGCCTGGGTGATGCCGGCGACCTGGCTTTTGGGACGAAAGTGCAGATGTAAGACGAAAGTGCAGATGTAAGGAAAGTGGGGTCGCTGGTCGATTGGCTCCCCTGAGCGGACCTCCGGTCCCGTGGACCTCAGCCCCGGGTCTAATGATGGGCCTATCGGCCAAAACGTCCCTGGCGTTTTTGGCCCTTGGCGTTTTCAGGTTTTTTTACTATTTTTCGTATTCCACCCCTTTAAGAACCAACCGTTGGATGAAATTACCCGTCTATAGTAAAGACCGTGCTTTTTTATTGATAACGAGAGACCTTAACTGTTTATGAAGACCCTGACAACAACGAATACGCAACTTCTCCGGATCCTTACCCGACGAATTCCGCTAATCCTGCTTTTTTCAGGCCTGTTCTTACTGGAAGGAAGGTCGGTCCAGGCGCAGGACCCGGGGTTTTCCCAGTTTTTCGCCTCTCCCCTCACCCTGAATCCTGCCCTCACCGGCAAATTCAACGGCGTGGTCCGGGTGGCCGGCAACTACCGCAATCAATGGCCCTCCATCAACAGCGCTTTTATCACCTCCACCATCTCGGTGGACGCCCCCATACTCAGGAATCGACTCCCCGAGAACGACACCTGGGGCATGGGCTTTATGGCCATGACCGACAAAACATCCAGCGGCATCCTCACCCAGAACTACTTCTCCTTCTCCACAGCCTATCACAAGAGTCTCGATGAAGACGGCCTCCACCAGTTGGGCGTCGGCTTCCAGGGAACCTATGCCAACAAAAGCCTGGACGGCACCCGCCTCACCTTCGAAGACGGCCTGCAACTGGACGGAACCTGGCTACGCTCCCCCACCGAAGCCATCAACTCCCAATACGTAAATGTCAATTATTTTGATATGAGCCTGGGGCTGCTGTACAACGCCTCCAACGGCACCAACAACTACTATTTCGGCGCCTCCGCCTATCACCTCAATCATCCGAAAGAGTCTTTTCTGGGAGTAGACACCATCAACGTGCCTACCCGGTTCACCGCCCATGCCGGGGGCTTCTTCCCGGTAGCCGGCTCCGCCAGCACCATCTACGTCAGCGGACTTTATAGCAACCAGTTCGGCTCCCGGGAGATCGTGGCGGGAGGGGCCTGGGCCGTCAGCGCCAGCCAGGATGAACAGAACCCCGTCAACTTCTATGCGGGCCTCTGGGGAAGATTCACCTACGCCACCGACGCCCTGATCCCCTACGTGGGACTGGACTTTAACAACTTCAGCCTGGGCGTCACCTATGACGTCAACATCTCCGCGCTGCAACCCGCCTCACAGAGTCGCGGCGGCATCGAGATCTCGTTGATCTATATCAAGAAACCTTCGGACGGACGTCACGGTGTCCCCTGCCCGAGGTTTTAGGCCGGCGGTATATCATTTCCCGGCATTCTTGCGACGCTCCGTTCGTCAGCATCGGTCTATGTAGCATCGGTTTATATAACCGGCTTTCCGCTGACATACTTATTCCCCCTGATATAGAACCGGTACGGCAGTTCCGCATCCGGCCCTGCATAGTCCACCCCGATACGGGGAGACACTCCAATCTCCGCCTTACGGGGACGCACCCCGTCATCACCGATAAACAGTTCACCTTCATGCAGGGAAGCCCCTGTATGCAGCGTAGTCAGGCCCAGCGCCCTGGATAAATTCCCTGGCCCCCGGGTCAGCGTAAAGTCCAATTGCTTCTTCCCCGTCCGCTGCAGCATGAGCGGAATGCCTTCCAGCGGCTCCAACGCCCGGATAAGGATCGCATGGGGGATATCTTTTTTATTCGTCACCACATTGAACAGGTGATGAATCCCATAGATCAGGTAGACATAGGCGGTGCCCGACTCCCCGAACATGACCTCTGTCCTCCGGGTGCGCCTGCCCGACCAGGCGTGGGAAGCCCGGTCCACCACCCCGTTGTATGCCTCTGTCTCCACGATCCTGCCCGAAGTACGCTTCCCTTCAAAATTCGTCACCAGCACCTTCCCCAGCAGCTCCCGGGCGATGCGTTTCACATCCGGCCGGTCATAAAAAGAATTATCCAGCTTTTTAATCTCCACCACCAAATAAATATTTTAAGTTTGAGGACCCTATCGGCGTGAAGCCGGACCCTATCCATTAGACCAACAAAATAAACAAAAAGGAAAACACCTTGCTAAAAGAGATTATCATAGCCTTCCAGTCCTATTACAAGGCTCATCAGTTCATCAGTAAGCATAGGTTGTGGAAATGGATCATACTCCCCGGCATCCTGTATACCATCCTCTTCTGCGTGGGCATGTACTTCTTCTGGGAATCCTCCAATACCGCCGTCACCTGGCTCAGCCGTATGATCGGCATCGAAAGGTATCTGCATCATGCTCAGAGCTCGTTCCTCAGCTTTATCTTCCTCATGGGAGGCATCATGGTGAGGCTGGTCCTCGTATTTTTCTATTTCTCCCTGTTCAAATACCTCTTCCTCATCATCGGCTCCCCCCTCTTCGCCTACCTCAGCGAACAGACGGAAGCCCTCATCAATGGCAAAGAATACAATACCTTCCAGTTCGGGCAGTTATGGCATGACATGAAACGGGGCATACGCCTGGCCCTGCGCAACAGCCTCTGGCAGACCGTATACACCATCTCCATCATCATCCTTTCTTTTTTTCCCCTGGTGGGATGGATCACCCCCGTCGTCTCTACCTTTGTAGAATGTTACTATTACGGGTTTTCCATGCTGGACTATAGCTGCGAACGGCACAAGCTGTCGCCGGCAGCCAGCATCGCCTTTATCAGCCAGCATAAGGGCCTGGCCATCGGCAACGGGATGGTGTTTTACGGGATGCATTTCATTCCCATCGTAGGCTGGGTGCTGGCCCCCTCCTATGCCGTCATCGCCGCTACCATCAGCCTGTATCACCAGAACCTGGAATAGGACGGACCGAAACGCCGGGCCCGGATGCAGCCCGGTCAACGTATCATCACTGATAATCGAACTCATGGCTTCTACCACCGCGACACTTTACCTGATCCCCTGTTTCCTCGACCAGCACTCCCTTGCCCCCCTGCCCGCCTACCTGCTGGATGCGGTAAAGGAATGCGACGTATTCTTTGTGGAGAACGAGCGTAGCGCCCGCCGCTATCTCAAATCCCTCTGGAAGGAAATGGTCATAGATAACTATGAATGGTTCACCATCCACAAGGCGGAGGAAGAAGTGCGATCCGCTTTCCGGCAGCAGTTGAAAGCCGGGAAGACCATCGGCCTCATCAGCGAAGCCGGCTGCCCCGGCATAGCAGACCCCGGGCAGATCCTCACAGAAGCGGCCCACCAGGCCGGCGCCATCGTCCGCCCCCTGGTGGGGCCCAGCTCCATCCTGCTGGCCCTGATGGCCAGCGGGCTGAATGGCCAGCAATTCCGCTTTAACGGCTACCTGCCCGTCGACGCCCCCGCAAGGGCCAAAGCCCTCAAAGAGCTGGAAGCAGACTCAAGACAAAAAAACTGCACCGAGGTCTTTATCGAGACTCCCTATCGTAACAACCAGCTGCTGGAGACCATGCTGCTGACCTGTCATCCCGGGACACTGCTCTGTATCGCCGCCAACCTCACAGCCCCTAATGAATTCATCCGCACCCGGACTATCGCACAATGGAAGACGTTACGCGATACCTCCCCTGCCGCCGGCGACAGCGGGTCCAACCCCGCCCCTTTCCCCGACCTTCATAAACAGCCAGCTATTTTTTGCCTGCTGGCAAATGTGTAAGCAAACGTACCATCCTCATTTTTTTTTAGTAAAACCCGAATTAAAAATTGCGTGCAGTACTAAATGGCATCCCTTTTTTTTAAATTAATTTGCCCTTCTTAACGATTGTCCCACTCCATGAAAATCCTTCACTAAGGTCATACTTCCTGGTTCATTGTACTATATGGTCACTATAGTATTTATTGTATAAATCGGTAAGCCTGTTACTTACTTTAGCGGCAGCTATTTCTTCCACACATCTCACTCTTTGCAAAGGGATCTTGTTATTCCATGCTTTTTTCGAAACTATTTAAAAAACGATAAAATGAATAAGGTTACTAAAATAATCATTGCAGGTGGCGGCAGCTCCGGCTGGATAGCCGCTTCATATATTTTCAAGGCATTGAATTTCAATGTCGATATAACGGTAATCGAGTCGCCGAAAATACCAAAAATAGGAGTAGGCGAGGCTACGATACCCACTATCAAGGAAGAGCTTTTTGATTTCCTGCAAATTCCTGAAAAGGAGTGGATGCCTGTCTGTAAAGGCACTTATAAGCTAGGCATAAAATTCATCAACTGGAAGCGCAACGCCAGCGAAGGCGGCGACCACTACTACCATAGTTTTGGAGAAATGCCAAGCTGCAAGAACATCCCTTTATCACAGATCTGGATGTACCATCGGCATAAAGGGCTTAAAAAACCGCATGACTATTCCTGTTATATTACCCCGGCAATATGCGATGAATATAAATCTCCCCGGTTCCTGGATGACACCAAAGTGGTTCATTATGCCTATCATTTTGACGCATTGCTGATTGCCGAATTCCTGCAGAACTGGTGTGTCGAAAGAGGGCTGAATCACATAAAAGATGAAATTGTAAATGTGGAGCTGAATGAGGAAGGGGAGATCAGATCGCTGATAGGTGAGAATGGCCATCGCTATGAAGCAGATCTGTATATCGACTGTACGGGATTTGCCGGATTGCTGATCGAGAAGGCGTTGAAAGAGCCGTGGATCTCCTTTTCCGATTGTCTGCTCACAGACAGCGCCGTCGCCATAAATACTCCTTCCGATCCCGGCATCGAAGGGATAAGGCCCTACACTACCGCAACCGCTTTTAGTTCCGGCTGGCAATGGGAGATTCCGTTATTCGGCAGGTCCGGCAATGGTTATGTTTATTCCAGCGCTTTCCAGTCGGCGGATGATGCTGAAAAGGAAATGAGACAGTTCTTCGGACCCAAGGTAGCCGGATTGGATGCCAGACATATAAAGTTCAGGTCCGGCCGAAGAAGGAGGTCCTGGGTAAAAAACTGCATCTCATTCGGACTGGCAAGCAGTTTTCTGGAGCCTTTGGAGTCCACCGGGCTTTATTTTGTATATGCCGCTCTTTATCAGTTTATGGAATATTTCCCCAATAAGGACATCGACCCTGTACTGAGGGATAAGTTCAATGAAAAGGCGGCCTACATGGTGGAAGATGTGAGAGACTTTATCGTTATGCACTTCTGCACTTCTCCGAGAGAAGATACAGCCTTCTGGCGGGCTAACAAACATGAGTTGAAGATCCCCGATTCCCTTCAGCGGATCCTGTCTCTGCAAAAAGCCGGGATCCCCATCAAAAAAAGTTACGCCAACAACGAATTCCTGTACGCTTCCTTCGAGGCGGGGTTTGACAGGTTCTGGACAAACAGCAACTATCAATGCGTCCTTGCCGGGGTGGGCTATCTACCTACCTCCTATTTACCGCTGTTAAACCACCGGGCGGACATCCTGATGGAAGCCGAACAGGTATTCGCCGGCATCGAAACCAAGTCGAAATTGTTATCCGACCAGCTGCCAACCCAATACGAGTACCTGAATCATATTTACAACAACGCTGCCGTTCTGGCAAGATAGACCCGCTACCGGCAACAGGCAATAGTCCTTAAACGTAATTTCAAACAGATGTCCATATGTGCGGTATTTGCGGCTTCGTAACCTATGACCGGGAGGTGGGGCAAGACCCCGGCATCATCATCGGAAGAATGAACAGCAAACTCATTCATAGAGGACCGGATGCCCAGGATACCTTGCTTTTTGACAACGTGGCTTTCGGGTTTAGCCGGCTCAGTATCATAGGGCTGGAAAATGGCATGCAGCCCATATTCAGCGAGGACAGATCTATCGTCCTGATCTGCAATGGAGAAATATTCAACTATATCGAGCTTCGTCATCTCCTGAAAAGCAAAGGGCATTTATTCAGCACGAATTCCGACGTTGAGGTCATCATTCATTTATACGAGGATTTTGGAACGGAATTCCTGAATATGCTCAATGGTCAGTTTGCATTTGCCCTGTACGACAGGAAAAGAAAAACCCTGTTGTGTGCACGTGACCCGATGGGGGTCGTTCCCTTCTTCTATACTTTCGTCCGGGGCACTTTTATCTTTGGATCGGAAATAAAGGCCATCCTCGAACACCCGCTGGTCGAAAGGGAAGTGGATACGGTGGGTCTGGACCAGGTTTTTACCTTCGCAGGGTTGATCAGCCCGAGAACTCTTTTTAAAAATATCAATAGCCTGGAAAACGGGCATTTCCTCGTTCTGAATGACCGGGGGGAGATGACCGACAGGGAATACTGGGACCTGATCTTTCCCGAAGGAGAGATGGAGATCAACGGGCATAAGGAAGAATACTATATCGATAAGCTGGAAGAATTATTCGAAGCTTCCATCAAACTCCGGTTGCGCAGCGATGTTGCCTCCGGCCTTTACCTGAGCGGAGGACTGGATTCGTCCATGATAGCGATGAAGGTTAACCAGCTCTCCCCCGAAGTGAGTAAAGATGCCTTTTCCATCGATTTTGTGGATTCCCAGTATTCGGAATCAGTTTATCAACGGCTCATTGCGGAAAGCAGCAATTCCAGCCTTCATCAGAAGACCTTCTTCTATGATGACATCAGCGAAAGGCTGCGGCATTCCGTTTACCACAGCGAATGCCCTATAAAAGAAACGTATAATACCGCGTCTTTGTCACTGTCTGAGGCCGTGCGGTCCAAAGGGATAAAGGTGATCTTGTCCGGTGAGGGCGCCGATGAATTTTTCGCCGGTTATGTAGGCTACCGGTTTGATAAGATGAGGGCCCTGAACAAAACGAGCAACCCTTCGAGTCCACTTGAAGACGCCCTTCGGAACAAGCTGTGGGGGGACCCGTCTTTCTTTTACGAAACCAATTTCACCGACTTCGAAAAAGTAAAGCGTACGCTCTATTCCACGGAAATCAATTCATGTTTTGAACAGGTTAATTGCCTGAATCACCACGTAATCAATAAGAACAGGCTGAATAACCTGGGTTTACTCAATAAAAGGGCCTATATCGATTATAAGATCCGGCTCGTAGATCACCTGGTATCCGATCATGGCGACCGGATGGCGCTGGCCAACGCCGTGGAAGTGAGATACCCATTCCTGGATAAGGATCTCATCGAATTTTCCACACAGATCCCTTCGGAGCTGAAACTAAAAGGATTCAAGGAAAAATATATATTGAAGAGAATGGCCAGCAGATTCGTGCCAAAACCCGTTTTTGAAAGGGAGAAATTTCATTTTATAGCCCCCGGCAGCCCCTACCTGCTTCAGAAAAATGTAGAATACGTGCACGATATCCTCTCTTATGATCTGGTGCGCAGGCAAGGCTATTTTAATCCCGACCAGATCGAGAAGCTCAAAAAAGACTACAGCCGGGAAGGGTTTTCCATCAACGCACCCTATGAAAGTGATCTCCTGATAACAGTCATCACTTTTGGAATATTATTGGACACTTTTTTCAATTAATATCCCCAAGACACGACAACGTTAAATCCGCCATGCAATCTTTTCTCGAAAAATCGAATGTCCAGGACATTGTTGAGCTTAACATGGCTCAAAAAGGAATGCTGTTCCACTATTTGAAAGAGACTGCCGAGAACCTGTATAACGTTCAGATGTCCTTTCGTCTGGAAGGAGAGGTACGGGAGGATCTCCTCAGGCAGGCTATTTTGACCGTACAATCCCGGAATGAAGCCTTACGATCCGTCTTTAACTGGGAAAAGACCGGCAAACCCTTACAGATCATCCTTAAAGAATGCCCGTTGGATCTCCAGTTCCAGGACCTGTCCGGGATGGAAGAGGAAGACATCACCGGTTATGTGAGGAATTATTCCGCCAAGGACAGGAATGACAGATTCGATCTGCAAAAACTGCCGGTCCGGATCCGCCTGATCAGGACAGCTGCGAATACCTGTATTTTCATTATCACCAACCACCATATTTTATATGACGGATGGAGCAGCGCCATCCTGATGCAGGAGATCTTTACTTGTTACCGGCAGTTGAAGGATGGCCGTGAAGGTTATCCTGACGGGAAGCCCTCTTTTAAAGAGGTGCGGCAGGGTATACAAAAAAACCTGGACCCGGCAGCGAACACCTTATTCTGGGAAAGTTATTTAAAAGGAGCTGAAATCACACCCATCATCCGGGCCTTTCATAAGGGGGAAGGGGGGGACGCAAGGGTACACAAGCTGTCCTTCACCTTTCCCCCGGGAAAGATAGAAAGATTTGTCAGGGAATATAAGGTTACGCCCGCAGCTATTTTATACAGCGCATTCGGGCTCCTTCTGTCGAAATACGGGGACCGGTCAGATGTACTGCTGGGGACCACTGTTTCCGGCAGGGACATTGCCGTCCGGGGCATCGATAAGGTAATGGGGAATTTCATCACTACACTGCCCCTGCGTATCACCGGTATAGGAGAAAAGGCCCTTAGAGATATCGTTACCGGTGTCAACAGGGACCTCATTACCCGGAGCGGGTCCACCCATCTCTCCTATTTTGAGATCAGGCAACTGGCAGATACCGGCTCTGACGCCCCTGATGACCTGTTCGACTCCTTAGTGGTCATCGAGAATTATCCGGTTGACGAAGAAATGATCAATAGCAACAACGAATTCCGCGTAGCCCTGGAATCAGCCTATGAGAACCCGGATATTCCATTGGTGATCAGCATATTTTCTAAAACTGAAATGGAGATAGAGCTGGTCTATAAGACCCGGGATCTCAGTACCGGCGCCGCCGGTATGATCGGGCAGCATTTTATTGCCATTTTAGCAACCCTGCTCGATCACCCGGAACTAACTTCTTTTTCCTTGTTGCCGGGAGGAGAAGAGACGGCGGCCGGCCAGGAGTATAATGATACGGAGGTATCATTGCCCGAAGGAGCCACCGTCCTCTCGATGTTCGACCAGCAGGTTGAAAGGGTACCCGGACACGTAGCACAGCGTTGCCAGGGACAGGTATCGACCTATGCCGGCCTGCAGAAAAGGTCCCGGTCCATTGCAGGATACCTGGCGGCCGTTTCCGGCATTCGCCCGGGCGATGCAGTAGGCATTATGCTGGAACGGGAAGACTTTTTGATCCCTTCCATCCTTGGCATCCTGGAGGCAGGGGGAGCCTTTCTCCCCATAGACCCGGCCTACCCCCCGGAGAGGATCAATGCGATCCTGCAGGATTCGGGCATCAACGTCCTGATCACGAGAGGGAGATATATCCACCCTACCCTACAGGCTCCTTCCGGTTTGCTGGACCTGGACAAGGACGCACAGGCTATGGAAGCCCATGCCCCTTTCTCTGCTCCTGTGAAGCAAAACGGCCTGGCCTATATCATTTATACTTCCGGTTCGACAGGAAAGCCGAAAGGAGTGATGATCGAACACGGCTCCCTGTTGAATTATATCAGCTGGGCTGCGGATACCTATGTGCGTGGGGAACCGGTAGTCTTCCCCTTGTATTCATCCATCTCTTTTGACCTTACCATTACTTCTATCTTCCTGCCATTGGTAACCGGGAATACCATCCTGGTATACGGAGATGGGGGGCAACTCGCATTAATCGAACAGGTGGTAGCTGACAACCAGGTCCATATCATCAAGCTGACTCCTTCTCATTTAAAGATACTCAGAGACAGTAATTTGCCGAAGCCCGCAGGAGACAACAAAATTAAAAGACTCATCGTCGGAGGGGAGGACCTGGACAGGCATTTGACGAAGGAGATCTATGACAGGTTTGAAGGGCGGATAGAAATATTCAATGAGTACGGGCCGACAGAAGCCACAGTAGGATGTATGATCCACCTGTTCAACCCGGATGAACCCTATCCTTCAGTCCCTATCGGAAAACCCATCTATAATTCGAGGGTCTATTTATTGGATAAACAGTTAATGCCGGTGCCTGCCGGTGTACCCGGTGAACTATACATCGCGGGAAAAGGATTGGCAAGGGGTTATTTGTTCAATGAGGGATTGACCGCGGAAAAATTTGTGCAGCATGCCGGGATCGGGCGGATGTACAGAACGGGGGATCTTGCCGTCAGGATGCCGGACGGAAAGATGCTGTTCAGGGGGCGGGGGGATGACCAGATCAAGATCAGAGGGCATAGGATCGAGCCCGGTGAAATAGAAGAAGCTATTAAGAAATATAAGGAAGGGGGTCAACCCCCTTCGCCCGATATTACGGATGTCATAGTGCTGGCCCGCGAGGACCCATCAGGAAATAAGTTCATGACGGCCTATTTCGTTTCCGGCAGCCCTATCGATAAAGAAATGCTGCGAATGCATCTGAAGACGCATCTTCCGGAATATATGATCCCGGCCTATTTTATGCAATTGTCCGGGTTACCCCTGACCCCTAATGGAAAAATAGACCGGAAGTCCCTTCCTGAACCAACGGCGGAAAGGGTACAGGTCTATGAGGCGCCATCGACCAGGAAAGAAAAATTGCTGGCGGATGCCTGGTCCGGGGTATTGGGAATAGGGCATATCAGTGTGACAGATAATTTTTTTGCGCTGGGGGGTGACTCCATTAAATCCATCCGCATCAGTTCGAAAATACGGAGTGCAGGTTATGACTTGTCTGTAAAACAGATCTTAGCCGGGCAGACCATCCGGAACCTGGCGACGCAATTGAAGGACCTCATTGCCATCGCAGATCAGTCGCCGGTGAGAGGAGAGGCGGATCTGTCTGCCATTCAGCAATGGTTCTTTGATAAGGCCCGGACAGATCAGCATCATTTTAATCAATCCGTGCTGCTGCATTTCAGAGAGGGGATCCCTGAAGAGCGGGTGCGGGGGATCTTTGGAAAATTGCAGCAGCATCATGATGCCTTGCGGCTGGTATTCACCAGGGAGGGGGAAAACATCAAACAGCGATCGCTGCCGCCGGACCTCGCCCTGTCGCTGGTCGTAGCCGACCTGCGGGGGGAAGAAGACCCGGAGTCCACCCTGCTGCCCCTCGCCCATGACATCCAGTCGGGCATCGACCTCCGGCAAGGACCGTTGATGCGCCTGGGACTATTTCACCTGCCCCATGGCAGCCGGTTACTCATCGTCATTCATCACCTGGTGGTGGACGGGGTATCCTGGCGGATCCTGCTTGAAGATATCGCAACCTTGTACCGGCAGTCTCTCCAAAATGAACCGCTGAGCCTCCCCTTAAAG
>DATJJD010000075.1:0-7603 GCA_035492545.1 Puia sp.
AAATGTTATTGATAAAGCTCACATAACGCTCGCCCCCACAATTATTATACACCACCACTTTCAAAAAATCGGCCATAGCAGCCAGCTCGGAATAATCTCTCGAAGCACGGTACAGGGGATTGAAGGAATTGGTATGTTCGATGTGAAAGCCTACTTCGAGGTCTTTTCGAATGGATTTGACAGCGGTATAAATATCCTTGAGGATCTGCGTTTTACCAACATCAAACAGTTGGTTGTAGGCCATTATCTCCGGATAGGTCAACAACAGCCGCTCGAATCCGACATAATATCCGTCCGAAGGGCGCTGATTATTCAGCGAGTTCTGGACGAACTGGTTAAGTCTCCGGTATCCTTCTTTGGCACGATCGAAGTCGATGCCATGCGCCTTGGCCGCCCGCTCGTGATGTGGACAGAAGCAGGTCACTTTGGCCGCGTCGATCCCCTGGGCATGACTCACGCCGATGGCATTCAGCAAAGGTCCGTTACGTTCGTTGAAAAGCAGCACCCCGTCGATGGGGTACGAGGAACAAAGATCAACGGCTACCGATTTCCAGAATTCCCGTACGTCGGGCTGAAAGAAACACAGGGCGCCGCTCTTTCGTCCCTGGAGGTCGACTTCCGCCATGTCTTTTACAAACCCAAGATCTTCCGGGTAGTTAAAACCGTCCTGGATGGAACAGATCACTTTCATTCCTCTTTTCTTTGCTCTGGGCAGTACTTCAGTAAGGATATCCAGGTCGCCAAGATCAGGAGCTTTTAGTTTCTCTCCTTTGATGGCCGTCTTCGTATAGTAAGGTGCATGGGGGGTGGCGTAGTTGCCGCCATGAAAATAATTCTTGTCGGATGCTTCGACCCCGTGGCCGGGATAGTTCTTGCCAGGTCCGGGCCGGCCGGTGATACCCCGGTCATAGGTGAAGGTGCTGAGGTAAAGAGTATTGACGGCGCCTTTCTCTTCCAGGATGTCGAGTACTTTTTCTGTTCCTTCATCTACGAAGGAGTCAGCCCCTATCTGGATGCCGGATGTCGTTGCTGGAGGTGGTTTTTTACCGGTGAACAGGGTTGATGCGGAGAGAGCTGCCAGGGGAGCCGTGGACGTGGCGGCTAAGGCCGCCAGCTGGGCGCTGTTCTTCAGGAAGAGGCGTCTGGAATGAGACATTGGAAGAATTTGGCTCAAATTAGGAAAAAATGACCGGTTGATCGTAAATCTACGCACATCGCTTCGGACAGTACTCGATGGTAAGTATTTGTCCCTAGTACCGGGTAAGTTAACTGATCAATGATTGAAATTCAAGTCGTTGGTTCTTGGTGAGGAGCCCGCTTCGTCGCATCTTTGTCCTGTTAATGGCATCTGATCGTACCCTAATCCACTATCCGTAGCTGTACCCTCCGAAGCTGACCTTTACAACTGCGTAATGCCGGCCTGTCGCCGGCCCTATGAAAGACCATCCAATTTCCCTGAAAAACCTCCGACTAGCCTTGGAGGTTTTTTCGTTTAGGATATCGGCCATTCCATGAAGTGTAAGCGGGGACCCCGTAAATTTACGGTCATTTCTTCGGACAGTACTCAACGGTAGGTATTTGTCCCTATCGGCCGGTAAGTTTACTGATCAACAACTTAAATACAGCTCGTCTATTCTTGGTGGGCGCCCTCCTTCGCTGCATCTTTACAGGGTCAATAACAACCGACCGTACCTGAATCCAATATCCGTAAAGTCTACCTCTGAACCTGCCCTTTTTTAATCGCCGTAACCCGAACCATCTGGCCGGCCCTGTGAAAGCGAATCCAATTTCCCTGAAAAACCTCCGGATAGTACTGGAGGTTTTTTCGTTTTATTATACCCATCCATACCTTATGGCTTTACCCACCAATTCTCCGGTATTCCTGAGATCTTTTTTGTGAAGCATGTTTTTACGATGGGTATCAACGGTTTGTTTACTGATCTTTAAAATATTGCTGATCTCCTTACTCAACTTTCCCTCGATTAAAAGTTTGAGCACTTGTTTCTCACGCCTGGTCAACTCTTCCTTACTTTGAATGAAAATATTATTTGCGGCAACGTCCCGGTATGAGGGTTCGCCATCCATCCCTAAAAAGGATAATACAGGTCTGCCCTCTTGTTTTAAGTGTGTTATATCCGTATGGACACTGAGGGTTCTTAAGAATTTACCATGCTCATCATGTTCGAGCAATATCCCCTGGTATAGTATCCGTACATAATCCCCGTTCTTTTTCCTGAACCTGACATCATATCTTACTTTATACTTTGTTAGTTTCTCTGTCGCCAACTGTGAAAAAAAATCAATAACCATCCTTCCGATAGCCAAAAACCAGGTACGGTCATCAGGATGAAGTCTACTATTCATAAATAGAATGTCCAACTCAGACGGATGGTAGCCCATTACCTCCTCCACTTCTTTACTGACAAACTCCAGGGTTAAACTCTGATGGTTGATGATGAAGTAATAAGAGTCCCCGATCAGAAAAAAATTCCAAAGTTTTTTATAAAGGTCCAGGTCATACTTCAATAGACTGGGGGCAGATTCGTTGCCAAGCCATCTAAATATCTTAGTGAACTCCTGATCGAAAGATTCTTGTTTCATACGCCGTCGTTTAAGATAAATAAAAAGGGCCAGGGCTGCCTATGTGTGGGAGTGGGTAAGCAGGTAGTCACAAATTACACTACCTATAAATGGGTATTTTTTTCGCTGGAAATGTAAGGTACATTTAATTTGTCTGTTCCCAAACCATTTTTCCATCATTAAATGACTCTTTTATGAAAAGAAAAACTACCTATTTTCTGGGAGCAATTATTGCAATTGCGCTGTTGTCCCCTTCGTGCAGGAAGCAGGAGGGAACACCGTTGTGTGGCGGCGATGATGTTACTATAACCAGCAGCAAAGTGATTGCCACAGGTCTACACAATCCACGGGGGATAAAATTTGGGCCCGATGGGCTTTTGTATGTGGCTGAGGCTGGTATTGGGGGAACAACCTTTTGTCCCACCTGCCTCCAGGTTCCCACTGCAGGTCCTTATAAGGGAAGTAATGTGGGCAGCCGTATTTCCAGGATTGATTGGCGGGGCGTTCGCACTACCGTAGTTGATAATCTTCCTTCCAGCACAACCTCCCCTGAAACTGGCAGCGCCAATAATGGGGTTGCGGATGTTGAATTCATCGGTAATACCCTTTACGGTCTTTTGGAAGGCGCCGGCAGTTCCCACGCTGTTCCGGATATTCCAAATGGCATCATCAAGGCGAATTCCAATGGAACGTGGACAATGGTAGCCAACTGCAGCAAATTCCTGATGAATAATCCGGTAGCTAACCCGGACCCGGATGACTTTGAGCCGGATGGCACCCCTTATAGTATGGTCAGCGTGGGTGGGAAGTTGTACATAACAGAGCCCAACCAGCAGGAGATTGACCAGATAAACCCTCTTACCGGAGAGATCCGTCGCATCATAGATATCTCAAAGTTGTATCCCGGCGCTACCCACTGGATTGGACCAACTTCCATGGTATATCACCAGGGAAATTTCTATTTTGGAACGCTGACCCCATTCCCCATCGTTGAGGGCGCAGCCAACGTCTTTAAACTGACTCCTGAGGGGAAATTAAGCATTTTTGCAACCGGCTTTACCGCTATACTCGGGATTGCATTTGATAATCACCAGCGTTTGTACGTACTTGAAAATACCGTGGGTCAACCGGGTCCAACGCCGGGTTTTGGGGATGTGATAAGGCTCGATCCATCAGGCAAAAGAGAGGTCATCACTTCCGGGCTTAACTTACCTACGGCCATGACTTTTGGACCAGATGGAAAACTTTATATCTCGAATTGGGGAATCGGCCCTCCGGAGCTTGGTCAAATTGTTCAAATTAGTTTTCACTGCGAAGAAGTACAAGGCGATATCCAGAACAAATGAGCGGAATTCCCGCAAAACATGCCGACTTTTAGCTCCTGCCAGTAAAATTAGCGGAAATAACTAAATATTTTAGTATATTTGTTATCCATTTACGTCTGATTTATGGAGCTAAAAGTTTCGGTTAACAACAGTGGCATCGAGTCCGCCGGTTTGACGCATGACTACATGCAGGCAATTTCGGAGTATATCTGGAATGGCTTTGATGCAAAGGCCTCTCATATCCGGATAGAATATACAGCCAATGCCCTTGACCACCTTACTTCTTTCTCCATCATCGACAATGGAGAAGGTATCGATCTAAGTACGATCGAAAATACCTTTGGTAATTTTATGGATTCGGTTAAAAAGACCTCGTTTCTGAAGTCATCGTCCGCGGTGAGGGGCAATCGGGGCAAGGGTCGGTTTTCCTTTGTGGCATTTAGCGGCCTTGCCACCTGGCATACCATTTATAAAGACGCCGCTGCTCAAAAATTGCTGGAATATTCCATCGCCGTCAAAAGAAATACCAAAGATAAGTGCGACTATGACAATAAGGTCGTCTCGAAAAAAAAGGAAACGGGTACGACGGTAACTTTCACCGAATTATTTGGCATCACCGCTTATTCCCTGACCAGGGAAGAATTTATAGAATTTCTCGGCTGTGAATTCGGTTGGTTTCTGCTGCTGAACAAAGAGCGGCACTACCGCATTTCCATCAATGGGGAAGACATACCCTATAAACAACTCATTGCCGAGACGGAAGTCCGAAAGCTGCCCATCCAATCCGAGGGTAACAGGCATCTGTTCAAGATCACCTTTGTCCGCTGGACGAAAATGATCGGCGATAAGTTTTACTTCTATTTCCTGGATGGAAAACAAAAAGAGATCGCCAAGGAATTGACCTCTTTTAACAACAACGCGATGGGCTTTAACCACAGCGTCTATGTCGAATCCTCTTATTTTGACTCCTTCAGTGTCAACGATAAAGAGGAAAGCCTGCTGCTTTTTGGCGCGTCCAGGTCATCCCCCGTATACAAGACGCTGACCAACGCACTCTACCAGTTCATTAAAGAGAAACAAAAAGCGTTTGTCAATGGGGAAGCTGCGGAGAAACTGATCAACACCTATGAACGCAACGGGGTCATCCCGCCCTTTCGAAATAATAAATATGAGCAGGCCCGCAAGGCCGATCTTATCGACCTGGTCAAGGGCCTCTATAGCATAGAGCCAAAATTATTTGTGGGGCTCAATAAGGAACAGCAAAAGATCAGTATCGGTCTTATCAACCTCCTCCTGGAAACGGACGAGCGGGACACGATCATCGAATTGATCGGTCGCATCGTCCATTTAACCCGTGCCGAACGGGAGGACCTGTTGAACATCCTGCAAAAAACCACGATGGGCAAAATCGTCCGAACGGTGAATATGATCGAAGCTCGCTTCAAGGTCATCGAACTGATCAAATCCCTGATCTATGATGCGAAAAAGTTCACTTCCGAGATCCATCATCTGCAGGGCGCCATAGAGGAAAGCTATTGGCTTTTTGGCGAGCAATATCACCTGGTGTCCGCCAACGAGAGTTTCTCCGTATTGCAAAAAAAATACCTGGGGCTGATCGGCGAGTTGGAGAAAGAGGACAAGACAAAGGTCAAACCCTCGGGGAAGGAGAAGAAAACGAAAGTGGATTTTAACCGGCGGCCGGATATTTTCCTATGCCGGAAGCATACAATCCCCGACGCCACCGATCATGCCTGTTTCATGGAAGAAAATGTAATGGTCGAGCTGAAACGACCCAGCGTGGTCATAGGAAAGGAGCAGCTTCGCCAGATAGAAGATTATATGGAGATCATCCGGACCGATGAGGCTTTTAATTCACAGAAGCGGTGCTGGAAATTCCTGATTGTCGGCAATCAACTGGATGAATTTGTAAAGGGGCAGTATGCGTCGCAAAAAGAAAAAGGCAAAAAATTCCTCGTGAAAGGCGCACACAACTATGAAATTTATGCCTATACCTGGGACGACATTTTTATGATGTTCGATCTCCGCCATAAATTTATCGTGGATCATCTTGATTTTGACAAACCCGCCCTCAAACGGGAGTTGCTGGAGAAAGGCATTGATCTATATAATGATCCGGATCCGGAGGTCATTACGATGGCCATACAGGAGGCGACGGCCTAGGGCTCTCCGGAAGGCGCCCCTATTTTGCTATTGTTAATCAGGTTTTAATGGAATTTGCATCCGGAAATCAGTATATTTATAGTACAATTCCAACGCGGATGCGACTATTTCTGGCGATACTGGCCTCGATAACTCTCCTTTCAGCAAAGGCCCAGACACATTTGCCCGTCAGCAATTATAATTACACCCAATGGCAGCCCTTTATGGGATTTGGATACAATCCATTTGCCACCGGTTTTTATCCTGACAACAAATGGCATCTTACAAAATATGCCAGTCTTTCCGCCGGGACCGTATTCTTCAATGGCCCCACCAGTTATTTATCGGCACCCGTGGGCCTGCAATTGAGTCATTCCCTGAATAACAATCTATATGGGTTTGCGGGTGTCAGTGTTTTGCCCACTGTTTATAACTTTAACGGCATGTTCCTTGGTCCTTCGTCGGGTCCTTCCTATCCCGGCACCAACGCTTATCACTTTGGCGTGAATTCGAGAGTAGAAATGGGGCTGATGTATATTAACGATGCCAGGACATTCTCCATATCGGGTAGCATCGGAGTAGAAAGGGGTAGTTACCCCGTTTATCAGGTGCCCGGGACCAATACCAATCCAAAAAGGCAATAAGCCACGGCTCGCTAAAAAAGGTATACCGTATTACTATCCTTCCCCCCCTCCCCATCCAGGTCCATCACCCCTAAATTGTTTTCAGTAACCGGCGCTATATCAAACTGAACGCTGTACGGTTCATTCCTGTTGCCCAGGAGATTGGTCCCTTTCCTGAAATCATTATTGGAAATAATTACCCCGCTTTGAAACCAGCAGTCAAAGAAGTTCACAAACTCGTGGAAAGTGGAATTCGTAATGGCAAACAGGCTATTGTTTTGATTATGTCCCCCACTCTCGAAATCCAGGTAGGTTTCAAAGACGCAATGGTCAATGGTTAGCCCTGCTAAAAAGTAGGCATAGTTAAAAGAATTATCATGAAAACGACACCGGGACAGGCGGACAGGATGACGATATTCGACGGAGTACGAAGCGAGTTTCTCGAATTCGCAGTCTTCAAATAGTACGTCCGAGACCATTTTTCCTTCCTGTTTATATAGATCCAGCGTATCCCTGATGTAATAATTTTTCAGGGGTTTGCCGGCAATGATCAATTCGATGGCGGTCTCAGCAGAAATCTTTTCCATTTCTCTAAGTTACAGCTTATTCGCAGCAGTCTTTTGCCGGCCCGTTGGACGGAAACTCCCGACCATATTCGTCATGACGACGGAACCAGAGCCCTTTCTCGTTACGCCCCAGCGGGGCCCGGTCCAGCCATTGGTACATACCCCACAGACCGTCCACCCCACGTTCGTAAGTTGAATAGGCATGGTAGATGACGCCGTTCCTGAGTACGAATGTGCTCATGCCCGGTCTCTCACGGTGGTAGGTGACTGCGTCCGTTCCGGACATGGCCGCAAATTTATCCTCCACTTCTGTTCCCCCGCCTTCCTGACCCTTGCGCCACTCCAAATC
>DATJJD010000076.1:0-31520 GCA_035492545.1 Puia sp.
CGCGTTACCTTCCCTTCTACAAAAATATCCCGGGGAATGGGAGAGCAGATGATGGGAATAGCGCCTTTGGCTTTTGTATCGCTGACATATTTTCGCATATACCAGCCATAAGTATGCACCGTTTCGGCCTTTTTCATAATAGGATTGTAGATGTCCCGGGTCTCTTCCCCGATCCCCTTTATCGTACCCCTGGCCCGGGCCGTATCATCCAGGGGTCCGCCGTCGTTGTGGCCGAATTGCATGATGACATAATCCCCTGGTCTCAGGAGGGACAAGACCTCGTCCCAGTGTCCTTCCGTAATAAAAGTACGGCTGCTGCGGCCGCCGAGTGCATAATTGCGCACCGCCAGCCGGGTCGAGTCGAAATAACCGTCCAGGAAATTGCCCCAGCCCCATAAATTGCCGTCCCCTTTTCCTTTCCCGTTCTTCACCGTCGAATCCCCGATGACATACAGGGTTGGCCGGCTGTCCACAGCAGCCAGCAACGGGATGGAGGCACAGACGATCAGTAGAATTACATTTATTATTTTCTTCATTGGGCTTCATTTTGAATGGACAACCGCGTGTTGTCTCTGGTATGGATGGTAAACTCATTACAATCCCAGTCTTTTATAAACTGCAGCTCTCCGGCCGTGGCCGCGGAGATGGTGGAATTTTCGAAATGAACTCCCGTTATCAGGGAGGACTCCAGGCCGCCGGCCACTATCGCTTTCTTAGCGCTGGCTACTTTCAGTCCGGAGATATAAATATCCTTAAAATGAGGGATTCCTCTCTCTGCGGGCTCCACTTTATGCAACATCGTCTTCCAATGGGCAGGGATGGAGTCCGGATCGTATCCCTTGGGCAAGGTGGAATAGCTGTAAGCCGGATTCCAGTTCATCGTGAAGAGGACGGCGTTGCCTACACTGTCCATCGTGATATTGCGGATATGGATGTCCTCTACCGTTCCCCCCCGGGTCGTAGCGGATTTGATATGGAAGCCATTGCCCGTGCCTTTGGCGATAAGGTCAGTTGCCAGCACATGCCGGATGCCGCCCGAGGTTTCGCTGCCGATGGTCAGCAGGCCGCCGCCTTTGCGGGCTATACATTTCCGGATGACCACATATTCCGTGGGCCGGTTCACCCGCAAGCCATCCCAGTCCCTGCCGGCCTTCAGGCAAAAATCATCATCATTACAATCAATGTCGCAATTTTCTACCAGCACCCAGCTCGAAGAGTCGATGTCCACCCCGTCGGTGCTGGGCCCATGCCCCCCTTCATTGTTGCGCACCACGATGCCATCCACCGTCACATATTTCGAATAGAGTACCTGTACCGTCCAGAAGCCCGCATTCAAAAATTTTACTCCTTTTACCGTTATATCCGCCGCATCCTGTATGAGCAGGGTGCGTACCCGTTGGGCATCATAGTCGACAATCCATCTGAGTCCCTTTGGATCATACTCTTTCCGCATGGTCCAATATTTATCCCAGCAGAATTTCCCCTGCGCATTCACCGTGCCCGCTCCGGTGATAGCCGCCCTCTTTACTCCTATGATATTCAATAAAGCAGCGGGCCATCTCATTTCGATGCCTGCGATGCGGGTATCGATGGGCGGATAGTCTTCAAAACGCTGACTGCCTCTTAGTTCTACTCCTTTATCGATCCTCAGTTCTACTCCTTCCTTCAGGAAGAGGGATCCCGTCAGATAAACACCGGCGTCAAAAACTACCGCGCCCCCGCCTTTGGCGGCACAGGCATCGATGGCCGACTGTATGGCATGGGTAGCAAGGGACCTGCCGTCGGTAGACGCACCATAGTCATTGACGCTGACCTGCAGGCCGGAGGAGGGAAAGGTCCTGGCCCCCACCTCTTTTGTCCAGGCCGTGTCGGAGACGGGGGGCTTTGTGAGTTCCACCGCCGTAAGTGTCACCGGCCCGGATAGCCCTGAATCAAAGGGTTTCCAGCCACTGGCATCAAAAAGGCCATCTTTGGGATTTCTGTTTTCCCGCGCATGAGCAGGGAAATTATAGTTATAAAACTTCTTCCAGACGATACCCCGCCGGTCCATATCTTCGATCCGGTTAGCCATTCCATTGGACACCCGGATTTCCAGGTCATTCCGGTCGCGCATATCCGAAACCGGTATCTCCACCCGGTAGTAGGGTCCGATAAGCGTAGCTATTTGATGGCCATTTAAGAAAACCTGGGCCGAGACGTCTACTTTTCCCAGATCCAGCAGCCAACCCCGCACTGCCCGGGCCGTCGAAGGCCGGGGGAACGAGATCGTATACTTCGCCGTCCCGGAAAACGTCTTCACCGCATTGCCTTCCAGGTTCGTCCAGGAGCCTAAGTGGTCTATCCGGATGGAAGCAGGCAGTTCGGGTCCGCCTTCCACAAAATCCAACTTCCATTCGCCTTTTATCTCAACAGGCTCTCCTGCCGGCTGTACATAAGGATAGGTCGGGGGCTTCGACGTCGCTGGCGCCAGGTTCGAACGGCTGGCTTGTACAATCACCGCTTCCCCTGGCGACAATTGCAGATAGACCTCTTTGTGCCCGCTGCCGGTCCATCGCCCCGCCGACCTTGTCTCTCGTTGCCCCGCCAACCCATTCTTCCCTTCCATCGGATTGAAAAGTGCGGCTTCCTTAAATTCAGTCGCCAGGGGAACAAAACCTTCCCATTTCCGGCTGCTTCTATTGACGATAAAATAATAATTTCCCTGGCTATAGGCGCGTCGCACAAACTCCAGACTGTCCGTCACCATCGGCTCGCGCCGGATCTTTGCCACCTTCAGCAGTACATTCAGGTCACTGCCCATCATAAAAGCTCCTTTCCCGATAACTGCTTTTTGAATTCCGTCTTTGCCACTCGTTAAATGCAGACGACCCATTAATTGTTGGAAGTTAGCCCGGCGCTGTGCCAGTCGACCCCAGCCAGGTACATCGGCGGGAAGTTGTTTGTAGATGAGTACCAGGGCTCCCTGCTCCGCCAGGTGAATTAGTTTTTCGAAGGCTTCGTTGGAAATGGTATGGTTATCCGGCAGCAGGATGGTCTGATAGAGGCCCCCGCCGGAGGTGCAGATGCGTGCGTGGGCGCCGCCAGCCTGCGAATCTTTCGACCCGGCCTGCAGGATCGGCAAAGCCGTGGTTGCGCTCAGTTGTTTATCAGAAATATAATCATACGCATACCCTTCGCGCTGCAGGATCGACGCACATTCGGCGAAGCCTGTCCCTTTAAACTCCGGCTCCATCCGGTCATAATGCTTCAGCAGGTCATGACCGGGATCCGACCAGCTATCATAGATCGGATAATACAGCAGGACATCATTATCCGAAACCCCTTGCTGTAAAAAGGACTGGCAACGGGCCACGTATTGGTTGAGGGTGGAAAAATTCTGCCAGGATGGGTCGTTGGGCGTAAAATGGACGGAGGCATAGAATAACCAGCCCGGCCAGGTCTCGCTCTTCGGAGAGTAGGCGGTTCCATGATAGAAAATATGATTGACACCCCCCAGCAGGTAATTGTCCAGGGCTGATTTTACATCGGACAGAGAGCTGAGGAAATGTTCGTTCAGCCAGGTAACGGACTCCGAAGAAACCAATCTTTTCCCGGTGACATGGGCGGCCGAGGTGGCAAATTTATACCGATAGACATCGGACCCTTCCGTCTCGGGAATGTCACTGGCGGCATACAGGTCGAGGATGTTGGCCGGTGCCCCATGGGCCTGGTTGCGGACGATGGCGCCTTTTCCCTGCGCCCAGGCTCTCCAGGGCCGGGTAAATTTGTCGAGCAGGAGGTCGGATATCGTCTCCCGGTAATCGCAGAGCACCCGCTCATTGTTCTCCCCGGTGTCCTTGCCCAGCAAGGCTGGTAAATGCAATCTCAGGTCATACCCCCTGTATTGCTGAAACCATTTCCAAAAATCCCCTGTCCAGTTACTCTGTCCACGGGCGTCATCGACCTCATAGCTGTCATTAAAAAAAGCCCGCAGCCCCGTCAGGGTATGACCGGCAAACGCCGTGTCAAAACGGCTAAGGTATTTTTTAAGGGCCGCAGTGGAAAAATGATCGATGACATTTCCTTCCCCGCCTGGCGCCGCGCGTTCCACCATCTTGCCATGCCATCCCTGGAAGATAGCATAAAGGGTCCAGCCCGCGGTTGTCGATCCAGCACCTCCCACGCCCGTCCTTTCGCCACCAGCCGGCATCGCCACACTCTCCGGCGCCCTCCATTTCAGCCGGCCGGCCGCATCCACCTTATCCGTGAGATCCAGGATCCTCCCATCCGTCGAATAAGCCATCAACGCCTGTAAGGGTAACGGTCTGGCCCAGCGCACCTGGAACAAGGCCAGGGCCTGCAGATCTTTGTTCGCAAAGACAGGCTCTACCAGTTGATCGATGGCCGGTTTGAGGGTCCCGTCGGTATGGACCAGCGCCTCCTGCATAAACCGGACCGTGTCCTGGAGGGATTCCCCGGCTTTCAGCGACCAGGTCTTCCAGACAAAATCCTTACAGGCATATGCCGCATCGATCAGCGGGCCGCCCCCGAAAGGCCAACCGGTCCCCGTCGACATATCCACCCCAAGCCCCAATTGCCGGGCTTTCTGCAGGGTGTAGGTCAACATGGCCATCCATTCCGGAGAGAGGTAAGAGATAAATTGAGACTCATAGCCTTTGACACCATAGATGGGAGTAAGCTCCAACCCTCCCAGCCCGGCAGTCTTGTATAATTCCATATTGGTCGCCAGGTCCTGTTGGTTGACGGCATTCCCCATCCACCACCAGCGGGTCCAGGGTCGGGTCTGGGCCGTGGTCGCGGGCCAGGGAAGCTGCGTATAAGCCTGTCCGGTAAACAACAGGATAAAGGAGATCGTAGCCGAAAAGAGTCGTTTCATATTAATGTGATTGTTTCACCTCCACCGCATATACCTCTTCCTTCCCTTCAAAGTTAGCCCGGAAGATGACCCATTTCCCATCCGGTGAGAAATGTACATTCGGTTCCAGCTTATAATATTGATCTTTCATATTGACCAGCTTCCCGGAAACAAAATGGTCTCCTTCAGGCCTGAACAAATAGATCCACCGGCCATGTTGAGCCTTCGCGACCTGCCCCGAATCTCCCCCATCGCCGCAATACAGACGCTGGTCTGAAGACACATTGAAATGGATCGACCACTCATCGCGGGTCATCTGGTATCTCATCTCCGCTCCCGTACGAAGGTCCACCTTGCCAAGATAAAAAGTTGCCCCCTTGGGGATCTGCCAGTCAAAATAGATGGACTTCCCGTCCGGACTGAAGAACTCGTGACCGGCAATCTCATTCTCCACCGTCCGTTTGTGCCGGAGCTTTACCTCCCCCGTCCGTACATCGATGGTCCAGATCCTGTCCACTTTCTGCCAGGGGCCTTCATGGCAGAACATCAGCAGAGACGGGTCCGTGGGCGAAAACTGCACATGGCCCAGCCAGGTATTCTCCCTGTGAACAGGTTTCAGCACTCCCGTCCGTACATCAATGGTAAACAAGGTATGGGGAAGGTGTGCATCATAAATACGGTTGAAAAAATCATGCTTCTCCGGATATTTTTTCAGGATTTCCTTTTCTTCGTCGCTGGCCTTCATGCCCGCCAGCAGGCTTTCATCCGCATTCAGCGTGGAGATACTTCCTTTAAAGTCCGCGGGAAAGACATAGATCAATTTTGTCTTTCGGGTATCGATATTCGTTGAAAAGACGCTATCCCCCACCTGGTAATACACCTGCCGGCTGCGTACGGCCACAATCTCTCCGTTCATCGGAGCAGGCTGATCCGTCACCGCTTGTAGTTCCAGGGTCCTGAGATCGACGGTATATATTTGCTTGCCCTTGCTGTCCGTACTGTAAAATACCATCTTCTCTCCAATAAAAGGATTGTTGTGAAAGTAGAAGCTGGCATTCTGCCCCTCTTTACGGGAAAGCCTGACGATCTTATGATGGGTGTCGCGATCGATCCATTCGGGTGGCATTGGTTTATTCGGGCCGGTTTCCAGCAGTTCCTGGGCGTTGCTGCTTTGTTGCAGCAGACAGCAGCTTATCAACAGCAACACTAGGATAGGACAGGTCTTCATTTCAGAATAGTACATGATCGAAGTATTTTAGGTTCAATATCCCGGGTTTTGGGTGTAGAGCCCCGGTGCAGCATCCAGCTGCGATTGCGGGACCGGGTAAATGATATAGTTGGCCACCACGGTATTGATCCTCTTCTGCGTGTCTTCGACCGTAATCCAATTATTCATGGTCGTTACCAGGTTACCGCTTCGCTGCAGGTCAAACCACCGGGAGCCCTCATCGGCAAATTCCTTTCTCCGTTCATCATACAGCTGCGCCAGGGTTACCCCGCTGATAGCCGGCAGGCTGGCCCTTGTCCTCACCTGGTTGACGATGCCGTCCACATCACTCTGAGAGCCGGGAGCCCCGTTGAGAATACATTCCGCCTTCATCATCAGGATATCTGTGTACCGGATGGCGATAAAATTGATACCCCAGTCGAAACGGCTGGCCGTGGGGATCTTGGTGATGTCCAGGTATTTTTTAAAGAAAGGGCGGGTCTCCGTGCTGCCGGCGTTGGTATACCCTGCAGTATAAATGGTGGCCGGCAGACGAAGGTCACCGGTCTCATAGTCGTTGACCAGGTTGGTGGATACCGGTATGATCTCCAGGCTGCCATTTGATTTGGTGTCCTTCACCGATAAGAAATACCCGCTCGGGGTGAGCTGCCAGGGGAAATCTGCACCATACGTACCTACTAAGGAAGTCGTCGTTCCACTGATCCCGCTGACATACATCACATCGAACACCGCTTCCTTATTACCGGTAGACGTGGGGCTCTGATTGGAGTAGGAGAATATGCTGGCATAATTGGGGTTGAACACAAAAAGTCCGCTGTTGATAATATCCTGTAATAAAGGTAAGGCCAATGCCCATTCGTTTGAGCCCATACCGGGGCCTGCAATGCCGTAATCCGGTCCCGAACGGGCCATGTAAACCTCCGCGAGCAACCCTTCCGCGGCATATTTGGTAGCCCGTCCTATGTCTACGCCGGTATAGGAAGGGGGAAGATTGGCGATGGCATATTGAAGGTCTGCGATGATGAATTTATATACATCGGCTACTTCGCTCCGTTTGACAGCATTGGCTTCTTCCACCGTCAATGGATGATCGATTACGGGGACCTTGCCGTAATACCGGACCAGGTCGAAATAATAAAAGGCCCGTAAGAATTGTGCCTCTGCCTGCAGCCGGGTGGCGAGGCTGGCCGAACCAACATTACTCCCATTCTTTGCCAGTTGATCCAGGACCGTATTAGCCCGGAAAATGCCATTGAAATCCGTATTCCAGCCCTCCTCTACATAGGTATTGGAAGCGATGCCGGGGGAAAAGTCATTGATCGGGTCCCAGTCACGCACCGTGACGGACACGCCATAGATGTTGTCGGACCTTATTTCAGAGAGATAGAGCAACCTGTCGGGATAGCCCCGGAGGTCCGCATAGGTTGCATTCACCCCCTGGATAAAGTCACTGGGCGATTTATAAAAGGTGAGGGTGGTCCCTGAGGAGAGCGGTACCTGGTTCAGTTGTTTGTTGCAGGCCGATCCCAGGAGGGCAAAGAGGATGGCTAACACGAAAAATATATTTTTCATTTTTTGATGATTGTAAGGATCAAAAAGTAATGTTCAGACCGACAATGAGGGATTTCGCCAGGGGCAGGCCGCCATAATCACCTGCTTCGGGATAAGCCGAGTTGGTGCTGATGGTAGTATTGGCCGCTTCGGGATTCAGTCCTCCGTAATATTTATCATGTCCGAAAAAGTTTTCAGCACTGAGGTAAAGCCGCGCGCTTTGTATGACCGGGGTCCTGAGCAGCTGTTTCAGATCATAACCCAGGGTAATATTTCTCACCCGTATATAATCGGAAGAATAGAGCCAGTCCGTATTGGCTACGAAGCCAAAAGTGGAATAGGCCTTGCTAACCCTACCCGCCCCGGGATTGGAGGGTGACTCCCACCGTTGGGTATAGAACGCTGGTGCGTTATCCGTAAAACCCTGACCGGTGCGGGTGATGGCCCTTCCCAATAAAGAGTAGACGGAGCCGCCCGTCTGTCCCTGCACCAGGATGCTGAGGTCAAACCCTTTATAATGGAATACGTTTGAAATACCATAGGTATAATCGGGATTGGGATGGCCCACAATCTGTTTATCCGCCTCGGTGATGACACCGTCGCCGTTGAGGTCCTGGTATTTAGGATCCCCCACCGTCTCGCCTGTGCCATAGAGGGCCACTCCCTTGGTCATATCGTCCTGCGTGAGAATGCCGATCTGCCGGACGACATAGATGCTGTTCAACGGGTGCCCTACCCGCTGGATATTATCCGTCACATCAAATGCGTTGGGAATGATGATCTGGCTCTGCTTGCCATACAACGCCACGATCTTGTTGCCGTTATGGCTCACATTGATGCTGGTGCTCCATTCAAAACGGCCCGTCATGTTGCGGCTCGTCAATTGCAACTCTTCTCCTATATTCCGGACGGAGCCGGCATTCCGTAAGGCGGACTGCTGGCCCGTCACTTCAGGCACGGGCACGTTGAGTAATAATTGTGTATTCAGCTTGTTATAATAATCGAAGGAGCCCGTGATGCGGTTGTTGAATAATCCGAAATCGACGCCCACATCGTATGTTTGCGACTTCTCCCATTTGAGATCAGGATTGGCGATGACGTTCGGCGCCTGGCCGATGGCGGCGGCTTGTGTGGCTCCTAATACATACCCGTAGGACCCTAAGGTGGGGATATTATAATCGCCTATATTGTTGTTGCCGTTTACGCCATAACTGGCCCTTAGCTTCAGGTCGCTGAGAAAGGGCAGCTTCATAAATTTTTCCTCGATGACCCTCCATCCCACGGAGGCGGAGGGGAAGACACCATATTGATTGTTGGCGCCAAATCGGGACGAACCGTCGGTTCGAAGGCTGGCCGACAGCAGGTATTTATGTTTGTAGGCGTATTGCAGCCGGCTGAAATAGGAAAGGAGCACGTTCTGAGAGGAGCTATTGACAGTGCTCCCGCTGCTGAATGCGATGGCAGCAGCGGCATTCAGCGTCTGTATCGAGCTGCTGGTGAATCCGCCCACGGAAGTAATGCCCAGCTGGTCCAGCCGGTCGATATTATAAGCCTGCCCCACCAGTACATTCAGGCTATGGTCTTCATGAATGGTCGTGTTATAGGTCAGGGTATTCTCATTGACAAAGGTCAGTCTCCGGTAATTGGAATAGGAACCGGAAGTGGCGGCCGTGAGATTGGAGTTGGTGGCTGGGTTGAAAGTACGGGTGGCCGCGGAACCGGTGGTTATATACGGCGTATAGACACTGGTATTGCTGTTGGTATTGTCGAGGTTTACCGTACTGCGGAGGCTCAGACCCTTGATGATCTGGAGTTCCCCGTACAGGCTGCCCAGGGTGCGGAACCGCTTGGTCTGGTTAAGATTATATTGCAATTTTCCCAGCACGCCGTTGGTGCTGTTACTCCAGAGATACTGGGCATTCTTACCGATATTGGGATAGAGTCCTACACTATCCTCTTGTACGGGCGACATGCTCAGGGCCTGGTGGAAAATATTATCCTTCCCTTCGACGCCGGGGTCATTGGTGATGGAATAGGAGGGAGCCACGGCAATGCCAAAACGAAGATGTTTACTGGCATTGATATCGACATTCGCCCTGGCTGAATACATCTTAAAATCCACGCCTTTTATAAACCCGTCCTGGCGGGCATAATCTCCCGAAACAAAATATCTGACGGCATCGGTGCCGCCGCTGGCCGATACTTCTCCGTTCTGCATTAGCCCCTTCCGTTCTATGGCGCTCTGCCAGTCTTCGAATTCAAGACCAGGATGACCAGGCATCGCCCAGCGGGGGTCGATCATATATTGCACATTCACCTGTCCCGGGGCCAAACCTATCAGGGCGGCCCGGGTAGCAGGGGCGTCATTGGCCGTGGCGCCGGCATTACCATATTTCAGCACATAGGCCGCATTGATCATCTCCGTCGCCCGGTCGATCCACTGCTGGCCGTTTAACATCTTTAATTTCTTGCTGGCCTCGTTATAACCGGTGTAACCATTTACGCCGATCCGCGGTTTTCCGTTCTGCCCATGTTTGGTCGTGATCAGCACCACCCCATTCGAGGCCCTCGAACCATAAATAGCCGCCGCGGCGGCATCCTTCAGCACCTCAATGCTTTCGATGTCGTTAGGGTTGATATTGTCCATCGGGTTGCCGCCAACAAAGCTGCCATTGCCCGTATTGGAGGAGTTATTGGTCAAGGGCATACCGTCGATGACATAGAGGGGTTCATTGCCCGCGCTGATGGATCCCGAGCCACGCACCTGGATACTAAAAGCTTTCCCCGGTATACCCGTATTTTGTTTTACGGTAACGCCAGCCAACTGCCCTACCAGGGCCTGATCGATACGGGTGATGGGGCGCTCGTCAAAATGGTCATTCTTTAACAGCGCTACGGCGCCGGTAACATTCGCTCTTTTCTGGCTGCCATATCCTACCACGATGACATCACTCAACGAGTTTCCGGAGACCTTCATGGATACCTGGAGCTCGTGCCGGGAGCTGAGGCTCACGGATTGCTGTTCATACCCGATAAAACTAAAGACCAATACGGCATTCCCTGAAGGGGCCCTTAATTCAAACGTCCCTTCAGCCCCTGTAGTGGTGGCATTCTTTGTACCTTTGATCAGGATGGTGACATTGGGAAGTGATTTGCCGGTCTCGTCTGATACTTTTCCGGACACATGAAATTTCTCCTGGGAGAATGAAAGGAATGGGAGGGACAGCAGGCACGCGACAAGGCTTGCCCCTTTCCAAGGGATAAGTACTTTCATATTAGCAGCAATTGAGGTTTAAAATTGGATCAGGATAAAAGTAGAGAATGGCTATGCCGGAACTATCCTGTAGCATCCTGCTTTTCACCTAAAATCTACGCAATCGTTGCCGTAAATGTAAGATTGACATTTATTTCCCGTACTGCCCGGTACGGGTAATATAGCGGGGGATTTAAAGAAAGCCCAGTTCCAATTTGGCTTCTTCGGTCATCATCTCCTTTGTCCAGGGCGGATCAAAGGTAAGGTTGACATGACAGTCCAGCACTTCATCGAGGGCTTCAACTTTTTGCTGTACATCGTGAATGATCTCACCCGCGGCGGGACAGGCAGGGGCCGTCAGGGTCATGGTGATCTTCACTTCTCCCTTGTCCCCGATCTTTACTTCATAGACCAGGCCCAGGTCGAAAATATTAACGGGGATCTCCGGGTCATAGACCGTGCGCAGTACCGCTTCCACCTTATCGCGGAGGTTGGTTGGTTCACTTATCGTGGAGGGCGTTGTCTCACTCATGACTGAAGGGATTTTGCCTGGAAGGCCAGGGCGTATAACTTGATTTGTTTTACCATGGCCAGTAATCCGTTGCTCCGGGTAGGAGAAAGATGACTGCTAAGTCCAATGGCATCGATAAAATAAAGATCGGCCTCTACGATCTCTTTGGGAGAGTGTCCTGACAATACCAGGATCACGAGGCTCACCAATCCCTTGGTGATGACGGCGTCGCTGTCGGCTGTAAACAACATTTTTCCGTCTTTGTAGTCAGCATGCAACCATACCCGGGACTGACAGCCACGGATCAGATTTTCATCTACCTTATATTTGGCATCTATCAGGGGCAGGTCTTTCCCCAGCTGAATAATGTACTCGTATTTATCCATCCAGTCGCCGAAGAGCTCGAAGTCCGCTATAATCTCGTCCTGTTGTTCTTTAATGGTCATGATAATCTTTTTTCAGGGGCCTGCTCGTCCCGGATAGAGGTCCGGACGGTTCAAGCCAATAGCGCGACGGCTTTACGGATACCTGCCGCCAGCCTGTCCATTTCCCCGATGGTATTATAAAAAGCCAGGGAAGCCCTTACCGTACCTGGTATGCAATACCGGTCCATTACAGGCTGAGCGCAATGGTGACCCGTACGAACAGCTATACCCTGTTTGTCCAGGATCTCTCCCAGGTCAAAAGGATGGATATTCCCCACGAGGAAAGACAATACGCCGGCCCGGTGCGCTACGTTGCCGTAGAACCGCAAGCCTTCGATTTGTTGCAGTGTGTCGGTGGCATAGGCCATCAGGTCACTCTCGGCCTCCCGGATAGCAGGGAAACCCAGGCTCTGCAGGTAGTCCAGCGCGGCGCTTAAACCGATGGCGCCGGCCATATCCGGGGTACCCGCTTCAAATTTATAGGGCAGGTCATTATAAGTAGTCTTTTCAAAACTTACCGTCTTTATCATCTCGCCTCCTCCCTGGTAGGGCGGAAGCTGGTTCAGCCAGTATTCTTTCCCGTACAGAACGCCAAAGCCCGTGGGCCCATAGATCTTATGGCTGGAAAATGCGAGAAAGTCAACATCCAGCTCCTGCACGTCTATTTCCATATGCTGCACGGCCTGTGCTGCATCCAGCAGAACAGGAATGCCTTGCGAATGCGCCATGGCGATGATCTCTCTCACCGGGTTGATGCTCCCCAGGGCATTGGACACATAGTTAAAAGCGACCAGCCGCACCCCACTCTGCAAGACTTTCTCCAAACCTTCCAAAATCAGCTCCCCCTTATCATTGACAGGGATCACTTTAAGCGTAGCGCCTCTTTCTTCACAGGCCATTTGCCAGGGTACGATGTTGGAGTGATGCTCCATCCCCGAGACCACGATACTATCCCCTTCCTTTAAAAATTTCTTCCCGAAGGTAGTGGCGACCAGGTTAATGGACTCAGTGGTGCCTTTGGTGAAGATCACCTCATGGGCATACCGGGCCCCGATGAATTCGGCCACCTTCTTACGGGAAAGCTCGAAGGCATCGGTAGCCTGCTGACTGAGATAGTGGACGCCCCGATGCACATTGCTGTTGATCGTGGCATAATAATCGTCCATGGCTTTCAGGACAGCCAGTGGCTTTTGTGTGGTAGCTGCATTATCCAGATATACCAGGGGATGGCCGTATACGGTCGTCTCCAGAATAGGAAAATCTTTTCTGACTTTTTCTATATCCAGCTTACGGCTTCCTTTTATGGTAAGGGTGTCATGCATTGTCTACAGGGATATGAAAATGGATGAGTTCATTGATATGTGCTTCTACCGCCGGGATTTTTAATTTTTCTGTCACATCGAAAGCAAAGGCGTTAATCAGCAGGCTTTTTGCCATCTCCTCCCCGATACCCCGGGCCCGGAGATAGAATAGGGCATCTTCACTGAACTGTCCTACGGTAGAGCCATGACTGCACTTCACATCATCTGCGAAGATCTCCAGCTGCGGTTTGGAGTCTATCGTGGCTTTGTTGCTGATGACCAGGTTATTATTCTGTTGGAAGGCGTTGGTCTTTTGTGCATCTTTATGTACATAGACTTTTCCATTGAATACCCCGGTGGATTGTTCCAGCAGGACGCCTTTATATAATTCATTACTGAGACAGAAAGGCTTTTGATGATCGACCAGGGTATGGTTATCCACCAGTTGATGACCGGCCGTCAGGTACAACCCGTACAGGTGAGTCTCCGTATGCTCTTCTTCCAGTTTGGCCTGCAGATCATTGCGGACAAGATCCGAGCCGGGTAAAGTAAACGTATAATTATTGTAGAGGCTCTGCCGCTTCTGCCGGACGGTGGTATGCTGGACGAGGCAAACACCGGCCCCCGCAGTCTGGATGACGGTGTGGTCCAGTTTCGCATCGGGATGGACAATGATCTCCGTAAGGCTATTGATCCATATCCTGGCGTTGCCGGAGGATACTACGGACTCGATCACGGACAGCTCCGCATTCTTATTGACCACCCATACGTGACGGGGTTGGACCCATAAATTGCTGTCAGCCGTAAAAGTATGAATGATGTGCAGGGGTTTATCTGCCAGGGCGCCTGCATCTGCCCGAATGAAAAGTCCATCGGCGAACAGGGCGGCATTCAGCGTGGCAAAATGCTGGCCATTCCATTCCGAGGTGCGTTCAAAATAGCTTGACAAAGCGGGATCCTGGCTTGCTTCCGCTACTTTAAGGAGATGAATACCGGCAGGCAGCTCGCCGCCCTGGATAACTCCATTCCAGGAGCCATTTACCAATACCACCTGGTAGCAATCCAGGGATTTGATAGCAGCTTTTTCCAGCAGGGTCGCATCGGGAGTAGGGAAGTTAACCCTGGCTGCTTCGGATGCGTCGATAGTGAATGTATCCTTTAAAAACCGGGCTATATTCGTATATCTCCAATCTTCGTTCCGGATGGAAGGGAACCCCAGTTCCCGGAACTTTTCAAATGCAGATTGCCTGGCCCGGCGCAGATCGTTGCTCTCCCGGCGAGAGCTTGCGGGTGCGGACAAGATTTTGGTAAAGCCATTTTCCAATTCCTCGTATAAGGGTATGCCTGCTTCTTTCGTCATGATCTTTTTTGTTGAACAATCTTACTAGACAGTCGCTTTTTCCCGGGCTTCCTTCGCGTGCACTTCTTCCTTCAGCCAGTCGTATCCTTTTTCTTCCAGTTCCAGAGCCAATTCCTTCGTACCGGATTTTACGATCCGCCCGTCATATAACACATGTACAAAGTCCGGAACAATGTATTCCAACAACCGCTGATAGTGCGTGATAATGATGAAAGCATTCTTTTCCGAACGTAATTTATTGACCCCCTTGGAAACGATGCGCAGCGCGTCGATGTCCAGGCCCGAATCCGTCTCATCCAGGATAGACAGGGCAGGCTCCAGCATGGCCAGCTGGAATATTTCATTCCTCTTCTTCTCTCCCCCGGAAAATCCTTCGTTGAGGCTGCGGTTAACCAGCCGGGCATCAAACTCCACCAGCTTTTGCTTTTCCCTTGACAGCTGCAGGAATTCTTTAGCATCCAGAGGCGGCAAATTCTTATAGGTCCTTATTTCAGACAAAGCTGTTTTTAAAAAGTTGATATTGGAGACCCCGGGGATTTCTATGGGATATTGAAAAGCGAGGAATACCCCTTCTCTTGCCCGGTTCTCGGGGCTCATATCCAGGAGATTAGCGCCTTTAAAGATCACTTCTCCTTCTGTAACATGATAATTCTCTCTACCGGCCAGCACGGATGCCAGCGAACTCTTACCAGACCCGTTAGGTCCCATGATGGCATGAACTTCTCCTGCATTCACGGACAAATTGATCCCTTTGAGAATCTGTTTCTCCTCAACTTCAGCATGTAGATTTTTAATGATCAGCATTGATTTGGTCTGTTTATTTAAACTCATTTTATCTTACTCATTCTCCTGCCCGCGGCCAGGTGGGTGGTCCTGGCCTACCCCACACTACCTTCCAGGGTAATGGACAATAACTTCTGCGCTTCCACGGCAAACTCCATGGGCAGCTGATTCAGCACCTCTTTGGCATAACCGTTAATGATCAGCGCCACGGCTTTTTCCGAATCGATCCCCCGCTGGTTGAGATAAAAGATCTGATCTTCCCCGATCTTGGAGGTAGTCGCCTCATGCTCAACGGTAGCAGTATTATTTTTCGACTCGATATACGGGAAGGTGTGCGCTCCGCACCGGTCGCCGATAAGCAGGGAATCACACTGGGTGAAATTCCTGGCCTGGTCAGCTTTCGAACCGATCTGCACCAGTCCCCGATAACTGTTATTTCCTTCTCCGGCGGAAATACCCTTCGATATGATACGACTGCGGGTATTGCGGCCAATATGATACATCTTGGTACCGGTATCTGCGATTTGTTTGTTGCGTGTTACGGCTACGGAATAAAACTCCCCGGTGGAATGATCTCCCTGGAGGATGACGCTGGGATATTTCCAGGTAATAGCCGAGCCGGTCTCTACCTGGGTCCAGGAGATTTTAGCATGGGCTCCTTTGCAGATCCCTCTTTTGGTAACGAAATTATAGATCCCCCCTTTCCCGTCCTTATCACCCGGGTACCAGTTCTGTACGGTGGAATATTTTATTTCCGCATTTTCAAGGGCGATAAGCTCTACAACGGCCGCATGTAGTTGATTTTCATCCCGCATAGGCGCTGTACACCCTTCCAGGTAGCTGACATAACTGCCTTCATCGGCAATGATCAGCGTCCTTTCAAATTGCCCTGTATTCTCCGTATTGATCCGGAAATAGGTAGACAGTTCCATGGGACAGCGGACCCCTTTGGGGATATATACAAAAGAGCCATCCGAAAAAGCGGCGGCATTCAAGGCGGCAAAAATATTGTCGGAATGAGGCACGACGGAGCCTACATATTTCTGTACTAATTCAGGATGCTCCCTTACCGCCTCCCCGAAAGAGCAAAAGATAATACCCAGCTCTTTCAGTTTCTCTTTATACGTGGTGGTGACAGAGACGCTGTCAAAGACAACGTCTACGGCTACCCCGGCCAAAGTCTTCTGCTCGGAAAGGGGAATACCCAGTTTGGCGAATGTGGCCAGTAATTCCGGGTCTACCTGGTCGAGACTATCGTATTTCTTTTTGCTTTTAGGCGCTGCGTAATAAGAGATCTTCTGGAAATCTATAGCGGGCAGGTCAAAATTCTGCCATTCAGGCAGTTTTTGCTTTTGAAAGGAATGAAATCCTTTTAGCCGCCAGTTCAGCAACCATTCAGGCTCCCCCTTTTTCTCTGAAATATAGCGGATAACGTCCTCATTCAGCCCTGCCGGCGCGATATCCATTTCGATATCCGTCACAAAGCCGAATTCGTATTCCTTATTGGCTATATTATCAATTATTTCACTGTCGTTTGGCATAAATCTTTTCGTTTAGTAGACTTCCCGGTGCAAGATACTTTAACATCCGCTCTTTTCCTGAATATCCGCCCTTTTCCTGATCCGGTGACTGTCGGCCTGTCCCCCCCGCCGGCGCTTCCCGGCAGGCCGCCTGCCCCTTCTATACGGCAAAGCTTTCACCGCAGCTGCAGGTCCTGGAGGCGTTGGGATTGTTGAAAAACAAGCCTTTACCATTCAACCCGCCCGAATAATCCAATTCGGTGCCATAGAGGTAAAGCAGGCTTTTCAGGTCTACGACCACCTTAACGCCTTTATCCTCAAACTCCTGGTCCCCCTCTTTGCGGGCGGTATCGAAATCCAGCTTATATTCCAGACCGGAACAACCTCCGCTCTTCACGCCTACGCGTACAAAGGTATCCGGGGCTGCCTGCTGGTCGGCCATCAACCGGTCGATATATTCTTTTGCTGTGGGTGATACTGTAATCATATGATGATAGTTAACTGCTATATAAAAAAACAAAAAACAGACCATAGAGTTGAGTAACCCATTTTCGATTTGGGGAAAAACTTGGCTGGTCCTTTTCCAACTGCAAAAGTCCGGGAAAATCCCGAACTTTTCCAGTTATAAGACTAAGTTTTTGAGCTATTTGATGCTTTGCGTCGAAAATGAGGCATTTCCGGGCTGCCGGCCGGCCCCTTAGCCGGATCCAGGACCGTTACCAACCTTCGTCCCCTGGACCAGCTTATTTTTTTAACACCTCTGTAATCGGCTTTCCCACGCATCCATTCGGCATCTGGATATGCAAAAGGGCCGCTACCGTAGGGGCAATATCTGTCATATAGACAGTCGAATGGCTGTTTCCATGAGGAATACCCCAGCCCATGAACAGAAGGGGGATATGGGTATCATAAGGGTTCCAGGTTCCATGCGTAGTTCCCGTCTTGCCATGTGCCTCAAACCATCCTGAGTTGAGAATCAATTGAATAGGCCCACTCCGGCGGGAGTTATAGCCATTCATCACCATGGTCCGGACGGGTTCGGGCAGTGGGGATTCCCCTACCCTGGACATATCGATGGCGTAATTGATCCCCGGCTGCTGGCGCAGGTATTCCAGGGCTACCTTTTTCACCGCCTCCAGCTCCAGGTTATGTTCGCGGAGGACCTTCGCGGAAAAGTCGATCTGGTAATTCGTACAGGTATCTACCAGGCCCGGCGCCTGGAATTTCTGTTCCAGCACCTTGTTCAGGTTTTCCACCAGGGGCTGGGGATTCCAGAAATCAGCCGGGATATCGTGGTTCTGCATGAAAGTAATGGCATGGGCGGCTCCATGGTCGGCCGTAAGAAAGACGGTATATTGGTCTTTTCCCACCTTTTCGTCCAGGTACTGAAAGAAGCTGGCCAGTTCCTGGTCCAGGCGCAGATAGGTATCTTCTATCTCGATGGCATTGATACCGAACATATGACCTACGTAATCGGTGGAAGCGCAGTTGACGGTAAGGAAATCCGTAAAGGCCCCCTGTCCCAGCTGGTAACCGTCGACGGCGGCTTTTGCAAAGTCCAGGGTGATGGTATTCCCGAAAGGAGTGCTGCGGAAGCTGCTCTTTCCTATTTTATAGGAAGAGTCAAGGTTGTGGGGGAAGGCGGTGGTGCTGTCCCCTTTGAACTTTCCTTCATAGAGCTGGTCATCCGTATCACTCTCCCCATAGGAAGCAATCGGATTTAAGGTTTTCCAGCCTGCCTTGACGAATTGCCTGACCTCATCCTTTTTATTAAAGGAGTCTACCCATGAAGGCAGCTTGGGCATATAATAATTACTGGTGATAAAATGCCCGGTGGAGTCATCCATCCAGAAAGCCGCATTGGCGGCATGTCCGGCGGGAAGGATGGCCGCCCGGTCCTTTAGCGAGACCCCTACTACTTTGGAGCGGAAATTACTGGCGATCATCAGTTCATCCGTCACCGTAGAAACCAGCAAATTACGGGGAGACATCTTGCCCTCTTTCAGCTCAGGATCGGCTGCTCCAACCCCTTTTACCGTACTGTCGTCCGTGCAATACATCCGCTGGTTGGTAGCCTGTTCGATCCAGTCATTGCCGCTAATCCCGCTGAAAGCAGGCACCGACCCGGTGAAAATAGTGCTGTGCCCCACCGCGGTAAAGGACGGGAGGTAGTTGATCATCGTATTGTCACAGCTAAACCCTTTCTTCAGCAACCTCTTGAACCCGCCCTCTCCATATTTGTCATAGTACCGGTAGAGATAATCCCAGCGCATCTGGTCGACGACGATGCCTACCACCAGTTTGGGGCGGGCGACCCCGGAGGTATGTCTGGGATGGCAGGCCGAAAAGGTCAGAAGGGTTAAAAGGGAGAGGCCGAAAAATTTCTGGTTCATGGGGGAAAAAAATTTGCCCAAAAGTATTGGAATTGTGGTATTCCCGCGTTAAAAGATCATTAAGATAACGACTCTCTTCGGCTCATCCCCGAGAAGGAAGGTTGCCCGTTGACCCAAATACGTTATTTTTGCCGCAAATTCGAACCTTAATAATTTCATAATATGGCAGACATTTTTGAAAAGTTAATGAAGCACAGCGGGCCGATCGGTCAACACCGGGAAAGGGCCCATGGATATTTTGCCTTCCCCAAGTTGGAAGGGGAGATCGGCAGCCGGATGGTCTTTCGTGGTAAAGAGAAAATTGTCTGGAGCCTGAATAATTACCTGGGGCTGGCTAATCATCCGGAGATCCGGAAAATAGATGGCGAAGCAGCGGTTCAATTCGGGATGGCGGCCCCGATGGGCGCCCGTATGATGAGCGGAAACAGCAATTATCACGAGAAACTGGAAAAAGAGCTGGCGGCCTTTGAAGGGAAAGAAGATGCCACCTTATTCAACTATGGATACCAGGGCATTATGAGCGCCATCGATGCCATTTGCGGCCGCCATGACGTGATCGTATATGACGCGGAAAGCCATGCCTGTATCATCGACGGGCTGCGCCTTCACCCAGGACATCGTTATGTATTCAAACATAATGATGTAGAAGACTGTGAGAAACAGCTGCAACGCGCAGCCGCCCTGATCGAAAAGCAGAATACCGGAGGCATCCTCGTCATTACCGAAGGCGTATTCGGGATGGCGGGAGACCAGGGTAAGCTGAAAGAGATCGCCGCCCTGAAAAAGAACTATGAGTTCCGTCTGCTGGTGGATGATGCCCATGGCTTTGGGACCCTGGGAAAGACGGGCGCCGGAGCCGGGGAAGAGCAGGGTGTACAGGATCAGATCGACCTGTATTTCTCCACTTTCGCCAAATCGATGGCTTCCATCGGGGCTTTTATGGCCGGCGACAAAGCCATCATCGATTACATCCGTTACAATACCCGCTCGCAGATATTCGCCAAGAGCCTGCCTATGCCCATCACCATCGGCAACCTGAAAAGGCTGGAATTGCTGAAGACCAAACCCGAGCTGCGCAAAAAACTCTGGGATGTAGTCGGCAAATTGCAGAAGGGATTGAAAGAAAGCGGCTTTGACATCGGCCGGACGGATTCCCCCGTGACGCCGGTATATATGAAAGGAGACGTGCCGGAAGCTACCGCCATGGTAATGGACCTTCGGGAAAACTATAATATCTTTTGCTCTATTGTCGTATACCCCGTAATCCCCAAAGGACATATTATTTATCGCCTGGTGCCTACGGCCGTCCATACGGATGAAGATATCGAACTGACCCTGCAGGCTTTCCGGGAAACCAAGAAGAAACTGGATGCCGGAGACTATAAGGTGCAGGCCATCCCGGATATGGCGGAAGCATAGTAGGTTAGCAGGTTAATTTGTCAAATAGTTAAGCCCCCTTCCCAGGGGGTTTTTTATTTTCTAAAGGGAAAATCTGATTTTCTCCCTTAACCCCTATAAATAGTTTATCGCAATCCTACCCGGGAGAACTCTTAGACGAAGTTCAGGACAAAAAAAAGCCCCGCCGAAGCGGGGCTGCACTAATCAAATACCATTAACCATTAAACCTTATCCTATGAAAAAACAAAGATAAGACGTTAAGCCGGAAACAGTAGGGCCCTGGCCTAATTTTTTTTTACCCAGTTACCATTATATTGATTCAGATCAAGTCATTTTATAATACCTGATCCTTTACAGTCATTCGTTTAACCTTTTTGAGCTAAAACGTTATAGTAAATCTAAGGGGCAACCCCGATAAGCGGGGAAAGATGGGCTTTTTTTATCACCAGGAAGACCGGAAACTTTTCTGCCAGTCGTCAAAAGATAGCTGGTTATATTTCCCTTCCCCGAAATACTTTACCAGTAATTCCAGCTCTTTGGGTTCCATATAACCGGGGATAGCCTGGGGCTCGCCGCCCGGAGGGATAATGATGGTTGTGGGGAATTCCAGACGTCCATGGGTGAGGTACAGGGCAAATTCATTGGAACGATAGCCCGTGTTGAAGCGGTATTCCCGCCCTTTCCAGCTGATAACAGCATGGGTTTCCGCGTCCAGCTTCACCGGGTAGAATTTTTCCCGGAGATAAGCGGCAACCTGTTTATTGGAGTAGGTCTTCTTATCCATTTGTTTGCACCATCCGCACCAGGTGGTATATAGATCGATGAGGATAGGACGCTGCTCTTTTTGCAGTTTACCGGCAGCCTCTTCGAGGTTCAGCCAGTCAAGGGCGGGGCCTGCCATTGCTTTGGCCGGCTTCACCCGGTCCGGACCCGCCATTGCTTCGGCCGGCTTCACCCCCTCCGGGCCTGTCATTGCTTCGGCGTGCCGGAGGGCCATCGCGCCTTCAGCGCCGGAACGGGCGCCGGAGAAGGTCAATATCAGGCCTATTACCAGCACTCCTTTCAATAAATACAACCCTTTCGATTTTTGCATAGTACTTTTGTCTTTCTGATAAAACTAACGTAATACCATGCACAAAATTGTCGTTGCAGTGACAGGCGCCAGCGGATCCATTTATGCCCGGCTTCTGCTGGACAAACTTTCCGCGCTAAAGGACCAGTGGCAGGCCGTGTCGGTCATCATGACGGATAATGCGAAAGAAGTGTGGCGGACTGAACTCGAGAAGGAGAGTTATGAACAATATACCTATCCTTTTTTTTCTCAGCGGGATTTCTCCGCCCCTTTTGCTTCCGGCTCCGGGAAATATGATACGATGATCATCATCCCCTGCTCGATGGGTACCCTGGGCCGGATTGCAACCGGCATCTCTTCCGACCTTATCACCCGGGCCGCTGATGTTATATTAAAAGAGAGAAGGAAACTGATCTGTGTGGTTCGCGATACGCCTTACAACCTTGTTCATATCCGGAATATGGAGACGGTGACGCTAGCCGGAGGTATCATCTGCCCCGCCACGCCCTCCTTTTACAGTAAACCCAAAAGCATAGAAGACGTTGCGGCCACGGTAGTAGACCGGGTGCTGGACCTGGCAGGGCTGGACATCAGCACTTTCCGGTGGGGAGGGAACTGATACAAGCCGGTTGACCCAGGCGCCGGGGCCGGCCTGAACGAATTAATTCCGCAGGTCTACTTCCTCTGCCCCGGGATACTTCGCTTTGTTATAGGCGAGTTGGGCGTCGCTCAGCGGCGCATTCCCATTCAGCTTGCTGATTTCCAGGGTATAGCGGTTACCACCCTTATCAAACCATTTGGCGGTGACCAGGATATGCTGGGCCTTGTCTATGTAAAGAAGTGCTTTGAAAAATGATTTTGTCTTATCCACCGGCGTCAGTTCTACTTCCTGCACCATACGGGCACCCACTTTGGCCTCTCCGTTCAGCTTGTACAGGTAATCCTTGTCATAAAAATTGGTAAAGAATTTCTCCGGGCTGATAGTCTGGGTAGAAGGGTCCGTCTTGGAGATGGTTACTTCATTGGTGGATTTATCATAGGTCCAGGTATCCTTCCCATCGCTGAATACTTCCTGTCCCCCTGCAATCGTAAAATGATACTTGTTGCCCTTTATATACACGACTCCGCTTTTGCTACCCTGTAACTTCCCCTTGGAATCCTCTACTTTCAGGGAGAAATTAGACTGTACCGCCTTGAAGGATTTCAATTTGGCGCTGAGTCCATCCAGTACTTTTTTGGCTTCGGGATCATTTTTACCCAGGCTGTTATTCTGCGCCTGAGTGGTCAAGAAACCGATCCCTAGTAACAAAAAGGCTAGCAATCTTTTACTAATCAGCAACTTAATTTTCATTTTTTTCATTTGTAGATTCGATCAGTCAGGAGTCGGAGGGTTTAATCCCCCCTTACCTTAAAAGGCGCAAAGATATTTTAAAACTAGCAGAGCCTGGATTAAAAAAGGAGGGTTAAACGTTAAAAAAATGACCTCGTGTGCGAACCGGCCGACTCCGGTTGACCTTTACGGATTCAGATAGTGTTCCAGCTCATGCTCTGTCTTGATCAGGACATCCCGGGGTTTACTACCCAGGCCCGGCCCTACCACTCCGGCCGCCTCCAACTGATCCATCAGGCGCCCCGCCCTGTTATAACCCAGCTTCATCCGGCGCTGTATCAGGGAGGTGCTGCCGATCTGGTTCTGCACGATCAAACGGGCGGCCTCCTCGAACAAGGGATCCCGGTCGCCCAGGTCAAAGTCCTTGCCTTCCGCATCCTTCTCATCCACATATTCAGGCAATTTGTATGCCTCGGAATAACCCCTCTGCCGCCCAATGAAGTCCGTAATCTTCTCCACTTCGGGGGTATCCACAAAAGCACACTGTACACGGGTGATCTCCCCATTATAGTTCACCAGCATATCCCCCTTACCGATCAGTTGGTCCGCACCGCCGCCATCCAGGATGGTGCGGGAGTCGATCTTCGAAGACACTTTAAAGCCAATCCGGGCGGGGAAGTTGGCCTTTATCGTACCGGTAATAATATTGACAGAAGGGCGCTGGGTGGCGATGATCAGGTGGATCCCCACGGCACGGGCCAGCTGGGCCAGCCGGGCGATCGGCGTCTCCACCTCCTTGCCGGCCGTCATGATCAGATCCGCAAACTCATCGATGACCAGCACGATAAAAGGAAGATACTCGTGTCCTTTCTGCGGGTTCAATCTGCGTTTGATAAACTTATCATTGTATTCCTTAATATTCCTGGCGCCGGCTTCCTTAAGCAGATCATACCGGATATCCATCAGGGTGCACAGGGCATTCAGCGTATGCACCACTTTTTTCGTATCTGTGATAATGGCCTCCTCTTCACCTGGCAGCTTGGCCAAAAAGTGCTTCTCTATCGTACGATAGATACTCAATTCCACTTTTTTGGGATCCACCAGCACCAGCTTCAGCTGCGAAGGGTGTTTCTTATACAGCAGGGAGACCAGGATGGCGTTGAGGCCGACTGATTTACCCTGACCGGTTGCCCCTGCCATCAGCAGGTGCGGCATCGACGCCAGGTCCACAATAAAATTCTCATTATCTATCTTCTTACCGATGGCGATCGGCAGACTGAAATTACTGTGCTGGAACTTCTCCGAAGCCAGCAGCGTCCGCATGCTGACGATCGTCTTTTTTACATTGGGCACTTCGATACCGATGGTGCCCTTTCCCGGAATGGGTGCAATGATACGGATACCGAGAGCCGCCAGACTGAGGGCAATATCATCCTCCAGGTTCTTGATCCGGGAGATCCGCACCCCTGCCGCCGGAACAATTTCATACAACGTGACCGTAGGACCTACCGTAGCGCTGATCTTCTGGATGGCGATATCGTAATTCTTCAGCGTACTGATGATCTGGTTCTTATTCGCTTCCAGTTCGCCGGCATCCTGGACGATCTTCTCACTGCCATGGGCTTCCAGCAGTTCCAGGGAAGGGTATTTGTAATCCCGCAGGTCCAAAGTAGGTTCATAATCCGGCAACGGCAGTTGGGGCATGTCTTCTTCTGGAATACCTTCTTCATTCGGGTTCTCCATCGGATCGGGAGCTGTTTTGATCTCCAGCTCCAGGTCTCCGGGAGGGACCTTGTTTATGGGAGGGATCACGGGCAGCGGAGGGATCTCATTCGTAACGGCCAGCTTGCCGCCAGCAGGGCTAACCAACGCCGGCTCCTCCTCTTCTTCTTCCGGTTCGAAGGGTGGCTCATCCGGTTCCCGCTCCACGATGGTAAAATCGATCTCGGGTTCTTCGTCCTGGGGCGCCAGCACGACGACACCCCCCTCCTCCTTCAGCACATTCCCTTTCATGTTGCTAAAGCCTTCGTCCACGAACAGGCGGGCCCCTTCCTTCCCTTTCTCTGCTTCCTGTTTGCCGTTGCGGCCCATGCCCCGGGTCTCCTCTTCGGGTTCCACTTCCACCGGCGCCAATCCTTTGTCCCGGGCGGGTAAGGAAGGCATCTTAAAGACCGGATTAAACCGCCAGATAAAATAAGCCAGTCCGGCTACCAGTAATAAGGCCGCTGTTCCCAGCCAGCCCAGCAGCAGGGTGAGCCGGTCGCTGATCATATCTCCCACGGCGCCGCCCCAGGGAAAACTTCTGCCCCGGGTGACAAAAGCCAATGTCACGGAGAAGAACAGCAGCCCCGCCAGCACATAACGAAGGTTGCGGCCTATGGAAAATACTTTACGGGCAAAGAGAAGATTGACACCCAGGATAAAGAAAATAGAGCAAAAAAGATAGGAAGCCAGTCCAAAACCATTGTAAAAGAACTGGTGAGCCACCAGGGCTCCCAGGTTACCCAGCAAATTGGTTACTTTTACGGCAGAGGAAGGCAGCAAAATAGATGCTCCATGGAACACTTTGTCCTGGTCTTCTTTCCAGGTGAACAGGTAAGAAGTAAATGCGATAAAAAGAAAGATGGCCAGCAATAGAAGAACGGCTCCGGTAATCTTATGGGTACGTTCGTCTTTGACGATCTGTTTGACTGTCACCTGAGCTTCTTTTTCAGGCTTCAGCTTCTCGGAAGGCTGGCTCTTCTTAGACTTCAGTCGGTTTGCCATGGACACAAAGATAAGGATGTGCCGGAATCCGCTTTTCAAAAATTTAGCGGATTCCCGGCCATCGGCTAATGTCGGTCCTTCGGACGAATACGCTTCCAGCGTATTTAGGCCTTGTAATTAATTTAATTAACTTTATCCCTAAAAAACTGCCAATCTGCTTCATGTACGGGCCCACCGATTCTAACTTATTCAGGCTTACCAGGGTATTGCTGGTCTGCCTTATGACCCTGACAACCGGGAAATATGCATCCTCTCAATCCCTTCCCGATACCACCGCTGCCGACCTGGTCAAAGTCAGCGTCCTCAGTGATATATCGGCAGGAACTTATGTCTATTTTGCCCCGACGAAAGAGCCTATCCCGAAGGATCAGCTGCCTTTCCTTCCCTTTAAGATCCACGGAACCAAAAAATACGAGCATTTTATCCCGGCTCCCCTGGTCAATAATAAGGCTATTCTGAAATTTACGCTGATCAATAGCAGTGAAGAAGAAGAGAGCGTATTCCTCTGCCCGGGATTTTATTACGATTCCATCCAGGTCTTCCAATGGAATGGAAAAACCGCCGGCGCCAGCCGGGTCGAACTACTACCCGACATCCTGCCCGATGATGCCGACAGTCTGGGCTACCGGAAAATAAGTCTTCCGCCCCACGGGGAAGGCACTTTTTTCGTCGCCCTCACCTTTATCAGAGCGGCTACGAATTCCATCAATCCCTCTCTTACCCGCGACACCCTGATCAAGCAGGGTATCGTGCTCAACCATAAGGCAAAGACCAGTGTCGATATCGTCACCAATTTATTTGCCGGCATCATGCTGATGATGATCTTTTATGCCATCAGCGTCTTTGCACAGACCGCCAAACCCGAATTCCTGTATTATGCCGGTTATGCCGTCTGCATCAGCCTCCTGCTGTTCCTGAAATCCACTTTGCACAATACCACCACGTCCTTCAATTTCTTTTTCGAAAGTTTTTTCGACAATGTCATCTTTTGCGTCGGCCACATATTCTATATCATTTTTCTCCGCAAATTCCTGGAAACGAAGAAAAACTACCCGACCATGGACCGGTATCTTTTCTGGGGAACGGTGGGCATTACGGCCATGATGGCATTATATATCCTGTCGTTCTTCCTCTCCCCCGACTTCCGCCTGACCAATTCCATCGAAGATTACACCAAGATACTGTTACTCCTGATCCTTTTGTTCTTTATCATCAAAGGGCTGGGGTACCGCAATCAGCTGATGAACTATATCGTGCTGGGCAACGTGTTTCTCTTTGTGCTGGCCATTCTGTCCTACATCATCCTCTCCACCAACTTCAAAGTGGTGAAAGGCATCTCGGTGTTGAACCTGGCTTTGTTCTATTACCAGGGCGGCATCACCATCGAGCTGGTTTTCTTTTTGTTTGCCTTCACCTATAAAAATAAGATGGAGATCACCCTCAGCATTCAGAAGGAGGAGAAGCTGAAGCTGGAGACCGAACGTAAGGAACTGGAAAAACAGGTGGCCGTACTGGCGGCCATGCAGGACGAGCGCAACCGGATCTCGACCGATATGCATGACGAGCTGGGTTCCGGGGTTACCGCCATTCGTCTGATGAGCGAGATCGTAAAAAGTAAAATGAAGGAGCAGACCCTGCCGGAAATTGAAAAGATCTCCCATTCCGCCAACGAGCTGCTGAATAAAATGAATACCATCATCTGGACCATGGCCAGCTCCAATGACTCTGTAGAGAACCTGGTAGCCTATATCCGGTCCTATGCGGTGGAGTTCTTCGAGAGCACCTCCATAGATTGTTATTTCAGCATGCCCGCCTCCATCCCCCATAAGGAGATCACCGGTGAAAAAAGAAGGAATATGTTCCTTTCCGTGAAAGAAGCCCTGAACAATGTTCTCAAACATTCACAAAGCTCGGTCGTAAAGATCAATGTCACCGTGAATGACAAGCTGGTCATCGAGATCCAGGATGATGGAGTGGGCATCAATATGGAAAAACTCCGGAAGTTCGGCAACGGGCTGAACAACATGAAAAAAAGAATGTCTTCCATCAACGGAGAGTTCACGATCATGAACCAGGAAGGCACCCGTACTATTTTTGCGTTGGTCCTTTAGTGCTGACGCCCACCCATAAGAAGATCCAGCCGGCGATGAAGAACAATCCCCCGATGGGTGTAATGGCCCCGGCATAATTCAAATGTTCGCTGTCCGCGATCTTCAGGGCCGTGAGAATATATAAGGAGCCTGAGAAGAGGATGATGCCGGTAATAAAGCAATTCCCCGCCCGGACCATCCATTTATTCGGGAACTTATCCGATAAAAGGGCCACTAACAACAGGGCAAATACATGGTAGAACTGGTAGCGGACACCGGTCTCGAAAACAGCTACGGTATCCGGGCCGGCTATCTGACGCAGCTTATGGGCGGCAAAAGCTCCCAGCGCTACGGACAGCGCTCCCAACAGAGCGGCAATAGAAATAAAATTCCTGTTCATGTTCTTCCGATGTTTCTTTATTTACATATCATGGTCCCTCATCCTGTCTGCGTCCTTTTCCTCCTCTAACAGCAGCAGGATCAGCTGCTCCAACGTTACGCTCTCTTCGCTCACCATCACATCCGCCTGTTCATAATACATCCTCCGCTCGCTCAGCTTGCGGATGATATACCGTTTCAATTCGGCATCGCCGATCTCCCGGATCAGCGGGCGGCTCATTTTTTCCTTCACCAGCCGTTTCTGCAGCACATCGATGGAAGTATTCAGCCATACCACTTTGCCGTGTTTCTTCATGAACTCGATATTGTTAAAGAAGCAGGGAGTACCGCCTCCGCAGGACAGGATAAAATGATCTTGTTCCCGCACGATGTCTTCCAATACTTCTTTTTCCAGGTAACGAAAATACTCCTCTCCTTTTTCCGCGAAAATTTCCGACACCGACCTCTTTTCTTTTTCAACGATGACGGTATCCAGGTCACTGAAGGGCAATTGCAGCTTTGCTGAAAGCAGCCTGCCCCAGTGTGTCTTGCCCGAGCCCATAAATCCAATGAGAAAAATCTTCATATCCTTATTTAAACGCATTCAATCCCGTAATATCCATGCCTGTGATCAGCAGATGCACATCATGTGTGCCCTCATAAGTAATGACACTCTCGATATTCATCATATGCCGCATAATAGGATATTCGCCGGTGATGCCCATTCCGCCCAACATCTGACGGGCATCCCGGGCGATCTGCGCCGCTATTTCGCACCCATTCCTTTTAGCCATCGATACCTGCCCCGGAGTCGCTTTCCCTGCATTCATCAGAACTCCCAGCCGCCAGTTCAGCAATTGCGCTTTGGTGATCTCCGTGATCATTTCGGCCAGTTTCTTTTGTTGCAGCTGAAATCCCCCGATGGGGCGGTCGAACTGTACCCTTTCCTTGCTATACCGAAGGGCGGTATCATAACAGTCCATGGCAGCCCCTACCGTACCCCAGGCAATCCCATACCGGGCCTTGGTCAAACAGCTCAGGGGTCCCTTCAGGCCTTTGATATTGGGCAATATATTTTCTTTGGGGACCTTTACATGGTCGAATACCAGCTCCCCGGTGGCGGAAGCCCGCAGACTCCATTTTCCATGCGTAGTGGGAGTGGTGAAGCCTTCCATGCCCCTTTCCAGGATCAGGCCCCGGACTTCTCCCTGCTCATCCTTTGCCCAGACCACTGCTACCTGAGAGAAGGGGGCATTGCTGATCCACATTTTACTGCCGTTGAGGATGACATGGTCACCGGCATCCTTAATATTGCTCAACATTCCTCCCGGATCACTGCCATGGTTGGGCTCCGTCAGTCCAAAACAACCCAGCCATTCCCCGCTGGCCAGTTTCGGTAAATATTTCTTCCGCTGCTGTTCGCTGCCATATTCGTAGATAGGGAACATCACCAGCGACCCCTGTACGGAGGCCGTAGACCGGACACCGCTATCCCCTCGCTCCAGTTCCTGCATCATCAGGCCATAACTGATATAGTCCAGCCCTCCTCCGCCATATTCTTCCGGAACAGTAGGACCAAAACACCCCAGCTCCCCTAACTGCCGGACTATCTGCTGTGGGAATTCCGCCTTCTGTGCATACTCCTCTATAATGGGGGAAATCTCCTTTTTTACATAGCTTCGCACCGATTCCCGGATCAATTTATGCTCATCTGTCAGTAATTCGTCCAGCTGAAAATAATCCGGACTTTGAAAAACATCTACTTGAAAAGCGGCGGCCATGATGTCAGTTTTAAAAATGTCTTGCGAAAGTAAGAAAAAGCGGCCTTAGATTAAATATTTATAACAATCTAATAGTCAATACTTTATATTATTTGAATATTTTTTGTTCGTAAGTGATGCAACATGGGAAAAGAGAATGTGTACTTATTAGTAGAAAAGAGGAGTAAGAAGTCACAAAGAAAGCCCATGAACGAATGAACGCTAAAATAGCTGAATTGGAACTAACAGAACCAATACTACATGACGAATTGGTGGAACGCTGCAAACAGGGGGACTCCCGGAGTTTTGCAGAGTTGTACCATAAATATTCCAGGGCCATGTATAATACCAGCCTGCGTATCGTCAATCATACGGGGGATGCGGAAGACGTCTTGCAGGAAGCATTTACCGATGCGTTCAGATCTTTGAATGAGTTTCATTATAAGTCCACTTTCGGGGCCTGGCTGAAAAAGATCGTCATCAATAAGTCGATCAACCAGCTGCGCAAACGAAAGATGGACCTGATCGATATCGAAAAGACGAATATCGGCCATCTGCCGGAAGAAGAGACCCTGGATGAGAATGAGATCCAGTTGAAAGTGGAGGATATAAAAAAGGCAGTCCGTCTTCTGCCGAATGGTTACAGGACGGTACTGACCCTGTATCTTTTCGAAGGATATGACCAGGAAGAGATTGCGGAGATCCTGCGGGTATCTCACGCCACGGTGAGGACCCAGTACATGCGGGCCAAACAAAAATTATTGAATTTAATAAAACAAGGAGAATTATCATGAGCAACCGGTTAGAACAATTCATCCGTGACCATCGCGAGGAGTTTGATGGTGAGGAGCCGGGAAAGAGAGTCTGGGAGGATATCCGGTTCCGGATGGAGCCAACACAACCCTCGGTTCATTCACTTCCCGGACAGGAGACTTCCGGTGAAGGGAAGTACGGGACCTCAAAGATCGTTCGATTTACCAGCGTCCGTTGGAGTGCCGCGGCAGCTATTATACTGGTCATAGCCGGAAGTATCTGGTTCTTCAAACATAATGGACAGCAGACAGCTTTCCCCGCCATAGCGGGCGCCCAACCTGCTTCACCTGCTGCGGCAAAGAGCCAGCAGCCGTCTACGGACACTCCTTCCGGAATAACCCCCCGGACGGAACCCCCAGGGGCGGACCAGGCGGCAACGGCGCAGACGGCCACGGGTTCTTCGGAAACAGCCGGCACCCCCGAAAAGGGATCTTCGGCTGCTACGGAAGCGGACGCAACCATCAACGAAGAGATGTATCACTACGCCAGGCTGGTGGAATTGAAGCATAAGGAGCTAAAGACCATCGAAAAAGACGAACCGTTGCTCTACAGGCAATTTGCGGCGGATGTCCACGCGCTGGATAGTGTATACCAGTCATTACAGCAACAATTACCTAAAAACCCCAACCGGGAACAACTCCTGGAAGCGATGTTACAGAATCTTCAGCTGCAGATGGGATTACTGAATCATCAATTGGATATTATCAAACAAATCAATCATTCTAAAAAAACA
>DATJJD010000077.1:0-36376 GCA_035492545.1 Puia sp.
TCGCATGATCGCTATATTCATTTCAATAGCTGTTGGGCTTTTGAGTACAGTGGAAAGCATTGCAACACCCGTTTCAGTAAATGCAAAGGGCTGGGAGCCTCCTAAGTATTTTTTGTGTGGTATCACATTTTGTGATACCACCGTTTCTATCTCTTCTTCTGAAAGTTTGAACATGAAATCAGTCGGGAATCGATCTGAATTTCTTCTGACCGCCTGTTTTAGGACCCTTGTCTCTACGCCGTATAATTCAGCCAGATGAACATCCAGAATTACTTTCTCTTCCCTTAATAGAACTATTTTATGAATGATCTTTTCCTGGACTATCGTCGTTTTATTTATCGTTTTTGCCATAAGGTTCGGTTTAAGGGTTACAAAATTATCCTTTTATTTATTCACTCAAAATACTTTTTAGAAGACCGCCGAGGTCCCTTGTCGGAAATATTCCTGTTCGAGAAATCAGGCATTGCCGGCAGGGGGATACCGGGAAAAACCCCGATTCCATTCAGGTAAAAAAACCCTATCCCGTTTTCCAGGGCATCCGTATACTTGCGGGTAAGAATTACTTTCTTACTATCAATCCCCTAAACGGCTATGAAACATTTAATTTTACTATTATCGGTTTCCCTGATCGGCGCCACCCGGAGCCTAACTCAGGACATTATTGTGAAAAACAATAAGGAGCAGGTAGAAGCGAAGGTCATCGAAGTGGACGATATCTCCGTGAAGTACCGACTCTGGGCCGAAAAGCAGGACGGCCCTTTATATACGATAAAGAAGCCGGACATTTTCATGATCATCTATCAGAATGGCCGGAGGGAGACCTTTAGTTCTGCTCCGGTGAATATACATGCCGGGGCAGGCGCTTCCAATGATGCGACGGCTCCTTCTTCTGCCGGTGAGGCCGGCGATCGTCCCAGCCTGAGCGGTTTCAATCCCGGCAATTATTATCCGGCGGCGGAAAAACTGGATGTAATGAACGGAGTTACAAGATTGAATATCCTGTTCGACTATTCCAGCATGCTGGTAAATGACATGCCTGAAGCAGAATACATCAAAAAGATGATGGAACATAAAGGTGCGGATGCCGATAAATGGTTGTCCATGTGGAAATCAGACCGGATCAATTTTTCCGAGCCGAGCTTCGCGACGAGCTTTGTTGTTGGCAGCAAGGCACCGATCAGGATCGAAAATGCGTCTGTCAATCGCTATACGCTCCTTGTAAAATTTATAAAGATATTGACCGAAAGGCCTGGCTTCGGAGGCGCCAATGCAGTAGTGACCACCGATGCCTATATTGTAGAGACCGGGCATCCCGAGAATATTATCGCCCGGTTGGGTGACTCCTATACCGCGAGAGTTACGGGAGACTGGATGACAGGGGGATATTCATTAAAAGCAAGGCTTCAGGGGTGCTATGTTTATATGGCCGTCGAATATGCCGGCCGGTTAAGAAAACAGCTCAAGAAAAGGGGTTTGTACCGGTGATCCTAAGGAAGCCATGTGATTGTGCCTTTTTGAAAGCCCTGGTGGCCGCGTAGAACCCTTTCCGCACTATCCCGGGCTTTGCGGACATAGGCTTTCCAGTTTCTTTGCTGACTGGTTCCTAATTTGTTTGCATAAGTAATCAGGTCATTATAATAAGTATTTAAGGCCTGATATCTATTGTTAATATGCTTGCGATCTACACCTGTCTCATTTGCGTGCTCAATTTCCCATACATGCGTTTCAATTTCCTGCATAGCATGTTGGGTATTCCCGATAAATCCTTTCAGCTGATTTTCCGCAGTGTAAAAAACCGCATCGTTGGCCTTTGCCGGGACATCCGGTTCCAGTTGGTTTTGTTGTGCATGAATCAATTCATGTCTGACAGTGCTGTATACCACTGCCGATCCCGCATCGAATGCAGGCCCATAAATGGTGACCTTCATTTCCAGCGTGTTCTGATCTTCAATTTCCGTGAGGCCATAGTCTTTTCCACTCTTTTGATAGTGGAATTTTTTTGTATTGGGGATGATGTGGAAATTATCGAGGTAAATGTATAAGGCATCCAGGGCAGCCTGCCTTTCCTGGTCTGTATGGGCGCTGGCAATCCTGACCTCCAGGTTTTGGGGGAGATCGGGAACGGAACTTCCGGTGGTAGTTCCTGCCCGGGGGTTAAGAGAGGCCTTGACATCCATGGGCGCTGCCGGCAGTGGGATTGGAACAGTCGCATGCGGTTGGGGTGGCATTATTGCCGGGGCCTGTCTACCAACCGGTAATTGTCGCGCCGGTTGCCGGCTCATCATGTACCAGGCTGAGCCTAACAGAGCGATGACCGCGATAATGACCGCGCCCGGACTTGCCAGGAGCTCTCCGATAGGCATTCTCTGGACGACATTACCCTGCGGGGACGACTGGTTTGTGGAATCCAGGGGAGGACGAAGAGATCCGATTTCATTCATAACAGCCGATAGGAGCGCCGGGTCATCGCTGGTGGCTGTTGCCCGGAGCCTTTGTATGATTTCCTCAAGCTGATCTTTTTTCAGGGCAGGCCCTCCGGTTGGTTGATGTGCAGTTTCCAGGAGGGTGTCCTGGTTGTTCTCAATAAATGACAGCAGTTGCAGCAAACCAACTGCGGCGCCGGCCGGGTGAGCCTCTAATACGTGCACAGCAGGCAAAGAAAGGCCCGCCGTGCCGGATTTGTTTGCGATGGCTTTCGAAACCGGGGAATCTGCTTTATCCATTGTTTGGGCAACGGTATTCATACGATGAAGGTTAAAAGGGGAATGGAAGGTTTATTTCTTTTTAGCAGCCCTTTTTTTGTTCGATGCCTTCGCCCTCTTGTTGAAGTCAAGCGACAGGCCGACCCAATACTCAAAATCTTTTTTGGTTTTTATACCTGCTTCGTCAACATAGATATAACCCTTATACTCTCTGCTTTTCATCAGCACGGTCCGGCAATGTCCTCTGTCCAGGGCTTCTTCGTGCAGAGCGGGGTCAATGCGGCACATGATCCGGTCATTGCCGACACTGATGCACATTTTGCCATTCACCATAAAGGTCACGCCGCTGAACATTCTCTTCTCCTCCACTTTTGGTAAATGAGCAAGGGCCTCTCTGACCCTATTGGTTAGTTTCTCGTTGTAGGCCATATTTTTGGGGCACCGCCCGGTTAACACTGCAAGCAAAATAACAAAAATTACGGAAACAAGGGTAATTGGGGAATCTGGGGCCTGGGGCGGGGAAAAATGGAATTAGGGTCTTTTCACCATTGACAGACTGCCAAATTTGACGGAACTTTCCGAAAAACTCCTACATGTTCAAGCCTACTGTACGATTGCTAAGAGGATATTCCCTTGACCCGGGTTTTTCCACCCGACTGGACACGGCTGCCATCAATGAGATCACCTACCAGGTGAAATGGGAAAAGCTGGAGGAGGGACCCTGTGGCAGTTATTTTGAAGTCATCGATTATGATCCGGCCAGTAACTGCTTCTATGCTCCGGTAGATCTTGATTCCCCGGAAGTCATGCTTCAGAATGGATTATCGCCCAGTGAAGGCAATCCAAAATTCCACCAACAGTTCGTCTATACGGTTGCGATGACGACGCTGGGGCATTTTGAAAAGTCGCTGGGCAGAAAAATCATCTGGCCGTACAGGCTGGTTGAGCACAAGGGTACAAAGGGCAAGCCGTCTACCTTTACACATGAATATGTATCCAGGCTGCGGCTCTACCCCCATGCATTCCGGGATGCCAACGCCTTTTACACCGCGGAGAAAAAGGCCGTGCTCTTTGGTTATTTCGAAGCGGCGGCCCAGGTGCAGGGAAGTAATCTTCCCGGAGGTATTATCTTTACCTGTCTGTCCCCGGACATAGTGGCCCATGAACTCACTCATGCCATACTGGATAGTATCCACCCCCGCTTCACCGAAAATACCAATCCGGATGTAGCAGCATTCCATGAGGCATTTGCAGATATTGTAGCACTGCTGCAACGATTTACCAACACTCCCCTGGTACAAAACCAGATAGCCCGTACCCGGGGTAATCTCTCAGAGTTCAGTTTTCTGGGTGAGCTGGCCACTCAGTTTGGCAATGCCCTCCAGGGTAACCGGGGCGCCCTTCGGGGAGCTATCGGGCACACAGATGCTGATGGCAACTGGAAGAAACTGGATCCTGATCCCCAGGCATATCACACCGTCTTTGAACCGCACGATCGGGGATCATTGCTGGTGGCCACGATATTCGACGCTTTTATCCGCCTCTATAATGTGCAGACGGAGGATCTGCTCCGCATCGCTACCAACGGTACAGGGGTCCTGCAACCTGGGGCTATCCATCCCGACCTGGCTAAAAGGCTTGCCCGGGAAGCTTGCGGCATCGCGGAGCATCTCCTGCATATCTGTATTCGGGCCCTGGACTATTGCCCTCCTATTGATATTACTTTCGGGGATTACCTCCGCGCCCTGATCACTGCCGACCTGGACGTAACCCCTAAGGATAATACCGGCTACCGTCTGGCACTGATCGAAGCGTTCCGCAGCCGGGGTATCTTTCCGGACCGGGTCAATACCCTCTCTATCGAGAGCCTTCGGTGGGCAAAGCCAGAGTTGTTTAACGACCATGAAAATGAAATATTAAAATATATTGCGAAGGAGTTGAAGGAACGGATGAACCAGATCATCGACTACAGCTTGCAGGAAGAGGATAAAAGAGAAGAGACCTTTTTAGAATCGCAGCGAATACAAGCATGGCTGCATGGACTGTTGGTCCAGGACAAAAAGGCCATACTCGGACCTGAGGCGTGGTCGGGATTCCTTGTTAAACTGGGGCTTACCGACAAACCGGTCAGTTTTCAGTATGAAGGGAAAACGATCGCAAGCAAAGGAGTGCCCCCGCTGGAAGTCCATAAAGTCAGGCCGGTGTACCGGGTGGGCCGGGAAGAAACCCTGGTAGAACAGGTGATCATTACCCTTACTCAGACTTTTCGGATCGAAGGAGGAGATTATGACGGTACGAAATTCAGAGGGGGATGTTCACTCATCCTGAACATGTCCAGGAATTATGATGTAGAATATATTATTTACAAAAAGATAGGCAGTCAGCGCCGGTTTGAGCATCAGCTGGATTATCAGCTAGGGAAGACACCAGCCAATGCAGCCCTTTCCGATTCGATGTACGATGATGACAAGGGTTTTAAGTCTATTAATTTTGCGAGCCTGCATTTTCATAACGGTATTTAAACAATTAAGCTCCCCTGCATTAAGGGGTTAACCTTTTTTCTATGGCTACAACTATCACAGCTACAATAAAAATGTATCAGGTCGGGGAATTGGGTGACTGTTTCTTTCTTCGCTTTACCGAAGGCGCCCGTCAAAGCAATGTACTGATCGACTGTGGATCTTTCCGGAACAGTCAAAAATCAATAGACCGGCTGAACATCATTGTAAAAAATATCAAGTCCCTGCTGAAGGGCAAAAAGCTCGATGTGGTGGTGGGTACGCACCAACATAATGATCACCTGTCCGGGTTTGTACATTGCGAGACCCTTTTCACCGGACTGATAGACCAGGTATGGCTTTCCTGGCTTGACAATCCCAATGACAGCCTGGCCCGGAATATCTCCAAAGACCACAAGGGTCTGGTCTCCCAGTTGCAAGCCATCCATAACAAGCTTTCTTCGCTTGCGCCCCTGAAAGAGGCGCTGAAGGATGGAGTCGTACAGGATGTGTTGGGGTTCTATGCCGCTGCGGGTGGTGACCCTGAGATCCCGGCCAGGGGCATCGAGGTCTTGCGGAAGATTGGGAATAAAGAAATTGCTTACCTTACCCCGGGTCAGCAGCTTGACCTTCCGGGGCTTTCTGCCGGCAGTGTTAAAGTATATGTCCTCGGCCCTCCCCGGGATCAAACCTTGCTATTTGACAAGGACCCTAAAAAGGGAGAGAGTTATGATCCTAAACTAGCTATTGCCGGTTTGAACGCGACCCGTCTTTTATCCGCTTTGGATAATTATGATCCTACCACCGACAACCGGGAAGAAGAACAATTTCCTTTTAACAAGAACTTTCAGATACCAAAGAATGCTAAATCGGAGACACTGCGGATTTATAATGACAAAGACAATAGCTGGCGCAAGATCGACCTGGATTGGCTCGATCAGGCGAGCCGTCTTGCCTTATACCTCGACTCCTACACGAATAATAGCAGCCTCGTGCTGGCTTTTGAATTGGTAAAATCCAAAAAAGTTCTCCTGTTTGCGGCCGATGCACAGACGGGCAACTGGCTCTCCTGGAAGAATATCCAATGGAAGGATGCCGTTCCCGGGTTTACCAGTTATAGCCTGCTGCAAAATACCGTCCTTTACAAAGTCGGGCACCATGGCAGTCACAATGCGACATTGGTGGAAGGGCTGGAGAAGATGGAGCATGAGGAACTGGTAGCTATGATACCTGTCGATGAGAAGGATCCTAACATCACGAAGGAGAATGGCTGGAAAATGCCTGCAGCCAACCTCTATAAAAGACTGAAAGAAAAAACCCAGTTCCGTGTACTGCGTATGGACAAAGGTTTTGCCGATGGGTGCGATCCGGTGAAGAATAAAGGAAAGGCGAAATGGGATAAACTGCCCCATAAACCGGTTGTCGATCCAAAGAATTTTTTTATCGAGTATACGGTGAAGGGATAGGATGTAAGGAGTTGTTTAGCTTTTTAGCATTTTCCTCATTTTGAGTAATAACCGTGAGATCCTGAATGACCTTTTCTCCGGCTGTAGAAAATGCGCGTAATGTACCGGATCGATGAGTAAGGTATCTTGTAATTGCCGGATATGCACCTCGTCGTGCTGCTGTTTCAGGTAGGTAAATACGTGCTGCAACAGTATTTTATAAATGAATGCCGTCGGGGGTATTTCATTGAAAAGGGCATCATTATTCTTCCAGAGATCGACCAGCACATTTACAGAGATGTTCTCCAGCTCCTTTTTATCGGACAAGCCCGTTAGCCTGGCGATTGTTGAAGAGATCGACGGACAATAGCTATCGATGAAATGTTCGAATAAATGTATCTTATCCTTTTCGGTTCCATGCATATCACCTAAATTTAATAGTAAGCTTGCCATCTAGCATAGTAAAAGCTGACGGAGCAAACGTAACCGACAAATGATTGTTTTTTCAGAACCCAGGGCGGGGGCGGGAAGGAATGTTTTAAGGTGAGAACAAATGAACAATAATATTTATATCAAAAGTCATGCCCGATGGAAAAGGATAGATCCGGAAAAATGATAGGAATTATGGGGGCTATGCCGGAGGAGATCAACGGCGTGGTGGAGTTGCTTACGGAGCGGAGAGCGGTAACGAGGGGCATGAGGACCTATCACCTGGGCAGGCTGAACGGCATTTCCACGGTGGTGGTATTTTCCAGATGGGGCAAAGTAGCGGCTGCCACGACAGTCATGAACCTTATTTTGGAGTTTAATATTTCGGAGCTGCTGTTTACCGGAGTAGCAGGCGCCATGGAGGCCGACCTGAAGGTGGGGGATATTGTCATTGCAAAGCGCCTTATCCAGCATGATATGGATGCGAGGCCCCTCATGCCTCAATTCGAGATTCCCCTATTGGGCATGACCTATTTTGAAAGCCCGGAAAGCAGGATAACACCTGCGCTGGCGGCTGTGCAGGAGTTGTTGGAGAAAAGACATCTCCACCAGGTCATTTCTGAAGCTGAATTGGATCATTTCGGCATTATGCATCCAAAAGTGGTTGTGGGGGAGATAGCCAGCGGGGATCATTTTTTCTCCCATAGCGATGACAAGAGACGACTGCAACGTCTGCTTCCGGATGTCTTATGTGTAGAGATGGAAGGGGCTTCCGTCGCCCAGGTATGTCATGAGTATGATATCCCTTTTACCATTGTCCGGACCATTTCAGATGAGGCCGATGATCATTCGGGGATGGATTTTCAGGCCTTTGTCCGGGAGATCGCCAGTAAATATTCCGTTGAGATCATTAAGAATATCTATGCATCAATACGCTGACCCTGACCATGCATGTTAACCAGAACTCCACCCAGAGCATTTCCGGCGTTTCCGTTGCTCAAAATGATCAGGGGACAGTAATTACTATCCTGAGCAAATAATTTTATGTAAATTGAGAGATCGTCCCCATGAAGGAGGACTCTTTAAATTTATCATTACAATTCACTGATCTATCATGAGCAACCGCCGTTCTTTTTTACAGCAAAGCTCGGCCCTGGCGGGCGGGGCCCTTCTTCTCTCTGCATTCGACAGCCATCCTTTTTCTATTTTCCGCCGGCCGGGGGCGCCTTCTGACCAGATCAACGTGGGGGCCATCGGGCTCAATGGGATGGGGTGGGCAGACCTGACTGCCGCTATAAAACTGCCCGGGGTTCATGTAACCGCTTTGTGTGATATAGACAAGAATGTCCTGGACAGGAGAATGAAAGAGCTGTCAGAAATGCAGGTGGATACCAGCAAAGTGAAGACCTATGGCGACTATCGGAAACTCCTGGAACAGAAGGATATCGATGTGGTGATCATCGGAACGCCCGATCATTGGCATGCCCTGATCATGATGGAGGCCTGTCAGGCGGGGAAGGATGTCTATGTGGAAAAGCCGGTGGGCAATTCCATTGGAGAGTGCCGGGCGATGGTGGCGGCACAACAGAAATACAACCGTGTTGTACAGGCGGGTCAATGGCAACGCAGTCAGCAGCATTTTAAAAACGCGGTCGATTTCGTGCAGTCGGGCCAATTGGGGAATATCCGTACGGTCAAGGTATGGTGTTACCAGGGTTGGATGAAACCGGGGCCTGTGGTGCCTGATTCCGCACCGCCTCCCGGCGTGGATTATGCTATGTGGCTGGGACCGGCTGCTACGCGTCCCTTTAATTCGAGCCGGTTTCATTTTAATTTTCGCTGGTTCTGGGATTATGCCGGGGGGCTGATGACGGATTGGGGGGTGCATTTGCTGGATTATGGCTTGTTGGGGATGAAAGCCGATGTCCCTAAGTCCATTGCAGCCCTGGGGGGCCAATTTGCCTATCCGGATCTTTATGAGGAAACACCGGATACGCTGACCACCCTTTATGAATTCGAGGGGTTCAACCTGGTCTGGGACCATGCCATGGGGATTGACAATGGGTCTTACGGGCGGGACCATGGGATAGCCTATATCGGTAATAATGGGACTTTGGTGCTGAGCCGCGGAGGATGGGAAGTCCTCGAGGAGAAACAAAGCAAACAGAAGGTTAGCAGACCTTTTGAAAAGGTGTCCGATAATGGGTTGGATAAACACATGGCCAATTTCATAGGCGTGGTACGCTCCCGGAAAATGGATGACCTGCATTGCAGCATCCAGGAGGGGGCCCATGTAGCAACGGTGGCCCAGATGGGGAATATCTCTTTACGAAGCGGTCAGCGTCTGGTCTGGGATAAGGCAGCCGGGAAATTCAGCGATGAAAAGATCAACCGGGAATATCTTATGAAAGAATATCATAATGGGTATAAATTGCCGGGGATATAACCGGGCTAAGGGCGGCAGGCATGGGCGGGAGCCAGAACAGCCGTATGGATGAAGGCGGCCCAGGGGGCGGCTATTTTGGTAAATATGTGAAAAAGCCTTAACTTAATTATCTGTTAAAACACCTTCCGATGGGGGTGAATACGACAAATACCCAAAATTTCAACAGAATTTATCTGCATTTTTGCCGTTCTAATATTAAATAGCCCCACTATGAAGAAACTCGCAGCCGTGACGGTATTCATGACAGGTGTATGTTTTTGTGCCCGATCGCAAAATGGAGCTACTATCGCAGCTCCCGGCCCCAAGGATACCATTCTGGAAATAAGCGTCACCGCCGGTGCTGGAATACGTACTGATACGGTTCCCCGGTTCAACTGGAACCAGGCTGCGTCGATAAAACCTGCATTCCCTGCCCGATCTTTCATCCTTCCGGGGGCCATGATCGCTTATGGGTTTGTCACCCTGAAGACGAATGGCATGTTGAAGAATTTCAACAACAATGTGAAAGACGAGATCTGGACGGACAATCCTCATAAGCAATTCCATGCGGATAACTATCTGATGTTTGCCCCAGCGGTGGCGGTCTATGGGTTGAATGCCCTGGGGATCCATGGGAAGAACAATTTCCGGGACAGAAGTATGATCCTCTTAATGTCCAATATTATTGCCAATGGTACTGTATTCGCCCTTAAGGGGTGGTCGCATGAACAGCGGCCGGATGGGTCGGACTATCAGTCTTTTCCCTCGGGGCATACGGCGGAAGCTTTTGCTTCGGCGGAATTCATGCGGCAGGAATATAAAGATGTCTCTCCCTGGTATGGAGTGGCCGGTTATGCCATGGCTACGGCCACGGGCATGCTGCGTATGTACAATAACAAACACTGGATGAGTGATGTAGTGGCGGGAGCTGGTGTGGGTATTGTTTCTACGAAGCTGGCTTACTGGCTCTATCCAACTATCAAACACGCTCTCTGGAAAGACAAGGCAACGGGCCCCATCGTTATGCCGACGTATCAGAATGGTTCCGTCGGGCTGTCCTTTGTTCGTCAGTTTTAAACTGTTTTAAGCCCGCTGATCGTTTTCAGCCATGATGTGCCGGTCGCCGACAGGGGCACCCATTATTTTTTCCCAATGGCATATTGAATTCCTCCCAGCAGATGTCCCAGGTATTTGGGATCGGCAAAGGATTCGTCCGTGTGTCCCAGTTCGGTGTAGAAGGCCCTTCCTCCTTCGAAATCGTGGTACCAGGCCATGGGGTGGTTGTCGCCGTTCTCGCCCCCTGTATAAGAAGTCTCATCGATCTTCAGGAGTACATGGATGCCGGGGTTGAGGTATTTGAAGTTATACCATTCATCCCAGCGTTGCCAAGGGTTGGGCAGGTCTTTGGTGGCAGCATTGTCTTTGTCGACCACCACTATTTTTGCCTGTTGTTGTTTGGGGTGTGATTTGAAATAGCCTCCTACCAGGTCGCCATACCATTGCCAGTTGTATTCGCAATCCGTGGCGGCGTGAATGCCTACGAACCCTCCTCCATGATGGATATATTGCTGCAGGGCCGTCTCTTCCTCCGGTCCGAAGACCTTACCGGTGGGGCTGAGGAAGATCAGCGCCGCGTATTTTTTCAGGATCTTCTTACGGAAGCGGGTGGAGTCGGTGGTGGTGTCTACGTCGAAGCCATTTTCGGCTCCCAGCTTTTGGATGGCGACGATGCCGGCGGCGATGCTGGCGTGGTGGTATCCATTGGTTTTAGAGAAGATCAGCACTTTTGGTTTGGCAAAGATTTCCGGTCCGCCAGGCAAGCGGGGAGTGGTGCTCATCAGGACGGTGCCGATAATAGCCACGCCCATTGCGACGATTGTAATTCGGGCGATATTCTGTAAAAGGGCTGATCTTCTCATGTGTTATTTTTTAGCGAATCGTTAGGCTGAATTTATTTTTTTAATGCGAGAATGTATTTGACCATTTCTTTCACGTCGGCTTCTTTTACGGAAGGATGGGGTGTCATGGGAACAGTGCCCCACACGCCGCTGCCGCCGGAGATGATCTTTTTAACCAGCCGGTCGACGGTGGTGTCTGCGGCGGGGCTGTATTTGGCGGCTACTTCGTCATAAGCCGGGCCAATGGAGGCGCCACTGGAGGCTTTATTAAGACGGTGGCAGGTTGTACAATCGCTGGCGCCGATCAGTTCCAATCCTTTGTCGCTTGCGGATGCAGTGGCGGGCGCTGCTGCCGGGGCGGCTGTGCTGGTGTCTTTGTTATCGGTGGCTTTTGTTTCGCCCGAGTTGCCGCAGGCTGCCACTAAGATGGTGCATGATAAAATGAATGGTAATTTTTTGCTCATGTTCATTGTACGTCGGTTTTAATTGTTTCAGCAAGAGGGCCCAAGGTCCGAAATAATTTATTTCAACCCTAGAATTTATTATAAACCCAGAACCTTTCGGTTAAAATTGTCATCTTTCCCGGTGCCCGCAAAATCATCAAAGGCTTTTTCGGTAACCCGGATGATATGGTCTTTGATAAAGGGAGCTCCTTCTTTGGCCCCATCTTCCGGATGTTTGATACAACATTCCCATTCCAGTACGGCCCAGCCTGAAAAGTCATAGGCGGTCAGTTTGCTGAAAATGGCTTTGAAGTTTACCTGTCCGTCTCCCAGGCTGCGGAAGCGTCCGGCCCTGTCGATCCAACTCTGGTAACCGCCATACACGCCCTGTTTGCCGGTGGGATTGAACTCCGCATCTTTTACGTGGAACATCCGGATCCGTTCGTGATAATTATCTATATAAGCGAGATAATCGAGGCATTGCAGGACGAAGTGGGAAGGGTCGTAGAGCAGGCAGGCCCTTGTATGATGGCCGGTCTGTTCCCAGAACATTTCATAGGTGATGCCGTCGTGGAGGTCTTCGCCGGGATGAATTTCATAACAGAGGTCTACACCATTTCTGTCGAACTCATTCAGGATCGGCAGCCAGCGGGTGGCCAGCTCTTTAAAACCTGTCTCTACCAGGCCAGGGGGGCGTTGGGGCCAGGGATAAACAGTAGGCCAGAGCAGGGCGCCGCTGAAAGTGGCGTGGGCGTTCAATCCCAGGTTCTGCGAAGCCTTGGCCGCGTATTTCAATTGCTGAACGGCCCATTCCGTGCGGGCTTTGGGATTATTGCGGACCTGTACGGGCGCGAAGCCGTCGAACAGGGTATCATAAGCGGGGTGAACGGCCACCAGTTGTCCCTGGAGATGGGTGGATAGCTCAGTGATCTGCAGTCCTGCCTCCTGTACGATGCCTTTTATTTCGTCGGCATAGGTCTTGCTCTCTGCGGCTTTTTGGAGGTCGATACAACGGCTGTCCCAACTGGGGATCTGTACGCCAATATATCCCAGTCCGGCGGCCCATTTACAGATAGCCGACAGGGAGTTGAAGGGAGCGCTGTCTCCCATGAATTGCGCCAGGAATATGGCGGGACCTTTTATTGTCTTCATATGACTTGTGTTGGTGTGAGCAATGCGAATAACGTGAATTCTTCTTATTGGCGGGGCCTGATGCCTGCTAATTTAATTCTTAGCAATCTTCTTCTTCGCGGATCTTAAAGAAGGTCCATTTCTCCAGGCTCTCATTGCTGCGGACGACGTTGTCGATAAAAGCCATGCCGCGGACCCCTTCTTCCACGGTGGGGAAGTCCAGCATTTCTTCCGTCGGCGTTACGCCGTCCAGTCTTGCCATAAGGGTCAGGGCGAAGTTGCGATAGAGATTGGCAAATGCTTCCAGGTAGCCTTCGGGGTGTCCGCCCGGTGTCCTGGAGTTGTGGATGGCGAAGGAGGAGAGCCGGTCGCCATAGTTGCTGCCGGCGCGGAGGATCTGTGCGGGCTGATCCAGCCATTTCAGCAACAGGGTATTGGGTTCCATCTGGGCCCATTCCAAACCACCTTTTTCTCCGTATACCCGGATCTTCAGGGCATTCTCTTCTCCGGCGGCCACCTGTGAGGCTACTAAGGTGCCGGTAGCACCATTGTCGAACCGGAGCAGGACATTGCCGTCGTCATCCAGGGCCCTGCCTTCGACGAAGATGCTAAGGTCTGCGCAGAGCTGTTTGATCTGAAGACCGGTAATATATTCTGCCAGGTGAGCGGCATGGGTGCCTATGTCTCCCATACAGCCGGCTTTGCCTGAACGGGCGGGGTCTGTTCGCCAGGCGGCCTGTTTGCTGCCTTCTTTTTCGGAGAGGCGGCTGAGCCAGCCCTGTGGGTATTCCACGTATATTTTACGGATCTTTCCGAAGGCGCCTTTCTTCACCATCTGCCGGGCCTGTTTGACCATCGGATAACCGGCATAGGTATGGGTCAGGCAAAGTAAAAGGCCGGTCTCTTTTACTTTCTGTTGTAATTTCCGGGCTTCGTCCAGGGAGAAGGTCATGGGCTTTTCGATCACGACGTGGAATCCTTTTTCCAGCGCCAGCATAGCCGGGGCGAAATGGGCATGGTTGGGCGTCACGATGGTGACGAAGTCCATTCTTTTATCTGCCGGCAGCCGGCTTTCTTTCTCCATCATCTCTTCAAAGCTGAGATAAATTCTATCCGGTGGCAGGAATAGCTCCAGACCGGATTCCCGGGCATTGTCCGGCTGGCTGCTAAAGGCCCCGCACACTAGTTCAATGAGACCATCCATATTGGCTGCAATCCGGTGAACGGCTCCGATGAAGGCATTTTTGCCTCCGCCGATCATTCCCATTCTGAGTTTTCTGTTCATGGTATGAAGATATGTTTATGTCGTTAGTCCGATTGCAATTTTAATATTTATTAGCGGAATATAAGATTCCTTTAAAAAAATATTGGTATAGCACCATTTAGCAGTATGGTTATTTAAAAATAAAAATTACATTTATGGTTCCAGGTTAAAACGATTTGCCATGACTTCTTCCAACATTCAACGTAATAAACTTTTCGCGGCCAGTTGTCTGGCTCTATTAGTAACTTCTCTTTCCTTCGGCATCCGGGCGGGTATCCTGAATGACCAGGGGGTAAAGTTTCACCTCAATGCCTCTGAGCTCAGCACCATTGCCGCCACGGCCTTCTGGGGTTTTCCGCTGGCGATCATCATCGGGGGTTTTATCGTCGATGTCATCGGCATGAAAAAGCTGCTGGTCGGCGCCTTTGTCTTTCATCTGGCGGGCATCCTTTTGACCATTTTTGCCAATGGATACTGGACTTTGTTCCTTTCGACCTTATTGATCGGCATCGCCAACGGGACGGTGGAGGCAGCCTGTAATCCCCTGGTAGCCTCCCTGTTTACGGATAATAAGACCACCAAGTTAAATCATTTTCATTTGTGGTTTCCGGCAGGAATTGTGATCGGCACCCTGCTGGTCTTCGGACTGGACAAAACGCTGGGCGCCGGGTTGGCCGAGAAGCCCTATTGGATCTCCCAGGTGGAGATAGCGCTGATGCTCATTCCCACGCTGATCTATGGGTATCTGTTCTCCCGGTTGAAGTTTCCGGTTACCGAACGGGTCGCTGCCGGGGTCAGCACTGCTGATATGTATAAAGCATTGTTCAATCCTCTTTTCCTGTTTATGATCATCTGTATGTTTGGGACAGCCATTACGGAACTGTTTACGAATCAGTGGACAGATGTGCTGTTCAGGACGGTGACGGATAATGCTATTCTAATACTCACTTTTGTCGCGTCTATACAGGTGCTGGGGCGTGCGTTTGCTGCGCCCATCGTTCACCGGCTGGCTCCCCAGGGGGTCCTGCTCATTTCGGCTATTCTCTCTGCCCTGGGGATTTATCTGCTGATCCATTTGCAGGGGGCGGCTATTTTTGGCGGCGCCATCATCTTTGGTCTGGGGGTGGCTTTCTTCTGGCCCTGTATGATCGGCTTTGTGGCGGAGAACCTGCCGAAGACCGGCGCTGTGGGATTGAATCTTATGGGAGGGGCGGGTATGTTTGGCGTCTCCATTTATATGATGTTCATGGGAGGTTATTATGACCGGCTGATGATCGGGAAGCTGCCTGCGGGCGCCAGCCTGGATGCTTACCGGTCGGCAGCTCCCGGAACGGATATGGCCAAGGCTTTTAATGATGCCCGGTCGGCAGCGGGGCCGGAAGTGCTGAATACGACGATGATCATCCCTGTCGTCCTCATTGTAGCTTTTGGAGGACTGGTCTATTATATGCGCAACCGGAAGAAGGCCGATCGCCTGGAAGTATTGGCCGCCTGACCGTTAATCCTTTTTTAATGCTCCCTGACGTTAAATAATGAGGGAGCAAGCGTAAGATTTTGTAATTTCCTTGTTTAATAATGCTGGAACCATATTATGTCTAACCAACCCACCCGACGTGCTGCCATAAAAAATATCGTAGCAGGCACTGCCGCTTTCGGAACTGCAGGAATGCTGCCTTTCAGCGCTGCCGCATCAGAAGAAGAATCCATAGAAATGAAATTAAAAGGTAATATCAATCATTCCGTTTGTCGCTGGTGTTATGGCGACATTCCCTTAGAGCAATTATGTATTGGAGTAAACAAGATAGGGTTTGGGGCCATTGACCTGGTCGGGCCCAAGGACTGGCCTGTTCTGAAACAGCACGGGCTTTATTCTTCTATGTGTAATGGGGCGGAAATCAGTCTCACCAAGGGGTGGAATCATACCGAATACCATGAGACCCTGATAAAAAGCTATACGGAACATATCGATCTGGTCGCCAAGGCCGGGTATAAGAACCTCATTTGTTTTAGCGGCAACCGGGAAGGAATGGATGGGGAGACGGGTATAAAAAATTGCGTCACCGGGCTGAAGCAAATTCTTGGACAGGCGGAGAAACAGGGTGTGATCATCCATATGGAGCTGCTGAACAGCAAGGTCAATCACCCTGACCAGATGTGTGATAATACCAAATGGGGGATCGAGCTGGTGAAGCAAATCGGCTCGGAGAACTTCAAATTATTGTATGATATCTATCACATGCAGATCGACGAAGGGGATGTCATCCGTACCATCCAGGATGGACATGCCTATTTCGGTCATTACCATACGGGCGGCGTACCTGGACGGCATGAGATCGATGAGACGCAGGAGCTTTATTATCCTGCTATTATGAAGGCCATTGTCGCTACCGGGTTCAAAGGTTATGTGGCGCAGGAGTTCATCCCCGCCAAACCCGATAAGTTGAAATCCCTGAAAGCAGCTGTTAAAATTTGTGATGTTTAAAAATATCTTGTAAAACAATTAGTGAAGCTAAGAAAACTACTACTATGGCCGAGAACACTTATGATGCAATTGTGATAGGATCGGGTATCAGCGGGGGCTGGGCAGCCAAAGAACTGACAGAAAAAGGATTGAAGGTATTGATGCTGGAACGGGGGCGGAATATCGAGCATATCAAGGATTACGTAAATGCCAATAAAGAGGCCTGGGATTATCCTCATCGCGGGCATGCTACGGAACAAATGAAGAAGGATTATCCTGTCCTGAAAAGAGATTATCCGCTGAATGAGACTAACCTGGACTACTGGGTAAAAGATAGTGAATGTCCCTATACGGAAACCAAGCGGTTTGACTGGTTCAGGGGTTATCATGTCGGAGGCCGTTCGCTGATGTGGGGCCGGCAGAGCTATCGCTGGAGTGACCTGGACTTCGAAGCTAATGCCAAGGAAGGGATCGGGATCGACTGGCCCATCCGATACAAGGATATAGCGCCCTGGTATGACTACACGGAAAAATATGCCGGGATCAGCGGTTCCAAGGAAGGGCTGCCCCAGTTGCCGGACGGGCATTTTCTTCCGGCCTATGACATGACCTGTGTGGAGAAGGACGTTGCCGCCCGTCTTAAAGAACATTATAAAGGCACCCGCGCGATGATCATCGGTCGGGTAGCCAATATTACCGTGCCGCATGAAGGAAGGCCGGGATGCCAGTTCAGGAACAAGTGCTGGCTGGGCTGTCCTTTCGGGGGGTATTTCAGCACGCAGTCTTCTACTTTGCCTGCTGCGGTGAAGACGGGTAATCTCACCTTAAGACCCTGGTCTATCGTTACCAAAATATTATATGATAAGGATAGTAAAAAGGCCACCGGTGTGGAAGTGCTGGATGCGGAGACGAACAAGACCTACGAATTTAAATCGAAGATCGTTTTTGTAAATGCTTCTGCGCTGAACAGTGCCTGGATCCTGATGAATTCGGCCACCGATATCTGGCCGGAAGGGTTGGGCAGCAGCAGTGGGGAATTGGGACATAATGTAATGGACCATCACCTGGGCGTAGGCGCCAGTGGATTGGTGGAGGGATATGAAGACAAGTATTATTTTGGCCGTCGTGCGAATGGCATCTATATCCCCCGTTACCGTAATCTGTTTGGCGACAAAAGGGATTATCTGCGGGGGTTTGGCTACCAGGGCGGTGGCGGAAGAGAAGGGTATGATCATGAAGTACCGGAATACAGCATTGGGAAGGAGTTCAAGGAGGCGCTGACAGAGCCGGGTCCCTGGAAGATGAATATCGGCGGCTTCGGTGAGACGCTGCCTTACCATGAGAACAAGATAACGCTGGATAAAACGAAGAAAGACAAGTGGGGGTTGAATATCCTGAATTTCGACGTCGAGCTGAAAGAGAATGAGCTGAAGATGCGCAAAGACATGGAGGCCGATGCCGCTGAAATGCTGGAAGCAGCCGGTGTCAAGAATATTAAGACCCGCAGCGACAATGCCTATTTGGGCAGGGGCATTCATGAAATGGGTACGGCCCGTATGGGGAAAGATCCCAAGACGTCAGTACTTAATTCCTACAACCAGATATGGGATGCGAAGAATGTATTTGTCACGGACGGCGCTTTTATGACTTCTGCGGCTTGTGTGAACCCTTCGCTGACTTACATGGCGATGACGGCCAGGGCGGCAGATCATGCGGTCAACGAGCTTAAAAAAGGGAACCTGTAAGTTTATTAAAGCACTGTTTGGAATACCATGCCTGGAGATACACTACATATTAATGCCAATGCCGTTCCGCAGAACACCTATGATGCCATCGTTATCGGGTCGGGGATCAGCGGAGGTTGGGCTGCCAAGGAGCTGACGGAGAAAGGTCTTCGTACGATCATGCTGGAGCGGGGTAGAAATTTCGAGCATGTGAAGGATTATAAGACGGCCCAGAAGAATCCCTGGGAATTCGAACACCGGGGGAAAGTGACGGAGGCGCAGAAAAAAGAAAGACCTTATATCTCGCGGGCCTGGGGAGCTACGGAAGCGGTGATGGATTACTGGGCTAAAGACATAGATTGTCCCTATACGGAAATAAAGCCTTTTAACTGGTGGCGTTCGTATCAGCTGGGAGGGCGGTCTATCTTATGGGGGAGACAAAGTTATCGTTGGAGTGACTTTGACTTCGAGGCCAATGCCAAGGATGGCTGGGCGATAGACTGGCCGATCCGGTATAAGGACCTGGAACCCTGGTATGATCATGTGGAGAGATTTGCCGGAGTGAACGGTTCCAAAGAGGGGCTGGCTCAGTTGCCGGATGGGCAATTCCTGCCGCCGATGGAGATGAACTGTGTGGAGAAGGATGTGGCGGCAAGGATAAAAGAGCATTATAAAGGCCGCCGACATATGATCATCGGCCGTTCGGCCAATCTCACGGCGCCTATTCCCGGCAGGACGCAATGCCAGTTCCGCAATCGGTGCTGGGAAGGCTGTCCTTTCGGAGGTTATTTCAGCACGCAGTCTTCGACGCTGCCTGCAGCGGTGGCTACGGGGAAGCTGACTGTCCGTCCTTATTCCATCGTTACCCGGATCCTGTATGACAAGGATACCCAAAAGGCAAAGGGGGTAGAGGTGCTGGATGCGGAGACCAACAATACGTATGAGTTCTATGCGAAGGTAATATTCGTGAATGCCAGCGCCCTGAACAGCGCATGGGTGCTGATGAATTCCGCTACCCATGTATGGCCGGATGGGTTGGGGAGCAGCAGCGGGGAGTTGGGGCATAATATTATGGATCATCATTATAACCTGGGTGCTGCCGGCAAGGTGGATGGCTTCCATGATAAATATGTATATGGCCGGAGGGCCAATGGGATCTATGTGGTACGATTTGCGAACCTATTCGGGGATACCCGGGATTATCTGCGGGGGTTTGGTTATCAGGGAGCAGCCAGCCGGGAAGGCTGGCAGCGAAGTGTGGCGGAACTGAGCATTGGCGCCGACTATAAGGAAGCACTGACCGAGCCGGGAGACTGGACCATCGGTATCGGGGGCTTTGGGGAATTGCTTCCTTATCATGAGAATAAGATCACGCTGGATAAAACCAGGAAAGACAAATGGGGGCTGCCGGTGCTGGCCATGGATGCGGAGATAAAGGAGAATGAAAAGAAGATGCGGAAGGACATCGTGACCGAAGCGATAGCCATGTTGGAGGCCGCGGGTGTGAAAGAAATAAAGAGTCATGACAATGGGCATAACGTGGGGGATGGCATTCATGAAATGGGGGCGGCGCGTATGGGACGTGATCCGAAGACATCTGTGCTCAATGCGCATAACCAGGTCTGGGATGCGAAGAATGTATTTGTGACGGATGGGGCATGTATGGTATCTTCGGCTTGTCAGAACCCTTCCCTGACCTATATGGCATTGACGGCGCGGGCAGCGGATTTTGCCGTTAGCGAACTTAAAAAAGGAAGTCTATAACATTCAAAATAAACTTTTATGAACAGAAGAGAAGCATTATCCAGAGTGGGCTTGATCCTGGGGGGGACTATTATCGGAGCGGAGGCTTTTTTGGCCGGCTGTACCAATACCGATAAACATATCGGCGGGGCCGGTGTCAATTTCTCGAATGATGATGTCTCCTTCCTCGATGAAGTAGCGGAGACCATTCTACCGGCTACGAACACACCTGGTGCTAAAGAGGCCAAGGTGGGAGAGTTCATGACCCGCATCGTCCGCGACTGTTATACGGAAAAAGACCAGAAGATATTCCTGGATGGCATGCAGAAGCTGGATGAAGCCAGCAAGAAGAAAAATGGCAAGTCCTTTTTGGACAGCAGCCCCGAGCAACGGCATGATCTGCTGGTAGACCTCGATAAGGAGCAGAAAACCTATACGGACCAGAAGAAGAAGGATGATCCCAACCATTATTTCCGTATGATGAAGGAACTGACGTTATGGGGGTATTTCACCTCTGAGCCGGGTGCGACCAAGGCCCTGCGGTACGTCGCCGTCCCCGGAAGATATGAGGGGTGTATTGATTATAAGAAAGGGGAGAAGGCCTGGGCGACTTCCTAAGGTAGGATATTGAAGAAAGGAATGCGCCCCGGAGGGGCGCATTCCTTTCTATTTTTTGGTCACTTTCGAGAAATCTTTAGAAACTCTTCCTCTGATGATGCCCGTGGTATCGCCCCCGCCTTGTCTGAACAGGCGAACCTGGAACTCACATTCGTAAAAATCCTTGTCTTCGAAGTAGTTAACGTCCATCATCTGGAATTTCAGCCGGGTGGTATCTCCACCTTGTTCCTGGATCAGTTTGGCGGCCATGGCCTTTTCCAGGTTGTCTTTTACTTCTGCGGGGGAGAGAGCCCTTTTACAGCTTATTCCGAGCAATATTATCAAAAGGAGACCGGCAAGTTTCATCGTAAAGTGGTTTAACTGCAAAATAATTTCAGTGAAAATAAGCACTATTTGCATATACGCTTAAGAGTGAGATTTGCAAAATCGATTGAGCAAATTTGCAAAAACGATTTTGCAAACAGCTCCAAATTTTTTTGGTTGAAAAAATATAAGAGAATGTTAAATTAGTACTACATTGTGTTAATATTATTGGTGTAGCTTCACCGATAAATCGTAACGGCGCAGAGCCATATAAAAACACGATAATCTTTCGCTTATGCCATTCAAAACTAACGCCTTGCTAAAGGTATGTCTTTTAGCATGCCTCTCTCTCTTGCATTTCAGTCTATTCGCGCAAAAAACAGTCACCGGCAGAGTTATCGGCAACACGGATAAGCAGCCGATAGTCGGCGCCACCGTACAGGTGAAGGGTAGTAAAGTTGCCACTTCGACCGGCGCAGACGGTAGTTTTTCTATTTCCGCGAAGGACAACAGTACGCTGGTCATCTCTTCTGTCGGATTTGAAAAACAGGAGTTCCCTGTCAGCGGAAGAAGTGCTATCGGAGACGTTACCCTGGTAACTTCTACTTCAGCTCTGAATGAGATCGTAGTGACAGGGTATTCATCCCAGAAGAAAAAAGACATCACGGGCTCCGTAGCCGTAGTGGACGTCAAATCCCTGAGATCCGTGCCCGGTGGCAACACTGAGGCGCTGTTGCAAGGGCAGGCTTCCGGGGTTACGGTCATCAGTTCGGGTACTCCCGGTGGTGGCAGTAATGTGCGTATCCGGGGCATTACCTCTTTTGGTAATTCGGATCCGTTGGTCATCATTGATGGGGTGCAGATCCCCAACGGATTGCACGATCTCAACTCTGCGGACATCGAGTCCATCCAGGTGTTGAAAGACGCTGGCGCCGCCGCCATCTATGGGGTGCGGGGTTCCAACGGGGTCGTCATCGTAACCACCAAAAAAGGAAGATCGGGTAAAGCAGTCATTACCTATGATGGATACGTCGGTACGCAAAGACCTTTGTCCGGCAACGTTTTCAATATTGCCAATCCAACGGAATCGGCCAATGCCCTGTATGCGGAGTTTAAAAACAGCGGTCTTCCCTTTAACGCCACCAACTTTAAAAATAGTCAGTATGGGTACGGGCCTACACCGGTCCTGTATGATTACCTGACTCCTATCAATACGAATAATGGTGGGCCCAATACGGACCCTTCCACGTATGCATTGTACAGCAACCAGATAACCAAGACGGATAAGTCCGGGAATGATTGGTTCCATCAAATTTTCAAACCCGCGATGATCCAGAGCCATACGTTATCGGCCAGCGGCGGTAGCGATCGTTCGCAGTATTTCTTCTCCTTTAACTATTTCAACCAGCAGGGTACCCTGCTGGATACTTATCTGAAAAGGTATTCTGCCAGAATTAATACGGTCTTCAATGTGAAGGACCATATCCGGGTTGGAGAGAACGCTTATATTTTTTACCGGCAGAGTCCCAGCGGGATCCCCGGATCCTCCAACCAGAATGAAGGCAATGCGATCTCTATGTCCTATCGTATGAGCCCTATCATTCCCACCTATGATGTGGTAGGCAATTATGCGGGTACGCAGGTAAAGGGATTGGGCAATCCCCAGAACCCGGTAGCAGCCCTGCAACGCAGCGCCAATAACAAGAATAATGACTATCAGATTACCGGTAACGTGTTTGCCGAAGTGGATCTCCTGAAACACCTGACGGTTCGTACGAGCTTCGGGGGTAATATCGAGAACTTCTATAATACCTCCTTCTCTTATACGGCTTATGAGAATACAGAGAACAATACCAACCCCAATACATTCACCGAGGCCTCCGGTTATAACAGCAGCTGGACCTGGACCAATACCATTAAGTACAATAATACCTGGGGCGATCATAATGTGACGGTGCTGGGTGGTGTCGAGGCCATATCCAATTATCAACGCGCTATGCAGGCCACCCGCAGCGGTTATTATGTAACCAATCCCGCTGCCCTGACGGTTGATCCCAGCCTTTGGGTGCTGAACTTCGGACCTCCGGCCGGTCAAACCAACTCTTCCACGGTCAACAATTCCGAGGGAATAGGCATAAATTACCCAATCCAGAGTTCCATCTACTCCATGTTCGGACGGATAGATTATTCTTATAAAGAGCGATATCTGTTAAGCGGTACATTACGCCGGGATGGATCGTCCATTTTTGCTTCCGATGTCCGGTTTGGCGTCTTCCCCTCGGTAACGGCCGGTTGGAGAATTTCCCAGGAAGACTTCCTGAAAGACGTGGATTGGATCAGCGACCTGAAATTACGCGGTGGCTGGGGTAAGCTGGGATCGTTGAGCAATGCCCTTTCTACCAACCGGTATACGCTGTTTGGTCAGGCAGCGGCGAGCTCTTCGTATGATATCGGCGGAACCAGCACCAGCTCGGTATTAGGTTCCTATTCCAGCCAGAACGGGAATGCCGCCGGTAGCTGGGAAAGGGATAAGGTGTTGAATATCGGTGTAGACGGATCCATCATCAAGAATAAGTTCGACTTCTCGGTGGAATGGTATAAAAAGGATGTTAGCGGTCTGTTGTTCAACGCACCCATCGCCGCAACGGGTGGTAATGCAACTGCAGCCTTCTTCAACACGGGTGACGTAGAGAACAAAGGGGTGGATGCCTCGGTGACCTGGCATGGCACAGCCGTCAACCGGGAGTTGAAGTTCGATATCACGGGAACCTTTAGTACGTACACGAATAAAGTAATTTCCCTGGCGGATGGGGTAAAATACCAGGACAAGGTGAGCGAGGGTAGCAATCGTTTTGGCGCCTTCTCCCGTCTTCAGCCCGGACAGCCGGTAGGCGAGTTCTTCGGTTACCAGGTCGTGGGGCTCTTCCAGGATGCCAACGATGTGTCCAAATCTCCTGTACAGCCTGATGCGGCCCCCGGCCGTTTCAAATATGCGGATGTGAATCACAGCGGAACGATAAATGATTCCGACCGGACTTTCTTTGGAAACCCCAATCCCAAGTTTGTAGCCGGCTTGAATATCGCCGCCAGCTATAAGAATTTTGATTTCTCCGCTTTCTTCTATGCTTCCGTAGGAAATAAGGTAATCAACTACGTGAAATACTGGACGGATTTCCCCCAGGTGTTCGATGCCGCTTTGAGCAAGGATGCTGCCCTGCACTCCTTCGGAATGCCTGGTGCTAACGGCAAAACGCCAATCCTGGAAAGGTCCGCCAACTTTAGCAATTCGACACAATTCAACTCCTATTATCAGGAGAGTGGTTCTTACCTGCGATGCAAACAACTGCAAATAGGTTACAGCCTTCCGTCCGCCACGCTGAAAAGAGTGGGTATCGACCGATTCAGGGTTTATATACAGGCGGCCAATCTGTTCACGATCACCAAATACTCTGGTCTCGATCCTGAGCTGACTACGTCTAAGTCGACTGATAATACCAACTTCGGTATCGACTTCGGTAACTATCCTGCTAACCAGAAAAATTACAATATCGGCGTACAGCTGGGATTCTAACCTATTACATTTAATAGCATTAAAAAAAATATTATGGTACTAAAATCGAAATATAAATTTATCATCCCGGGGGTATTACTACTGATGGTCACAGGCTATTCCTGTAGTCACAATTTTCTGGAGAAACCGCCATTAGGGTCTTTACAGCAAACTCAGTTGTCCAATAAGGCAGGTGTGCAATCCTTGCTGATCGGAGCCTATTCCCTGCTGGATGGGGAAGGCAGCGCCACGCAGACCAATCAATACGGATCCGGCGTCTCCAACTGGGTATATGGCAGTGTATGTGCCGATGACGCTTACAAAGGCTCAACTCCTTCTGACCAGGGTGATATCGTGGCCCTGGAGACCTGGTCGACCTCAACGGCTAACAATAGTTATCCCGAGCAGAAATGGGTAGCGCTGTATGACGGCGCCCAACGTGCCAATGATGTCATCCGGACGATGGCCCTGGCCACGGATATCGATGCTGCTTCGCATGGTCAGCTGATGGCCGAAGCCCGTTTTCTCAGAGGCTTCTTTCACTTTGAAGCGAAGAAGATCTGGAAGAACGTTCCGTACGTTGATGAAACCATCTCCGCCGCCAACAAGAACATCAACGTTCCCAATAACAAAGACATCTGGCCGAATATCGAAGCGGATTTCAAGTTCGCCATCGACAGCCTCGCTGTAAAGCCATCTGACATTGGCCGGGCCAATAAATATGCAGCCGAAGCATTCCTGGCAAAATGTTATATGTTCCAGCACAAATACGATTCCGCACTTACCTTGCTGAATGACCTGCTGACCAATGGCGTTACCAGCGGCGGAGCTAAATATGATTTCAACCCGGGCGGTTACTTCAACAACTTCAACCCGGCTCCCGGCGCCAAGAATGGTCCTGAATCTGTATTCTCTGTTCAGATGTCGGTGAATGACGGTAGCGGTACCAATGGCAACTATGGAGACGTGCTGAACTTCCCTAATGATGGCAGTGGACCCGGCGGATGCTGTGGTTTTGACAACCCCTCCATCAACTTAGCCAATGCATACAAGACGGATGCCACCACCGGTCTTCCCTTGTTCACTACGTATAATAGTGATCCCTCTCCTGATGCCGCCGGGCTGTATCCGGGTACGCTGGACCCCCGCATTGACATGGTCATGGGCCGCCCCGGTATCCAATACCTGGACTTTGGTCCTCACCCTGGCGCCCTTTGGGTGCGTGACGGTACGGATGGTTATTTCAGCCCTAAAAAGAATGTATACGCTCTTAGCCAGAAAGGAACTCTTTCTTCCAATGAGACCAGTTTCTGGGGTCCTACCCAGATCGTTGCCAATAATGTGAATGTCATCCGTTATCCCGATCTGCTGTTATGGGCGGCGGAATGCGAAGTGGAGATCGGAGATCCTACCAAGGCCCTCACGTATGTGAATATGGTGCGCAACCGGATAGCAACCCGTCCGGAAACCTGGGTATATAAAGGCACCAATTCCACCTTCGATGCCTCGACCTATACCTATAAGCAGGTTGCCAATGCACCCACCATGACCCTGGCCGATAACTATAAGATCAGCCCTTATCCCGCAGGTTCTTTCAGCAATAAGACCTACGCCATGCAGGCTATCCGGTGGGAGAGAAGGTTGGAACTGGCGGAGGAAGGGCACCGGTTCTTCGACCTTGCCCGTTGGGATTCGGATACGCAATATCCACAAGATATGTCGGTGGTGCTGAATACTTACCAGGCGGCGGAGAAGAGCCGTCCCAGCATCTTTAGCGTGAACCCGGCAGCTACTTTCCATAAAGGCATCAACGAGATCTTCCCGATCCCGCTGACGGAGATTAGCCTGGAAAATGCGACGGGCACGGTGATCCTGGTACAGAACCCGGGATATAATTAATTGACTTGTTTTCATGATATTTGCAGGGAAGGGGGAGCTAAAGACTCCCCCTTCCCTGTACTATTTTAAATTCTATGGTAATGTCCATACGTATGATTGCCGGTTTAGCCCTGCTGATTTTTTTGGCCGGCACTTCCTGTAAGAAGGGTAAACCTTTGTTCACGTTGATCCCTTCTTCGCAATCCGGTATTCATTTTAACAATACTATTGTTGAGAATGATTCGATCAACCCTTCCGACATGATCAACGTCTATAACGGCGGGGGAGTGGGTATCGGGGATTTTAACAAAGATGGCCTGCCGGATATTTATTTTACCGGCAACCTGGTCTCCAATAAGCTATACCTGAATAAAGGCAATTTTACCTTCGATGATATAACGGAGAAGGCTGGGGTTGGCGGGGCAGGGAAATGGTGCAAGGGGGTCACGGTCGTGGATATCAACAATGATGGCTGGCCGGATATTTATGTTTGCGCCTCTATTTCTACCGATCCGGATAAGCGGAGAAACCTGCTCTATGTCAACCAGGGTAATGGCGCGGACGGGATCCCCCGTTTCAGGGAGATGGGGGCGGCCTACGGGCTGGACGATACGACTCATTCTACCATGGCGGCTTTTTTCGATTATGATAATGATGGTGACCTGGATATGTATCTCGTCGTGAATGAGAACATCCGGACAGATAATCCCAATTTTTTCCGGCCCATTCATACAGACGGCTCTCATCGCAGTACGGGCCGGCTTTACCGCAATGACCGGAACGACAGTCTGGGACACCCTGTTTTTACCAATGTCAGTCGGCAGGCGGGGATCCTCACGGAAGGGTATGGACATGCAGCCACGATCACGGACATCAACCAGGATGGGTGGGAGGATATTTATGTCTCCAATGATTTCCTCTCCAATGACATTCTTTATATCAACAATCACGACGGGACTTTTACGGACCGGACAAAGCAGTATTTCCGTCATACTTCGGCTACGGCTATGGGGCAAGACGTGGAGGATATCAATAATGACGGATTGGGAGATGTGGTGGAGCTGGATATGAATCCCGAGGATAACTACCGGAAGAAAACGATGATGGGGGGGAATAACTATCTCACCTATCAGAATTCCGATTATTTCGGATATCAGTACCAATATGTCCGGAATACCCTGCAACTGAACCAGGGTCCCCGGGTGGGGCAACTTGATTCGATAGGAGCCCCTGTCTTTAGTGAGATAAGTTATTATGCGGGCATGGCAGAGACGGACTGGAGCTGGACGCCCATGGTCGCGGACTTTGACAATGACGGCTACCGGGATATCATCATCACCAACGGGTATCCCAAGGATGTGACCGATCATGATTTTACCGTATTCCGGGCCAAGGCCAACAACCTGCTCCCCAAAGCGGACCTGCTCAAACAGATACCGGAGGTGAAGCTGAATAAATATGCTTTCAGGAATGAGGGCAATCTCCATTTTTCCAATGTCTCGCAGGATTGGGGGCTGAACGTGCCGGCTTATTCCAACGGGGCTGCCTATGCGGACCTGGATAATGACGGGGACCTGGATATGGTGATCAACAATATCAATGACGAGGCCATGGTGTACCGGAATACTTCCCGGGAGCGGGCGAAAGAGGGCAATCATTATCTGCATGTGCAGTTGGTTGGAGACAGTCTGAACAGGGACGGCATCGGGGCCCGGATAGAATTGCATTATGATCACGGGAAGCAGCAGGTCTATGAGAATACGCCTTTCCGGGGTTATCTGTCGACCATTCAGAACATCGCTCATTTCGGATTAGGGAATATAACATCCGTGGATACGGTATTGGTAAAATGGCCCGGAAGGAAATGGCAGTACCTGTTGCATGTGCCGGTCGATCAGTTGCTGAAGGCCGATATCCGGGATGGGCATCCGGGGGACTCTATAACGCAGGCAGTTTTTGCCCACAATACGTTGTTCCGCGAGATCACGGATTCGGTGAATATCCATTTCCGTCATACTCAATCGGATTTTATCGACTTCAATATTCAGAAATTACTGCCGCATAAATTGTCGGAATATGGTCCTGCCCTGGCTGTGGGCGATGTGGATGGGAATGGGCTGGACGATATGGTCGTGGGTGGGGCTGCTCATCATGCGACGCAGCTATTTCTTCAGCAGCCCGATGGCCGTTTCTTCCAGCGGTCGTTGTTGCCGGGCGACAGCGCTGTCTCCAAGGCGGCGGATGACCTGGGCCTCCTGCTGTTCGACGCAGACGGAGACGGGGATCTGGACCTGTACGTAGCCAGCGGAGGATATGGGAATCCTGCCAGGACGCAAGCCTACCAGGACCGGTTGTATGTCAATGATGGGAAAGGGAATTTTACCCTGGACCCTATGGCATTACCGCCGAATCCGGGTAGTAAGTTCTGTGTCCGTGCGGCCGACTTCGATCATGACGGGGACCTGGATCTTTTCGTGTCCGGACGGGTGGAACCGGGGCATTATCCGCAACCGGTGTCCAGTTATCTTTTCCGGAATGATACCAAGGATGGGCATATTCATTTTACCGACGTGACAGCCACGGTGGCGAAGGATCTGGAGGGGATCGGCCTGGTATGCGATGGCCTTTGGACGGACTTCGATAATGATGGCTGGCCGGACCTGGTGCTGGCAGGGGAGTGGATGCCGGTGACCTTCCTTAAAAATGAGAAAGGGGTCTTTAAGAATGTGACGGCAGCCTCGGGGACTAGTGATCACAAGGGGTGGTGGAACAGTCTTGTTGCCGGTGACTTCGACAATGACGGGGACATGGATTATATCGTGGGCAATATGGGCCAGAATTCTTATTACAAAGCCAGTCCGGAGTACCCCGTGCGGGTTTATGCCGGAGATTTCGACAAGAATGGCATCTATGATATGGTCCCTTCTTTATACCTGCCGGACAGGGAGGGCAAGATGAAAGAGTTTCCTGCTGAGTCCAGGGATGATCTTCTCCGGCAGATGAATTCCATGCGGAAGAAATTCCCGGATTACAAGACCTATGCATTGGCTACAATGGACAAGGTGTTGGGGCCGGATGAACGAAAAGGAGCCTTGATCCTGGAGGCCAATGACTTCCGGACCTGTCTGCTGAGAAACGAAGGAAATGGCCGGTTTACCTGTATCCCCCTGCCTGTTCAGGCCCAGTTATCTGTCATCAATGGGATGGTGGCGGAGGATTTTGACGGGGATGGCAAATTGGATGTAGTGCTCAGCGGCAATGACTATGGAACGGAACCCTCCGTGGGAAGGTATGATGCGTTGAGCGGGCTGTATCTCAGGGGAGATGGGAAGGGGGATTTTGAGGCCCGGTCTATCCTGGAAAGCGGTTTATTTCTGCCAGGGAATCAAAAGTCCCTGGTCAAGCTGAGGAGTGCCGGGGGGAGATGTCTGCTGGCGGCGGGGCAGAATAAAGGGCCTTTGCAGGTATTCGAGCTGAAGAGGAATATTCATTGTCTGCCTTTGCAGCCGGATGAGGTCAGCGCCGTTATCCGGTATCGGGATGGATCGGTACGAAAAGAGGAATTCGCCTATGGCTCTTCTTTTTTATCCCAGTCGGGAAGGTTTGTCAACCTGGATGGTCCTGTTGTCTCCCTGGAGATAAAGTCTTCCAGTGGGAAGATAAGGAAGGTCACCCTATGAGTATGAGAAATCGTATATATATCGGCGTTGTTTTTTTGGGTTTTATTTTCCCGGTCCTGCTATTTTTATTTTCCTGTCAGCGGTACCACCGGAATCAGTCGCATGCGAATATTCCGGAGTCCTCTATCCGGCGGGGAGAGGCGCTGGCCCAGATGTATTGCCAGGGCTGTCATGAATTGCCGGACCCGGCCCTGCTGGATGCGAAGAGCTGGGAGAAGGGCGTTTTGCCACAGATGGGCCCCCGGCTGGGCATTTTCAATTACAATTTTCAGCAATATCCTTCCAATAGGGGAGACACGAACCTGCGGGGTTATTATCCGGCCCGTCCGGTAGTAAGGCTGGATGAATGGCAGCAGATCCTGGATTACTATACCGCTACTTCTCCTGACAGCCTGCCGGGACAATCCCGGTCCCGTCCTATCAAAAGTGAGTTAACTCTTTTCAAGGCTGAGATGCCTTCCTTCCGGTACGATATGCCTGCAACGTCGCTGGTGAGGATAGACTCTTTGGGGGGGCGTCCGTCCCTGCTGCTGTTCGATATTCACCAGGAGACTTTGTACCGGCTGAATGCTGGCTTGTCTCCTGTAGACTCCCTGGCCGTCAAGGGGGCCATCGTGGATGTGGTTCGCCAGGGAAGGGGTGTGATGGCTTGCAATATCGGGGTGTTGAACCCCAATAACGGGAAGTACGGAAAAATGCAGTCTATTTTTATGGGAGAGATGGATAAATTGATGGAGGGGCCTGAATTATTCAACGGGTTGAGCCGGCCAGTTCAATTAGCGGCTGCCGATCTTAATCAGGACGGGAATATGGATTATGTCGTTTGTGAGTTCGGCAACCTGGTGGGAGCTTTGTCCTGGCTGGAGAGCAACGGTAAGGGTCAGTATGAACGGCATGTCATCAAGCCTGTACCCGGTGCGATCCGGGCCTATGTCGACGACTATAATCATGACGGCAGGCCGGATATCTGGGTTTTGTTTGCCCAGGGGGATGAGGGGATCTTTCGTTTTACCAATGAGGGTAATGGGAAGTTCCGCGAGGAGCAGATCCTGCGGTTTCCGCCTATGTATGGATCGTCTTATTTCGAATTTGATGATTTCAATAAGGATGGGCATCCGGATATCTTGTATACGTGCGGGGACAATGCGGACTTCTCGCCGGTCCTGAAGCCGTATCATGGGATTTATATTTATATGAATGACGGGAAGGACCATTTTTCGCAACGTTGGTTTTTCCCCATTCACGGCTGTTATAAGGCGATGGCCCGGGATTTTGATGGGGATGGGGACCTGGATATAACCGCCATCTCCTTTTTTGCGGACTACGCGCATCAGCCGGAGGAAGGATTTGTGTATCTGGAGAACCTGGGCGGGTGGGATTTCCAGCCTTATAGTCTGCCGGAAGGGCAGCTGGGCAAATGGTTGACGATGGATGTGGGGGATCTGGATGGGGATGGAAGGATGGACATCGTATTAGGCAATTTTTCCTTTTTTACTCCGGTGACGGCCCGGGGTGTGGATTTTAAAAAGGGCCCGCCGTTTATATTGTTAAAGAATATGGGCACCCATACACGTTGAGGGAGGAAATATGTTTTCTCCTATCTTTAGGGCATGAAGAAAGTTGTTTTATCCTTAGCCCTGATCGTCGCGGGTGTATCCATTGTATTTGCCTGGGGTGTCTGGGGACATCAGCATATCAACCGCGCGGCTGTATTCGCCCTTCCTCCCGAGATGCGTGGGTTCTTTTATAATCATATTGATTTTATCACGGAGGAGTCCGTTGTGCCGGACCTGAGGAAATATACGATCAATGACAAGGCCGAATTCCCCCGTCATTACATCGATTTAGAGTCCTACGATTCATTGGGTGTTGTGACCAATCTCCCGGCTACGATGGCAGAGGCGAGAGCCCATTATCCCGATTCTTTTCTCACAAAAAATGGCATCCTTCCCTGGTATATTCCGGAGGTGATGGAGAAGCTGACCCAGGCGATGAAGGGGGGCAGAAAGACAGAGATCCTTTTCCTGGCGGCGGACCTGGGGCATTATATCGGAGACGCACATATGCCGTTGCATACGGCGGTTAATCATAACGGGCAGCTGACGGGGCAGAAGGGCATCCATGCGTTGTGGGAAGGGCAGTTGCCAGAGATTTTTGGCAGCGGGTATAATCTCTGCACGGGCCCGGCGAAATACATCGATAATGTCGTCCGCGAGACCTGGCAGATGGTCGACTCCACGCATCGCCTGGCGGAGCGTGTACTCGCCATCGATCGCCAGCTGGCAGCTTCGCTGCCCAAGGAGAAGGTCTATTTGCTGGATTCTGCCGGGAATCTCGTTAAGAATAAATATGGAGACCCGGTGCATACGCGGGAATATGCCGTGAGGTATCACGAGCGGCTGAAGGGGATGATCGAGCGGCAGCTAAGGGGCGCTATTGCGGAGACAGCCGCATACTGGTATACAGCCTGGGTCAATGCCGGCAAGCCGGACCTTTCCGGCTTGGACCCTTCTCAATTGACGGAAAGAAATAAGAAGAACCTGCAAAGGGACCTGCAGCGGTGGCAGCAAGGTAAGGTAGACATGTTCGATGCGGGGGGAGAGTTCACGAAGTGGGCAGGAAGTCCAACGCGATAGGCGGCTCCTTTTTAAAATTTTAATATCGTTGTTATGTCCAATTTCCCTGTCTGGCTGATTTATGCTTTATTATCTGCTGTTTTTGCGGCGCTGACGGCCATTTTTGCCAAGGCAGGGTTGAAGAATGTCAATTCAGATCTGGCGACGGCCATCCGTACGGCGGTCATTCTGCTGATCACCTGGGGGCTGGTATTCTTCAGGGGCAATGCCAGTGGCCTGCCCGGGCTTTCCCGTAATAACTGGTTGTTCCTGATCCTGTCGGCGATAGCGACCGGATTGTCCTGGATATTTTATTATCGGGCGCTGCAGCTGGGGAAAGTCTCCGAGGTCAGCGTTATCGACAAAGGCAGCATTGTATTCACGATACTTCTGTCCTTCCTCTTTCTGCGGGAGCCTCTGACGCCCCGGCTGCTGCTGGCGGCGGCTCTCATCTTCGGGGGCATGCTGGTGCTGGTGTGGAGATAGGCTGCCATGCGTAGCTCGCCTGTAGTCTGATGCTTTCAAGCCTGATTTGGGGGTATATATATGTCTTCGTATTCTTTGGAATGCTTGAGGATCGACCTGGCGAATGAACAGAGAGGTTGGATCTTCGCTCCTTGCTGCCGGGCGTAGTCTACCGCTGCGACGACCAGTTGTCTACCGATGCCTTCTCCCTTATGTATTTCGTCTACTTCGGTGTGATCGATTATCATTTTGTGTTCTCCAGCCATACGGTATACCAGCTGTGCGGTAGGGGAGGAGAGGTCTCCTACATAAAAACTGCCGCCTTTTTCCGTATGGGTATGCTGAATGGTCATGGTAAACAGGTTGGTGAGGTTGCAAAATTACTATATAAGGCATGCAATTTGCAGCGGTCCCTTTATCCGATCATTATTTTTTTTTTAGGCATAGCGGTTAAACCTTGATTAAAACACAGAGTCTATGCCTCTGGAATAGTAATGATGTCTTTACTTTTGTAAGGAAATCCTGTGAATCGAGAACTATCTATGAACACCTAAAAAACACAAAACATGAATGTGCCAAAACAAGCAGTATTGACCAGAACCGCAACCGCTATCGCTTTATTTTTGTCCGTTTTGACATTGGGCTCCTGTAAGAAAGAGGTGACCCAGGTAGTAGATCAGGCTTTTTCTGCAACTTATTCCGTGGATGCAACGAAGTGGACCACTTCTGATGGAGGAAAGACCTATACGGTTAACCTGAATGTCCCTGAAATAGACGATGTGATCGTAGGGGATGGGGGTGTCATCGCTTATGTTTCTTTTGACAATGGCGCCACTTTTGAAGCGCTGCCCGAGGTCTTCGACGGGGTTGCCTATGGTGCTTACCATCAAAAAGGCACGTTGTCGATAGATCTTACGGATCCTTATGGACAATCTGCTGTAAACCCGCCGACTGGTACGGTGCTGATAAAAGTAGTGATCCTTGATGCGACTCCTTTGCCGTCCTGATAAAATTCTTGCAATGAAATGAGACCCCGTTCCGGATAAGGACGGGGTTTTGTTTTTGCCATAAACAGGCAGTATAAAGTATGACGAAAAATAATCTCTTGAAAAGGCTGTAAATTCAGTAATTGACGGGAATATCTTATTATTTTTAAGGTTAAGAACCCCTATTTCAGGATAAGAAAACCCTTGTCGGCCAATTTTATGTTACTTAATCTACCTCTTACCACAAACCACTTGGCCCGGACTATATGGCCCGATAGTTGTGCTATGGCTGCGATCTTTGTATGTCTATCATTAAAAAGACTATAATAGACTGTGCCACTGGAAACTATATATAATGAGAAAGAGTTACTGGTACAGGTAGCCGAGGGTGACAGGGATGCTTTCAAGCGATTATACAGCGCCTTTTTTCCCTTGGTTGAGCGTTATGTGACCCTGTTTGAATCTTCCAGACAGAATTTGGATGAGCTGACCCAGGACGTCTTTGTCAGGATCTGGGAGAAGCGGGCCAGGCTGGCGGAAGTAGAATCCTTTAAAAACTATCTTTTTCTCGTGACCCGTAATGTGGTCTATAATTATATCCGTGCTTTAAAAGTGCGGCAGCGGTTGCGGGACCTGGATGATTCCACGGACACCGCTTCGGGAAGTGATTCGGAGAATGAGCTATTATTCAAGCAATATTATCAATTGGCCCAGGAAGCCATTGAAAAATTACCGGTCGGGCGGCGGAAAGTATTAAAAATGAGTGTGGATCAGGGACTTACCCTGGATGAGATCGCTGCAGAGCTGAATATTTCCCGTTCTGGTGTTAAAAAGCAACTTTATACGGCTACGGCTTTCGTAAGACAATACTTATTAGAGCACGGAGAGCTGAATCTTCTTTTACTCGTCTTTATTTCCCTCTTCGAATGTTGTTGATTATCAATGCATTCTATTCTCCCTGAAAAAAAGAGAAATTTTTTTATTCCAGAGGTATCCTTTCATTCACAGGAAGTGTCTTTAATAATAACACCTTATTTATGAATTTAAAGGAGGCCAGAACATTTGTTACTCGATTTGTAAAAGGAGATCACACTCCCGAGGAACGCGCGGCTTTTTTACGGTGGCTGGAAGAAGCATCGATCGAAGAACTGGGTGTTATTGCGGATGAACATGAGGTTTTACTGGAACAGGGGGCTTTGACGAATGCAGGGCCTTCCCTTGCGTGGATAGAGCAATTGGAGCAGAAATTAGACCGGGCTGAGGCCAAGAAGAAACAAGCTATTATTAGGAAGATCTATACGGGTCGAAGGATTAAGTGGGTTGCCGCTGCTTCTCTGTTTGTATTGTTGGCGGGCGGTGGTTACTGGTGGAATTCTCATCAGGCCGGGTCTGTTCCGGGTTCTTCCAATGCTGCCGAAGCTCTTTCACAATCGTACACTGTACCGAGAGGTGGTGATCAGCAGCAGTTCTTGTTGGCTGATGGGAGTAAAGTATGGTTAAATGCTGCTTCCACGCTGAAATATCCTGCCTCTTTTACCGGGAAGGAGAGAAAAGTGGAGTTATCCGGGGAGGCTTATTTCGAAATAGCGAAGAATACGGATATGCCTTTTCGAATACAGATCAGGGATGCCAGGATCGAAGTGCTGGGAACCAGCTTTAATGTAATGGCCTATGAGGACGAGCCCTTAAGCAAGACCACGCTGGTGGATGGGGCCATAAAAGTTGTACAGGGAACTCAGGAATTGACGCTTCAACCGGGCGAGCAGGCACAGATAGCGAATGCTGTATCCGGAGCCGCTACGCCGATACAACTTATCCGGGGAGTGGATCAGGGATCCATAGTTGCCTGGAAGAATGGCGATCTTGAGTTTAAAGATGATGATTTACATACTGTTATGCGTGAAATAGCCAGGTGTTATAATATGGAGGTAAAGTATGAAGGTAACATACCCCTTAAAACGTTTACGGGTAATTTCTCCCGTAAAGTGGGGCTTCAACAAATTTTAAAACAATTAGAGTATCAGCATATTCATTTTAGAATCGCCGGAAAGACAATCACAGTAATGTCGTGATCATATTATTTCCATAACCATTGAACCGAGTCCGCCAGTTACAGCC
>DATJJD010000078.1:0-11923 GCA_035492545.1 Puia sp.
CTAACAAGGTGGAGGTCTTTTTCATCATAGTCCTTATATTTTGCCAAATCCGTCAATCTTCACATTATCTTACACCATCATAATGGAGTAATGGCTATTTTTGCCACCACGCATCAGCCCGTATCTATTTGTCTTTTTATATTTTATGAACAATAACGGACGCAAATCTAGCTCAAAATATTTTCCGGCATTGATTTTTACTGCGTTATTCTTCTCAGTAACGCTCAATAGCCCTGCAAATTATAGAGCATTTGGCCGTTTTACCAAAATCCTAACATCTGGCAGCGGCGCGGGTTCCGGCCCTGCGGGGGATACGGTTGTCCCTGGTCGCCGGGTCGGGTTGCCCAGGCTGGACACACCCTATAAGCATTCGGCGTCGGCGGACACGGCCCGGTTTGCGCTGATCAGGCAGCAGACGGCTCCCACTTTCGATACGACGGAATTCAAGATATCGAAGGATACCCTCGAGGCGGCTATCGACTATAAGGCGGCGGACTCGATCGTTTTTGTCATCCCTTCCCGGAACATTACTCTTTATTCCAAAGCCAATGCCAAGTATAAGGATGCCGATCTGACGGCGGATAAGATCATCTATGACCAGGACCGTAATGTGGTCACAGCATCCCCTACCCGCGATTCTGCGGGGAATATCATTGCCCAGCCAAAGATGGTCCAGCAGGACAATACGATGAAGTCGGACTCCATCACGTATAATATTAAGTCCCAGAAGGGGCTGACGATGCAGACGACCACGCAGTCGGGAGAGATGTATGTCGCTGCCGAAAAGATGAAGAAGATCACCCCCGACGAATATTTTGGATATCGGGGCGTTTTTACCACGTGTAACCTGGACACGCCCCACTTTGCCTTCCGGACCAAGAAGATGAAGATCATCAATAAGAAGTTTGCGATCACGGGGCCGATACACCCGGAATTCGAGGGCGTTCCGATCCCTGTCTATTTACCGTTCGGCATCTTTCCGCTGATCAACGGGAGGCATTCGGGTCTGCTGCCGCCGCAGTTCACGGCGAACGACCAGGCGGGTTTGGGTCTCGAGGGCCTCGGGTATTATCAGGTGCTGAACGAGTATTTCGACGTGACCTTCCGGACCAATATCTATTCCTATGGGGGGTATAACCTTTACATCACCCCGACATACCGGGTCCGGTACCGGTACAGCGGCCAGCTGAACTTTGCGCTTCAGAATACCCGGTTGCTGAGCGACGTGGGCAAGGACGCCTATACTAATTCCAGGACCTTTAGCTTCAACTGGAGCCATACGGTCGACACCAAGGCCCACCCGGGGCAGACCTTTTCGGCCAATGTCAATATCGCCTCCACCAAGTACAACCAGTACCTGCTGAATAACCCGACGGCCAACTATACCAACCAGCTGAGCTCGTCGATCGCCTATTCCAAGACCTGGGACGGGAAGTACAACCTTACGGTGGGTGCGAATCACAGCCAGAACAACCAGAGCCGGATCGTCACCGTTAGCCTGCCGAATCTGACTTTTTCCGCGCCGACGATCTACCCTTTCCAGCCAAAGGAGTTCTCCGGGACGCCGAAATGGTATGAAAAATTTGGAGTCGGTCTCAGCAGCACTGTGTCGGGGGGAGCCAATTTCTACGACAGCCTTTTCAGCTTCAAGCGGATCGTGGATACCTTCCAGTGGGGGTCGCAGCACAGCATTCCGATAACGCTGGCGTTGCCGGCGATGGGGCCGCTGCAGGTGACGCCGGGGGTGAGTTTTCAGGCGAGGACCTATTCACAGAAGCTGTTCAGGCGGTATGACCTGGTCCGGAACCGGATCGATACCGTAGGTATTCAAAAAGGTCTGTGGACGGCGGAGGACATGTCTTTTAGTCTGAGCCTTGCGTCCGCTATTTTCGGTACTTTTCAGGGGTTCGGGCGGAACAGCACGCTGATGGGTATCCGGCACGTTATCCGCCCTACTATAAGTATCAGCTATAAACCGGATCTGGCGAAATCCTATTATTACTCGCTGCGTCTGCCGCACGATACGGCCGACAAGTCGGGGACGATACGGACGCAGCGGGTTTCCTATTTCGACGGGACCACCTATGGGGCTTTTGGCGAGGGGACATTTGGCGGAATGTCGTTTGGGCTGGACAACCATCTCGAGATCAAGGTCCGGTCGAAGACGGATACTTCGGCGGCGGGTATCAAGAAGATAACGATCATCGACGGATTTGGTTTTAATGGCAGCTATAACTATCTGGCGGATTCGTTCAAGCTGTCACCTATAACGTTTTATTTCCGAAGTACGCTGTTCCAGAATATCAATATCACGGGTGGGGCGACGCTGAATCCGTATCAGACGGACAGCTTTGGGTTCAATATCGACAAATATGCGTGGGCCGCGAAGAAGTTCTCGCTGGGGCGGATCTCGCAGGGGAATCTGGCTATCTCTACGAGTTTCAAGAGCAAGCCGAAGGACGAGAAGCTGGCGCAGCAGAAGACGCAGAACCAGCAGAATCAGATACCGCTGACGATGGAGGAGCAGCAGGCGCAGCTAAACTATATCCGGAATAATCCTGGGCAATTTGCAGACTTCAATATTCCGTGGTCGTTGAATCTGGCCCTGGCGTTTCAGTTTACGAATGCGGAGAAGGCTGACTATACTGGGTTTGCGACGACGGTCACTTCGTCGGTCAACTGGAGTGGGGATTTTAATCTAACCGAGAAGTGGAAGATCGGGTTGAATGGGTTTTATGATCTGAAGGCGCAGAAGATGCAGTCGTTGACGGCGTCGATCTCGCGGGATCTGCATTGCTGGCAGATGTCGATCAATGTGACGCCGGTAGGGTATACGCATTTCTTTAATTTTACCATCAGTCCGAAGAGTGGGATCCTGCAGGATTTGAGGATTAACCGGACGAAGTATTTTTATAATCAATAGATTTTGGAGGCCCATTTGCGCTGCCATTCGGGGTACATGTCCAGTACCCGCTGGGGTGCGTAGGTGTACCACCCATAGCCATCGCGTCTTTCCCGGTCGACCTCGGCCAGGGAGTACACCACCTTGCTGTCCCGGTTGCAGAACAGGGGGCGGTGGGTCTTCAGCTCGTAGTATCTTGTCCAGATGGGGGGAGCGGCAGAGTCGACGACCGCGATCCTGTCCGATGTGGACACGCGGAATGGTGTGACCAGCCGGGGGGCGGACACGCGCTGAATGCGGGTGTTGTAGATCCGGGAGTCCCGGAACCAGGTCACGGCATTTTCTATGGCTGCTATGATCTTTTTACCGGGATGGTCGATGTTCATCAGAAAGATGACGATACCGGCGCTCTCGCCGTTGCAGATGGAAGGTGGTTCAAATTTCCGCGCCCATGCCGGTTGTAAGGTGACTTCGTCGTGCTGCTGGCACCAGGCGGTAGGTTTGTTGTTGTCAACGATCTGCGTCTGGATGATGCAGTCCAGCCCTTTGTCGTAGGCTTTCGCCAGTTGCTGCCTTTTGTCTTCTCCGACGAAATCGTATTCCGGCTTTCTATCCTTTATGTCTTTCAGCAGGCGCATGATGCCTTCGAAGACGCCGTCGTTGAAGGTGATATGTCTGCTATAATTGTCTTCCAGCGGATAGTATTGCGGCCAGCCTCCATTTTTATACTGGGATCGCAGGACGAAATCGAGGCCCTTTATTGCGGCTATCCGGTATTTGTCGTTTTTGGTAGCTGAATAGACGGTGGCCAGGGCCGCTATCTGGTTGTAGGTGCTGCCGTTGTCGTAGGTCGTGTTGGTGGCGTCTTTTGTTGCTGCGACGCTGTCTTTCTGGGTGTCCGTTAAAATGGCGAAGATGTCGTAGTTCTTTGGCCAGCCTCCGTTGTTCTTTTGGAATAGCAGGATGTTGTCGCCGATATTTTTGATGTCGGTCGGCTGGTATCTGGGTCTGTCGGGGAGGGGATTGACGATATTGTTTTTGTCAAAGATGCCGTACCAGTGGCCGGAGTTGTCGGCGAAGGGTTGTGGATCGATGCGGGGCTGCTCCTGGGCGGCCAGTGAGAGGGGGAGCAAGGCAAGTATGCAGGCTGCGCCTGGCAGGCGGAAGGGTGATCTCATAGGTCAATGCTACGAAAAGATGGGCGGGTGGAGCGATTTATTTGTGCAATCGTTGCCGGAGTTCAGAGATCAGATCTTGAAAAATCCTTTCACACTGGAAAGGAACTCGTCCCGTCTGCGTCGTGACACCTCGACCTCTTTGTCGTTGGTCAATATAACTGTACCTCCTTCGCCCCGCAGGTATTCTTTTACGTGTGCGAGGTTGATGAGGTAGGATTTGTGGATGCGGCAGAAGAAATTGTCTTCCAGCAACAGTTCGTATTCGATAATGGATTTGGACGCCACGATGTTCGTTCCGTTCGCCATATGAAAAATGGTATAGCTGCTCTCTGCCTCGCAATAGACGATATCTGACACGTGGATGACCTGGAAACCTTTCAGGCTTGTGATGCATAATTTCATTTCACTGGGCTTATGCTGCAGGTTGTAAAGAAAGGTTTCGATATTGCCCGAAGCGTCGTGGGTGTTGATACGGCCCGCGGCCCGGTGCACGGCATAGGCAAGCAGGGTCTCATCCACCGGCTTCAGCAGGTAGTCGACCGCGCTATAGCGGAAAGCCTGCAGGGAATACTGGCTATGCGCCGTGACGAAGATGATCTCGAAATGGATATCCCTGAGCTCGTTAAGCAGGTCGAACCCATTCTTACCGGGCATGGATATATCGAGGAAGACCAACTGGGGTCTGAGGTTCAGAATGGCCTGGGCTGCCTGGGGCGCGTTCCGGCATTCACCTATTACCTGGAGCTCGGGGCAGTTGAGCTCGACCAGTTTTTTCAGGGAGCTTAGGCCCCTGAGCTCGTCATCTACCAGTATTGTTTTGATCATAGATCCCGATTTAATGATTGGTTGAGGGTTCCCCGAAGGCAGGCACTACCAGTCTGCTGACGGTACCGCTATTCGAAGTGCCGGCGATCTCGGATTTGTCCTGAATGGACAGCGAACAGCGGATGCGGTACTTTTCGTTGAGAATAGCGATCCTGTGACGGATATTGCCGATGCCCATGGAAGTATGCATTTGCGGAGAGTCCTTTTTATTCAGCAGTGAGCGTCGGATACCGATGCCATTGTCTTCTATTTCGCAAACCAGCCGGTCTTCCTCCCGATAAAAAAGGATATTCAGCTGCTTATTGCCCACATTGGGCAGCAGCCCATGCCAGATGGCATTTTCGACCAGCGGTTGAATAAGCATCGGCGCGATCCTGGTCTCATCGGCGTCGATATCTTTCCTTATGCCGATGTGGTAGTCGAAATCGGCAAAACGCAGTTGTTCCATTTCCAGGTAGCTTTCCAGGTACTCAATGTTCTGCCTCAGTGTAATAAACGTTTTGCGCGAGTGTTCGAGGTTAAGTCGTATCAGATGGGCAAAACGACTCAGATAGAGGGAGGCGTTCCGGGTATCCTGATGCAGGATCATTTCTTTGATGCTATTTAGCGAATTGAAAATAAAGTGGGGGTTCATCTGGGCATGCAGCGCCTTCATCTCGTATTCGGCCAACTGCCGGTCGAGGCTCATTTTTTCGCTAAGCCGCCGGATGCGGTTTCGGTAGAAGACCCAACCTGCGCATGTCAGGAGGAGGACCAGTCCGCTGATAAACCACCAGGACCTCCAGTAAGGCGGTTGGATGACGATCGACAATTCCCGGACCTGTTCGGGCCACCTGTTGTTGGCCGAAAACAGCCTCAGTTGTACCAGGTATTTGCCCGAGGCCAGATTGCTGAAATTCACGCTGTGCTGCCAGTCCAGCAGACGCCAGGAAGTATCGGACGCGGGCAGCACGCGATAGGCGTAGCGATTGTCTTCCGGGCTCCTGAAATTAACGGCATTGAAGTCGATGCGGACAGCGTTATGGGTGTAAGGCAGGGTGAGATTCCGGAGGTCGCCTATCAGCCGGCCGCCGGGTGTATTGATCTCGTCTATGAATAGGGCAGGAGCGGTTTCTACGGAATGAGAGAGGTCGGGTTTAAAGCTGATAAGCTGGTGTCCGGACCCCACATAAAAAATGTTCCGGGTCTCATCATACCAGCTGCCTTTCCGGAGGCTGGTGATGCCCGAAGGCAGGCCGTCTCCATACGTATAGAACCTGCTGGAATAGTCGTGCAGGTCAAAAACGGAGATGCCGTTGTCGATGCCCAGCCAGATATGGTCGTGGATCACGGGCGAGCTTGCTATGATATCCCCATCCCAGAAATTGTTCTCTTTTTTACGGAGGTACATTCTGTTATTCGTACAGTCGTATTGAATGATGCCGTTGTTCCATGAATACAGCCAGAGGTTGTTGTCGTTGTCCATGTCGAGGATGGCGATATAGCTGTTCAGCGCCTGTGCAGCCGAGGAATATACGATGAGCGTATCCACTCTCTGCCGGGCGGCATTCCAGCGGCAGAGCCCGTCGCCGGCAAACCATACATTGCCCTGTCTGTCCGTGGCCATACTGAAGCAATAGGTGATCTTCAACAAGGGATTTTGGGGACCCGATATATCTGTGAATCGACGGGTTGTGCGACTATAGTATACGACCGAATTGAGATTCCCGAAGGATATCCAGATATTCTTTCGGGCATCTTCGATGATGCAGATGGGATTGATCTGGTCTATCCACTTTAGCTGGGGCGGTACGACGACACGGCCAAAATTGTAGTCAGACGTGTTGAACCAAAGCAGGCCGTTGCGGGTTCCTATCCATAGGGTGTCCCTGCTGAAGGGAAAGATATTGTACAGGGTATTGCAGCCCCCGCCATATTTCCCGAAGTCGAAGCGGCGGGCCTTGCCGGGGTGGGATTGGTCCAGCATCAGCAGTCCGCCTTTGTTGCGGAGTCCAATGAACAGTTGGTCCTGCCGGGTATAGATAGCCCTGATATCGCAGTTGTGCAAGTCGGGCCATTGTTCGGCCAGGTCATAGGCATTATAGAACGGGCTGGAAAGGTTTTGTTTGTACAGACCATTGTCGGTGCCTATCCAGAAGCGTCCATCCCGGTCGCGAAACACCGTTCTGCAGTGTCTCTGTGGAAAATACTTTTTTCCATGCAATCTCAACTGTTGCGTAGCAGCGGAATAATCGAAAAGATAAAAACCGCTGACCTTGCCCGTGAGGGCCAGCAGGCTGTCGCTAATGTAAATGAGCCGGCTATTGTGGTCATCGATGTCGGCGCCTGTATTGAAAGGCATAGGAAATGACCGCGTCCGGTGCAGGCGGATATCAAAGATATCGATTGTGTTCTTTTCTTCATTCACGATGAACAGCTGGTCGTCTTTTCCGGGGAATGAAATCCGTAATTCGCCGCCGGTGTCGGTGAGGACCCTTTTAAAGATGGGGTCGTGTATTCCAAAAAATGTGTCTATCCGGTTGCGGACGGGATCATAGGTCGAGAAAAAGAGTTTGTTGTTCTGCAGGATCAGGCCGTTGCTTAGCACGGATAGCCCGGTTCCAAAGTCCAGCTCTTTGCTGCGGGCATCGGAAGGAAGGTAATGATCGAAGCGGGTGACGATGTTACCTGTGCTATCGAAAACGTATAGCCCCGTCTTGCTCGAGAATATATAATGACCTTTATTGTCCCGTACGGTCTCCATCCCATTGTTGGTCCAGGCGAAGATCAGCGAATCGGAGGGTACAAAAAAATGCTTGCAGGTCCGGGTATACGAATCATAGACAAATGCGCCGGAGTAGGTGGTGCCGATGATCTCCCGGCCCTGTATTTTCAGTTGTTTGACCATATTATCGGGCAGGGACAGGTCGGCCGATCCGCTGAAATAGTTGGTAAAATTCCGGCCGTCAAATCTGTTGAGGCCTTTGTAGGTGGCGATCCAAAGATAGCCCGTCGAGTCCTGCACGATACCGGAAATGGAATTATTGGAAAGGCCCTGCACCCGGGTATAGCAGGTGAAATTATTTTCATTTAAGGACTGCGCGGGCAGCCGGCCCCAGACGAGGGCGGATAGCAACATCGATAGAAAGGTATAACCGCGCATATAACAGCAGCGGGGGATTAGCCCGGATACTTAAAAATACAAAAAAGAACAGGGCCGGTGGTCCTTTGCCGTATTTAAAAACAGGGACGCCGTTGGCTGGTCTGAAGCAGCCGTTCACTAGAATGGGTTTTTATCTGAGTCATTTATTTTCTTTCTTGCTCAACCTCCATCCATTTTCCCTTGACAGACGGCTTCTGCGACCACAATTGAACGTTTGCTATCATTCATTAAAACAGCTCTTTATGAAGAAACACCTGCTGGTTGTCTGTACCGCATGTATAGCCTGGTCCTATTCGCATGGCCAAAGTATCGGCATTGGCACGTCTACTCCGAACCCTTCCGCCCAACTTGATATTTCGAGCACGAGCAGGGGATTGCTGATCCCGAGGATGACGCAGGCGCAGCGAAATGTCATTGCCGGTCCGGCGACGGGTTTGTTGATCTACCAGACGGATAACGGCGCCGGTTTTTATTACAATGCGGGGACAGCGGCTTCCCCCTCCTGGAAAACGGTCGCTGCATCCGATGGGTGGACGCTGAAGGGCAATAGCGGGACTGATACGGCAACGGATTTTATCGGGACGACGGATAGCAAGCCCCTTCACTTCAGGGTCAATAATGTAAATGCGGGTGTCATAGATTCGGTGAATGCCAAAACCTTTTTCGGATATGGAGCGGGCAACCCTTCGTCGTCTAACCTTGGCAATTTAGGCGTCGGCTTCAAGACGCTGTTTTCGAATACGGGCGGGCAGTATAATATCGCTATAGGCGACAGCGCCCTGTTTTCCAATACGACGGGTGCTCAGAACAGCGCTATCGGCGCATATACCTTATTCAGTAATACCGAGGGCCGGGGAAATATTGCGATCGGTCATGCTGCGCTGTATTCGAATACCACCGGAAGCTATAATTCGGCGACGGGTTATCAGTCGCTGTACGCCAATACGACAGGGTATGCGAATACGGCCGATGGATATGGTACGCTGGGCGCCAATACCACCGGGATCAATAACACCGCTATGGGGGTCTATGCGTTGCTCGGCAACACGACGGGAAACCGGAATACGGGTCTGGGCTTTAGCGCACTGGCCGCGAATTCGACGGGCGTGGAGAACACGGCCATCGGAAATGACGCGCTGATCAATAACACTTCCTCGTACAATACGGCGGTCGGCAGCAATGCTTTGAATGGCAATACGACGGGACTGTCGAATACGGCAACCGGCAGCCAGGCACTTTTCGCCAATAGTACCGGCAGCTATAATACGGCTACCGGAGCCAGCGCTTTGGTGGGGAACGCCACGGGGCTTTACAATACGGGCACCGGCGCCGATGCGCTGTACGGTAATTCCAGCGGCGGGTATAACACGGCCACGGGCAGCAGGGCTTTGTATAACAATAATGCTTTTTCCAACACCGCTACCGGTCATGAGGCCCTTTACAGCAACACCAGCGGGACCAACAACGTAGCAGATGGCGCTGAGGCTCTGGCAGCCTGCACGACTGGTCATGAAAATACCGCCGCGGGCTCGTCGGCGATGATCAATAACACGTATGGCGCCTACAATACTGCCATCGGCATGCGAGCCCTGGCCCGAACGACTGGTTCGCAGTACAACACGTGTGTCGGGTACGGGGCAGGTGCAAATTATGACATGGGATATAATAATACGATGCTGGGTGCAATGTCGGATATTACGGCTTACGGCCTATACAATTGTATTGCCATCGGCTATAATGTGCAGTGTACGGCCAGCAGCCAGGCGAGGATCGGAAATGCTTCCACCAATTCGATAGGAGGGCAGGTGGGGTGGTCGACGCTGAGTGATGGCAGGGTCAAAAAAAACATAAATGCCAATGTAAAAGGATTGGATTTTATCATGAAGCTGAGGCCTGTGACCTATAATCTCGACATGGACCGTCTTGCCGGCAACGAGTCCTTTAGCCCGGGTGCGGCGTCCAATGCTGCAATGGCGTCGGGACTGGCTGAAAAGAAAGCCCGGATCTTCTCGGGGTTCGTGGCCCAGGAAGTGGAGACGGCTGCGGCCCAGGCAGGCTACGATTTCTGCGGTATCGACAAGCCGAAGAACGACAAAGACTATTACAGCCTTCGTTATGGAAGTTTTGTCGTGCCGCTGGTAAAAGCTATACAGGAGCAGCAGCAGAGCATCGAGACGCTGAAAAAAGAGAATGGTGACCTGAAGCAAAAGATACTGGCACTGGAGGCCAGGCTCGGCCAGTAGTATATTCCTTTAATCAAAAAAGTATGATAAAAATAGTACTCGTTTGCTGTATTTGTTGCTGGTCTGCCGTAGCCCCCGCACAGAATGCGGGCATGGGCACCCTTGCTCCGGACTCTTCCGCGCAGCTGGATATTCAAAGTACGACCCGGGGATTGCTGATCCCTTCGATGACACAGTCCCAGTTATCAGGGATCGTATCGCCGGCTACGGGTCTACTGGTATTTCAGATAGATCATGGCGCAGGATTCTACTATAATGCCGGGACGCCTGCCGCACCTTCCTGGCAGGCCCTTGCCACTCCTTCGGGGTCCGCTGGCTGGAAGCTCGCGGGGAATGGCGGCACCGACCCGGCTACCGACTTCGTAGGGACGACAGACAGTAAGCCTTTGCTTTTCCGTATCAATAATGTTACTGCCGGCTATCTGGATTCTGCAAAATCAAGAACTTATCTGGGATATGGGGCGGGGAACATTGCGTCTGCAGGCTATGGCAGTGTCGCCATAGGAAAAAATTCGCTGGCCCGCGATTCGGCGGGCAGCGTCCTTGTAGCAGTCGGGGATAGTGCGTTGAGTGGCTACAGATACGGCGCCGGCAATGTGGCCGCCGGCTTTTATGCGCTGGCGCAGAATGTCTATGGGGAAGCGAATACGGCCATAGGTTTTTATTCGCTGTACAGCTCGCCCGGCAGCCTGAATACGGCGACCGGACCAATGGCCCTTGCTTACAACACTCAGGGAGGAAATACGGCAAAAGGTAACGGCGCTCTCGGCAACAACATGCAGGGCTCCAACAATACCGCGCTTGGCACCAGTGCTATGGGCCTGTATCCTGCAAAGGACTACCAAAACTATGAGAACACCGCTGCTGGCGCTGCTGCGCTGGCAGATGACGATGCAGGGAGGGGGAATACGGCCGGGGGTTATAGTGCTTTATCGGCGAATACCTCGGGAGGAGCCAATACAGCCATCGGATCGCAGGCGGGCAGCGGAATCGGGTCATCAGGAGGTAATACCGCTCTGGGCGCCCATACCCTGACCGGTGCTACTACCGGCAGCTCCCTTACGGCCACGGGAAGATCAGCCGGTGAACTGGACTACTCGGATCCGGAAGGGGGAAATACCTGCACTGGAAGTTATGCCCTTTATCAGAATGCCGGTACGGGCACGCTGTGCACTGCGACCGGCGCTTATGCGCTCTATTTTAATAACGGCAAGTCCAATACAGCGACTGGTTATTATGCCATGCATGGCACAGGACAGGACGGTTCTGACAATACGGCGTTCGGCGCTTCTACGCTGAATCAGCTGGTGGCGACCTCGGATGGAAATACTGCCTATGGCAACCAGGCTTTATATTTTTGCGGCTCGTGCTCGTACAACACGGCTGCCGGCTATGGGGCGTTATATCAGCTGAGCGTTACAAACTATAATACGGCGATCGGATATGCTGCGGGCATCGGATATAATCCCGGCTTTTATAATACTATATTGGGGGCCAACTGCGATATTGCCAACAGTGGATTGACAAATTGTGTAGCTATTGGCCAGCAGGTGACCTGTACCGATAATAACCAGGTGAGGATCGGCAACCTCGCCACGAATTCGATAGGAGGGCAGGTGGGATGGTCGACGCT
>DATJJD010000079.1:0-11677 GCA_035492545.1 Puia sp.
GGTAGCGCCTGGTGTAGCCGGCACCTGTTGAACAGGGGCGGCGGTTGGCCTTCTTTCCCCGTCCGGGACCCTGGAATTAGTCCCTGGCTGGGCCGGGGTTTGGGGAGACGAACTTACTTTAGCGGAAGGGGTTGTGCCATAGAGGTTATGTCCGGTAATCTGTCCGACATAGTACACCAGGCCTCCCAGGGGCAATAGGAGGAACAACCAGAAAAACCGCTTCCGTCTGCGCCGGTTCTCTTCCGCATTGGGAGGAGGGACGATGAGGGAGGGGTCTTTATCCAGGGCAGCCGACAGCTTATCCCAGTCAGCACTATCCGTCCTGAGCGGGTATTTGTCCGATGCCCGTTTAAAGAGATCGTCTATATCATTGCCTTTTACGTTTGACATAAAATTGATTCTGTGTTTTCTGCGGCCAGGGCCTTTTGCAAATGAGCGCGGGCCTTGGATAGGTTTGATTTAGAAGTGCCTGTCGTGATACCCAGCATCTTGGCGATCTCGGGATGGGAATATCCTTCGATCACATGCAGGTTGAATACCATTCGATAGGCGGGGGGTAATTCTTTCACCAAACACATTAATTCTTTATATAGCAATGAGTTATCCGATGATTGTCCGTCGTCTTTATGTTCCCAGATGTGTTCGGGTATTGCATAGGTCTGCTGGTTATTCATTTCCCGCCGCATGTAGTCTATAGCGGCATTGATAACCACCCTGCGGATCCAGCCTATGAGGAGCATTTCCAGCTTGTCCTTGTCCCGGACCTCGAACCGGCTGAAATTCCGGAACATCTTTAAAAAGCCGTCATGCGTCACTTCTACGGCCTGCTCATAGGTATTGACATACCGGAAAGCTATCTTCAGGCAAAGGCCGTAATACTGGTCGTACAACATTTGCTGGCACTGCCTGTCCTGCTGTGCGCATCCTGTGATAATATGAAGCAATTTTTCCAAAATCTCCCTGCTTTCCTTAATAAGAATGAATGTGTTATAGTGTAAACGTCCTCTTCTTTCAAGGGGTTGCCTGAAGGCTAATTTTCGGGAATAGCACCCTTACCGTGACCAGCAATTGCCCTGTATGACGCTGGGTATGCTCGGCCGCGTGGACCAGTAATCCCAGTACGGTGGAGGGGAGCTGAGCGCGCCCTACTCCCCGGGCGGTGGTCAGAGTGTCTTCCGGCGTCTGTTTCAGCTGATCCAGGGCCTTGTCTACTTGTCGGTCGAACCGGTCGGTCAGGTCGCGGATGGAGGGGCCATTAGTGCCGGGGGTCCTGCCAGCGTCTGAGGTTCTGCCAGCGTCTGAGGTTCTGCCAACGTCTGAGGTTCTTTCGGGTCCCGGCGTCCCTTCAGCCGCCAATTGCGCTAATTGTTCCCTGCTCAGGGGGTTTCCCGCTGCATAGGTGAACAGCCTGTCCAGCACTCCAGCCAGGTGTTGCAGGTGGAAGCCGGGAGAGGCCACCCCGGCAGGACGCTGCCAGAGATATTCTTCCGGGAATTCCTCCATCAGCGTCCTCACTTCTTCCCGCGCCTGCATAAGAGCATGGGCCACCGGTTGAAGCAACGCCGGTATGCCGGGAACTGGCCCTCGCAGCCATACTTCAGGCAGAGCTTTTCTATCCATAAAAAATACTTGAACCGTAAGCTCCATCCGACCAATAAAAAATCATTATTTCCGGATGAAAACACCTGCCAAGTTACCATTTTTTTATCCATTGACCGGGCATATGCGTTTATCTGCTATTTTTGAACGTCAAACCTCTAGAACATATGCTTTCTGAAAAAAGAAAGACCGTATTTATTTCCGGGAGCGCCTATGAATATGGGATTTTTGGGGAGACCGGAAAAACGTTTATTCGCGACCTTTCAAGGGCTTTGGTAAAGAATGGCTTCAGGATTGTTTCGGGGTTTGGGCTGGGGGTGGGGAGCCATATCTTAGATGGGGCCCTGGAAGAGATATATCTTGGTCAGAATGAGAAGATAACGGACCATTTGCAGGTTTTTCCCTTCCCTTCTGCCGGGCATCCGGAAAGGATAACGACCAGCTACCGGAAAGATATGATCTCCCGGGCGGGGGTTGTCATCTTTGTCTTTGGGAATAAGCTGGAAGACATCGAGGTAAGGGAAGCAGACGGCATGTGGAAAGAATTTGAGATCGCCCGATCCAATAAGGCGATATTGATTCCCGTGGGCGCCTCGGGATATGCTTCGGAAAAATTATGGAAGAAGGTCGTCGAAAGATTCGACGACTATTTCGAGACCAGGGAAAAATTCGAACGATATCTGCAGTTGGGCAATCCATTTCTCCAGCCCGAACAGCTCATCCATTTAATTATAGAGATCGCTAAATAAATTATGTGCGGATAAAAAATGGCAACTAAAAAAGTCTACATCTGCTTTGAGTACGATAAAGATAGGATGTTAAAGGACCTGCTGATCGGGCAGTCCCGGAATCCCGAAAGTCCATTTGAAGTGATCGACCGGTCCCTGGTCGAGGCCTCGGAAGAAGATGGCTGGGAAGAAAAGGCAAAGGATAAGATAAAGACGGCGGACCGGGTAATTGTATTACTGGGCGCCAGCACTTATCGGGCGCCGGGAGTACTGAAAGAAGTAGCCATCGCCCGGGACCTTGGGAAAAAAGTCATCCAGCTGATCGGCTATAAGGATCATAAATATAAGCGGGTGCCGGGCGCCGGCACTCTGTACAGGTGGACCTGGGAGAATCTGAAAAAGATCCTGAACTAGGTTTTATCAAGCAGGAATCGATCCATTCTAACAGATCTCCAGGTCGGCCAGGACATCCTTTCGGGAGACCTCGCTGGCTACGATGATCACGTTAGCGGGCAAGGCATTCCTGTATTGTTCTCCTATAGAAATATTCATACCCGGCAGGTAAACGAATTTATTGTCAAAAGAGAGGATCCGTTCGATGGAGACGATATATCCTCTATGAACCCTGCAGAATAAGGCAGGGGGTAAAATCTTTTCCCATTGTTTGAGGGTAATCAGCACCATGGCGGACCTGTCCGTCAGCACGAGCCGGGTATAATTTTTCCGGGCTTCAATATAAAGGATATGGTGAAAATCCACTTTTACATTCCTGCCATCCTGGCGAATAAAGAAAAATGACTGCACTTGCTATTGTTTTTTTGCAATAAAAAAATAGATCAAACCGTGACAGGTTTGTTTTCTGCGATAAGAAGAGGGGGGAACTTAGTTACGCGAATCAGCCGCCAGTGACTCCATGAGGAGCACGTAATTGATGCGTTTGTCGGAGAAGACTTTAGATGGATAGTCAGGCCTCAATGATGCCAATTTGAATAGCAAAATAAATAATATTACTTAGTAAAAAAAAAATATCCTCCTAGACCCTTGATTTTCTCCTGGATAAACCTTTCGTACAATTCGTAGGCGGCGATCATGGTCACCAGGTAATCATGCGAGGTGGCGGTCTCCGGGTCGAGGTCATGGACCCGTCCGTGGTGGAAGGGGGCGGTATTCTCAGCCGAACGCAAAAAATACTCGGTATCCTTATCCGTGGCGCCTTCCTGCATATAGCGGCAGAACGCTGCGTTATTTTCCTGAAACCGTTCGATTTTCCGCATCTCCCATTTCCAGAAACGTCTCAGTTCCAGATCATCGTTCACCGGCATGAAGAGCAGGGCATGATAAAGCTGGGTAAAATACTCGATATGGGCTGTAAAAAGGGGCTTTATTTTTTTGAAGAAATGAATCTCCTCTCCGGGGGTCCGGAAGCCAAACTCTTTGACTCCTTGTTTCACCTTACTCCAATAATCCAGGCTGCATTTGAAGCAAGCTTCTATCTTTTCCAGTTCAGGCTTTTCCGACTCCTGGTATAGCGCCGTTGCCCTCAATAATTGTTGATAGTATTCCTGGTAATCCGGTGACATAACATAAGGAGGTTTAGAGATGTGCGTTTGTTTGTGATCGGAAAAACAGCAAGGGCTTTGTAGAAACAAACCCCTGGTGGGACCTACGCGGTCACATGAGAAAACACTACACTTTATATAACTAAAAACAACGAATACTTCTTGAAAATAGCATCGGAGGCAGGCCCGGTCAGGGGGTATTGGGAAACCCTAACAGACGGTAAATTAGAAGATTCCTTTTGAGCCTTTGGAGAAAATACATAAACCCGTCTATTACCTACACGAACCGCCTTTTTATGTCCATAAGACAGTTATTATTTTAGCAATTTTAGCAAGAAATGGCAGGGATTGGGGGCTTGGGCGTTTGATCCGGGATGTGGATGGGCCGGCTAAATAAACGGCCGGCGAACAGGGAGGAAAAAGGGGGAAATTTGAGGGTCGATAGGCCTGAGGATCAATACTAAAAATAAAAACAGGGAAAATGTTATTTATATGTAAATTCGTCCATAATTTGCAAAAAAAAAGCCCCATGTAGAAACAGAGGGCGCTAACGATTGCTTGCCATATGAAAAAAGGTAATAATATCTTTTTTGCTGATTATCTCAGCTTTAGTTCGAATGAGCCTCTAACGAATGCCTGCTAGACGATTGCTGCCATATTTTTAACTCATTCTCTATAGCAAATGTAGGATACGCAGGCTTACTCTTCTAATCAACTTATGGAAGGATTAATTATGTCAAAATGATATTTTTAGTATTACAATCCTTTACTGGATTGAGTTTAAGGATAATTACTTCATTATGGCCAACAGGTTTTCAGATACCTTATTCCAACTAATACATTCTCTCGAAAAAGCCGAAAAAAGGCACTTCAAGCTTTATATAAAAAGAAGTTCCACCAAAGAAGATCTCAAGATCGTCCAATTGTTTGACGCCCTGGACAAGCTCAGTGATTATGATGAGAAAGTTTTACTGAAGAAGCTCTCCGGAATTGAAAAGCCGCAGCTATCCAATCTCAAGACCCATCTCTACAAACAGATCCTGGCCAGCCTTCGACTGCTGAAAAGCGCGGACAGCATTGATCTTCAATTGAATGAAACGTTCGACTATGCCCATATCCTTTATAAGAAAGGGTTATTTCAGCAAAGTCTAAGGCTCCTGGAAAGGGCCAAGGAAACGGCTAAAGCCAATCAGAAGTTCAATTTTCTCGCCCAGGTCCTCGCCCTGGAGAAAAGGATCGAGACGCTGCATATCACCCATAGCATGCAGATGAGGGCGGAGCAGCTGGCTGCCGAATCCCTGGAAGTGACCAGCCGGATCGATATGGTCGCCCGGCTTTCCAATCTGGCCCTGCTGGTATATAGCTGGTATATAAAGAATGGTCATGCCCGTAATGAGAAGGATGAAGAGCGCATCAAGCAATTCCTGCAGGAACAGTTGCCTCCCAATGCCTGGGAGCAAACCGGTTTTTATGAGCGCCTTTATCTCTACCAGATCTATAACTGGTATGCATTTATCCGGCAGGACTTCCTGATGTACTACCGCTATTCGCAGAAATGGCTGGATCTTTTCGAAGAGCAGCCCCTGATGATACGGGTGGAGACAAGCCATTATATCAAAGCCTTGCACAATTTGCTCAACGCGCATTTCGATCTGCGTAACCATCAGAAATTCGAGATCACCCTGCAGCAGTTCGAAACTTTTGCCCAGACGGACCGGGTCCGGGAAAATGACAACTTCCGCATCCAATCCTTCGTCTACATCACCACTGCCAAGATCAACCAGGTATTCATGCGGGGGACGTTTAAAGAGGGACTGCTGATGGTGCCGGAAATAGAGCAAAAGCTAACGGAATACGACCTGTTCATCGACCGGCACCGTATCCTGGTGTTGAATTATAAGATCGCCAGCCTTTACTTTGGCAGCGGCGACTATGGTACCTGTATAGACTACCTGCAGCGGATCATCAATGACCAGGTGGATATGCGCAACGACCTCCAATGTTATGCCCGTGTCCTGCACCTGATGGCCCACTATGAATTGAAGAATTTTGAGTTGATGGAGTCCCTGACCAAATCAGTCTATCGCTTCATGGCCAAAAAAGAGACCCTCACCCGGGTGGAAGAGGAGATGTTCAAATTCCTCCGTACTTCTTTCCAGACTTCCCGGCATACCCTGAAAGCCGAGTTTGAAAAATTCCTGGAAAAGATCAGGCATTTCGAAAAGAACCGGTTTGAGACCCGTGCTTTTGCCTATCTGGACCTTGTCTCCTGGGTGGAAAGTAAGGTGTATCAGAAGCCTATGAGCGAGATCATTCATGAAAAATACAAGATGAGCCGCAAGCGGTTGTATCCGGAGTTGCCGGGCGGAAGTGCCTGAATACCTATTAATCAACGGATTCCGCGAGAAAAAGGAGACCCGCTATAACCGGAAGAATATTCCCCTATCGATTTTTCCAACCAAGACTGCGAAAAAAATAATAAAATTTTGTAAACTGGTGCTTATATTAGCTCTAACGGTGATGCGTGCAAAAGCATCTAGTTTCCGATGGAGCAACCTGACAACGACCTTATCCTTCAGTTTAATCAAGGCGATATCCAGGCATTTTCGGTTATCTATGATACCCATTATGTCTCAATATATCGCTTCGTCAGGCAATTCATACATGAACGGGAAGAAGCAGAAGATATCGTGGCTAATACCTTCATCAAGCTCTGGAAATTACGCAGCAATTTTGAATCCAGGCATAACATCAAGGCTTTCTTGTACATCACCACCCGGAACGCTTGTTTCGATTCTCTTCGTCATCAGAAAAGACAGTCCGAGAAACAAAAAGAGCTTTTTTATTTCCTTTCGCAACGGCCTGCAGAAGAGCATTTTCAGGACGATGTGGAAACAGAGGTATTAAAATCCATTTTTCGGGAAATAGAGAAATTACCCCCCAGCGTCAGAACTGTCTTTAAAATGGCTTATATCGAAGGAAAGTCAAATGACGAGATTGCAGCACACCTCCATATTACTAATCAATCTGTCCGAAATAATAAACACCGGGCCATTAAGCTATTGCGAATGGCAATCCTCAACACAAATATGGATCTTTAAAAATTTCTGCAAACAATCTGAGTACAAAAACAAGGCACCGTCGTTTATACTTATACCAGCGTCGCTACAAAGCGGCCACCTACTCTTGCCAATGGATACCCTATCTTATTAGATAATGCCGGCAAAGGAAGTTTCTCCATACTGCCAGACGGCATTAAGATCAACAAACCTTTTCCAGAATACTTATAAAAAGAAACCGGAAGTGTTGCGAGCACTTCCGGCGAATTCAGGTATTCTCAATCAGATCGGTTACCATCCACTTGTTTACACCTAAACTCTTGTAAAGTTATGAATTTCTTATTTCGGGGTAATTATCCTGTAGAAACCAGCATGTCCACCCTATCCAAAACCGTACTACGGGCCATGAAACTAACTGCGCTGTTATTGTTGACGAGTTGTCTCCAGGTGAGCGCCATCCCACGAGGCCAGTCCATCAGTTTAACCGGTAAAAATGTTGCTTTACAAACCGTCTTTTCCGCGATCAAAAAACAAACAGGTTATGATATCTTTTTCGAGAATGATAAAGCAACCATACTGGAAGCTTCTACCCTCGTTACCCTGGATATGAAAAATGTTCCGGTTGAAGAATGTCTTAAAGCATGTTTTGGGGAGCAAGCATCGAAATATACTCAGGAGATCGGTACGCTGTATATAGAGGCCCCAACGGTTGTAAAAAACAGGGAAAATGTGATCGTTATGAATGGCAGGCATGTAACCATCCATACTATCGGTGCGAGGATGATGACGATAAATTTAGTGGATGATAAAATGCCGCATTTACAGATAAATGGTTGTTTTATATTCGACAGGAATTCAGTGAATATCAAAAGTATAACGGTAAGGGATGAAGGGGCAGCGATATATGGACTTTGTAGTGTCAGAGGTATTATATTTATTATCATAAAACAAACCCCGGAGACTCATTTTAATGTCAGATTGGCAACGGTGATAAAGTATCTCTGTGAGATCATTCATTTCCTGCTCCATAACCCCTGTATATCCCCCAAAAGGCGGCCATCAAAGCCTTAGGGGCTGTCTGTTTAAACCAGGGTGTGAGGACTCGTTCACAACCGGTCTCCGGCCGGTTAAGCCAGCCAAAAAATATAATATTTTTTTTGCTGCCAGCTTCTTATATTAGCAGCTACAATTCGTTAAACCCTCTCCTATCAGCACGCTTATTTCAACCTGCCAGCTGAATCCGGTACTGTCAGCCTGAGACTAACCAAATTATTCAAACAAAGAAAAATTTCTAATATCCCATGACCCGGTATTAGTCATTTCTTTGGACCCGGAGCCTGATTGCTATGATGCCATATAGTGACCTTAAAGCGTTTTTTGATGGAGCAGCCTGACACCGATCTTCTTTCTCAATTTAACCATGGTGATACCGAGGCGTTTACGGCTATCTACAATAACTATTACTTCACCCTGTACAATTTTGTCAGAAAGTTCGTCCCCGAGCGGGAAGACGCCGAAGACATTACGGCGGACATCTTTGTCAAGTTATGGAAGATGCATGCTAAATTCGACAGCATACAAAACATAGAAGCCTTTCTTTATATCACTGGCAGGAATGCCTGTCTCAACTTCCTAAGACATTTACAAAGACAAAACGAGAAGCAAAAGGAGTTGCTGCATATCCTGTTACAACAACCGGCGGAAGGCACCCTGCAGGAAGACCTGAAGACCGAAGTGCTAAAATCCATTGACAAGGAGATTGCAAAACTGCCAAAGAGCTGTGGGAAGGTTTTTAAGATGGCTTACCTGGAAGGTTTGTCAAATGGCGAGATTGCCGAAGCTTTGCAAATCAACAATCAGTCCGTACGCAATCACAAACAACGAGCTATCAAACTTTTACGTATCGCCCTGCTCAATAGGAACATGCTGGTAGGCACCTTTATCACCCTCTATTTTTATCTCCTCCGTTTATTGGAATAACCTGCTTTATCAACCTTCTATTAACAAAGAGTTACTTTTTTGTTATTTTTTTGAGTACAAACTGAAATTCGGGTGTCTTTAGTATTGTAGAGGTTTACCATTAACAAATCTGTCGCCTTTATTGGCAGCAGGCCAACAATACTACCCATGGCTGTAGCTATAAGCAGGATAAGAGATCTGATTATTAAGCATTTAAGAGAAGAGATCACGATGGATGAATACCAGGAGTTACAGGACTGGGTACACCAATCTGACGAAAATTCTGCTTTATTCAGCCAGCTGACGGATCCTGACTTGCTGCAGGAAGCAATGAGAGAATTCCACGAATTAGGGGTGGGTATCCGGAAAAAAATTGATCAAAGGTTGACTGCCGCTTCTGATGAATCCCTTTCTCCGGCCGGGATCCTTCCTCCTACCGGGATAAAACTACAGCCTCTGGCCGGCACCCATACCCGTTCATTGCGGAAAATATGGTTCTATGCCGCGGCCGCCTGTTTGCTCGTTGTAATCGGCACGGTCTATCTCTTGCTGTCACGTCCCTCCCACCCTACCCTTGCATCCTCCTCCACACCGGTCTCAAAAAACGATATAGCACCCGGAGGTAATAAAGCTACGTTGACCCTGGCAAACGGGTCGACGATTGTCCTGGAGAACGCCGCCAATGGAAGCCTTACCGTACAAGGAGCTTCCCAGGTTACAAAGGATAAGGATCTGCTGGCCTATACCAACTCTAAAACTACCGGTGCTGGTAGCACATCCACTGCTATCGTTTATAATACCTTATCCACTCCCCGCGCCGGTCAGTTCCAGGTGATGCTGCCGGATGGGTCGAAAGTCTGGCTCAACAATGCCAGCAGCCTGCGATACCCCACCGCTTTTTCCGGAAAAAGCCGCGAAGTCACCTTAAATGGAGAGGCCTATTTTGAGATAACCAAAGATGCCGCCAAGCCTTTTATTGTACGGGTGAATGAGCTCGCGGTCAATGTCCTGGGCACCACCTTCAACATCATGGCCTATAACGACGAGCCAATAATCAAAACAACCTTATTAACAGGAAAGGTATCCCTTGCCGCGGGTGGAAAGGAATCCTTTCTGTCGCCCGCAGAGCAGGCAGGTATTAGCCGCAATGGCAGCTGGAAGATCCTGAAAGGGGTAGACACTGACGAAGCCATTGCCTGGCAGCGGGGCTATTTCCATTTTACCCATGAAGACATAGGAGGCGTATTACGCCAATTGAGCAGGTGGTATGATGTGGAGGTGGAGTTCACCATCCCGGTACCGGACTATACCTTCGACGGAGAGATCGGTCGGGACTTAAGTCTCTCTTCCATTCTCCGGCACCTTGAAAAAAAGGATCTGCATTTCCAGATTGATGGGAAAAAGTTGATCGTTTCAAAATAAGAACCTTAGCCATTAAAGAAAACCTCTGAAAGCCCCGGAGAGAAGCCAAAGATGGATTCCATCTTTGGTCTCTCCTATGTTGTCAAACTTTTTGCTGGCCTTTTTTCTAAACTTGTAAACCCAAACGACCATGAGCAACTGCAACCAACAACACCTCATTCGATCCGGCTAAACGAATAAACCTTCTCCTATACCGGGGATGTCTATAAAAGAAGAAACCGGAAGTGCTACCAACACTCCCGGCAAATTCAGGTATTCCCAATCAGATCGGTTAAGATTCTTTTTGTTACACCTAAACATTACAAAGGTATGTATTTTACTTTTCAGGGGGGCAATCCTGCAGGGACAGGTATGTCTACCCGACCAAAACAACTGATAATGAGCGCAATCCGTGCGGTCGGCCGTGGAGCCGTCCAGGCGGGAGTTGCGACACCGAAACAAGTATTACTGATTATGCAACTATCTGCATTTTTACTCCTGGTCCTGGGTCTTCAGGTGAGCGCTGCCACCTATTCCCAGACTGTCAGCTTCACGGGAAAGGACGTTCCGCTTAAAACCGTCTTTGCCTCCGTCAAGAAGCAGACAGGTTATGGCGTCTTTTTCGAGAATGGCGAGGCGATGCTGCAGTCGTCGGCTCCTGTGACCCTTGACCTTAAGAATGTGTCGCTGGAGATGTTCCTTCGGATCTGTCTGAAGGATCAGCCATTGGAATATGTCCTGGAAGGGAAGACTATTTTTATAAAGAAGAAGGAGGTGGTGATTACGGTTGAATCGCCGTCTGGTGATTCAATTCTTCAAATAAAGGGACGTGTGACTAATGATAAGGGGGAGCCGTTGGTGAATGCGAATATCACTGTCAAGCGCACCGGACATGGGACGATTACGGACGCAAATGGGAACTTCTATTTGCGAAATGTCAATTCCGCGGATGTGGTGATGGTGAGTTTTATTGGATATAAGATGCAGAATGTGCCGTTGAAAGATAGGGTTAATTTGATGGTGGTTCTTGAAACCACGAAAAATGAGCTGGATAAGGTGGTGGTGCAGGCGTATGGGACGACGAGTCAGCGGTTGGCGACGGGGAATATTGGGGTGGTACGTTCTGAAGATATTGCGAAGCAGCCGGTGATGAATGTGCTGCAGGCGGTGCAGGGGCAGGTAGCGGGGGTGGTGGTGACGAATACGAGTGGGTATGCAAGCAGTACAATAAAAGTCGAAATACGAGGAAGAAATGCAATAGGGAATTTTCCATCAGATCCATTATATATTATAGATGGAGTTCCACTAACAATTTTAGATATAACTGGTAGCGACACATACGATAATGGATCTCAAGGTGTTATTCAGGCAC
>DATJJD010000080.1:0-64659 GCA_035492545.1 Puia sp.
CATTTTTGGCTAACTTGCAGACATGGAACTTACCATCCGCATCGCCGATAAAAAAGACGCAGCCCTCATCGCCGGGCTCAGTAGAAAGACTTTTTATGACACCTTCGCCGTTCACAACACGCCCGAAAACATGGACCTCTATCTCAGCCAGCAGATGACGGTCGAATCAATGATCGCCGAAGTAGAAGATCCTGGCAATATCTTTTTACTGGCATATCTGGACGGGCAGCCCGCTGGTTATGCCCAGCTCCGGGAAGGACATTCCTCAACAGCCCTCGAAGATGGACCGGCTATAGAGATCTTTCGGATCTATGCCGAACAATCCGCCATTGGGAAAGGAGTTGGGAAGGCCCTGATGACCCGTTGCCTGGAAATGGCCCGGGAAAAAGGAAAGGAATGGATCTGGCTGGGTGTCTGGGAACACAACCAGCGGGCCATTGACTTTTATACAAAATGGGGCTTTGATAAATTCGGAGAGCATGTTTTTTTACTGGGCCGGGATGTACAGACGGACTGGGAGATGAAGAAGAAACTGTAGCCGTGCATGCGCCAGGTCAACCCCGCCCGGCGACGATCCCTATATCGCCCCTGCGATCATCCGCTGCAGATGTTTCTTCTTTTCCGGCCATTCATCATCGATGATGCTAAAGACCACCGTATCCCGCCGGCTGCCGTCATTTCGGATAGCAAACTTTCTCAGCACCCCCTCCTTCACTCCCCCGATCTTTTCTACTGCCTTCTGGGAACGGATATTCTGGTGGGCTACGCGGAACTCCACCCGGTTGAACCCCAGCGTCTCGAATACATATTGTAATAGCAACAGCTTACATTCTTTATTGTACACCTTCCCCCAGACATCCGGCACATACCAGGTATGACCGATCTCCAGCCGCTTCTCCTTTGGCTCGACGTTAAACAGCCGCGTCATCCCGATGATACGACCGTCCTTTCCATCCACCGTCCGTATCACAAAAGCCTGCCCCCCGGATTCCGGCAGGCCAAGGGCCACATCGAAATATTCATCGAACTGGGCATCATAACGATAATTGATCATCAGGGTCTTGGTGAACTCCCAAATGCGCTCGTCCCTGGCCAATCCCCGCAGGACCTCCCGGTAACTTTCGTTTACGGGCTCCAGGTAGACAAAATGGCCGCTCAGATCTTTTTCAACATTCAGTTGGCTAAATACATTAATGGCGGCAGCTGGGCGAAAGGCCGCAGCAGGGGATTGTTGAGCATTGGTGGTCATGTTTGTGGATTATGCCCACAAAATTACGGCAAACATGGACTATCTTTATAGTCCAGTTTGTATTACATAGGTAGTCCAGTAAGAGCACGAATGAAAATCGGGTGTTTTCACGGTTGACCTGCTAGCGCTGATGACTTAATTTAATATCCTTATAATGTAAGGTCGCCTGTAAAATATCCTTCAATGCCTGATAGTAATACTATTGAAGCAATAAAAACAATTTCCCGCGAATCAGGGGTTCTTTCCGGCTGGGCGCTTGCCGTTTTGGGAGGGTCCATTTTAATATTGGTTAGCACCTCCTACATAAGACCAGCTAATAAAAGGGTAAGACTGATTTATTTATTATTTGTCCCGGGGTGGTTTTTCTTTGTCTACTCCATGTACTTCGGTGACAGTATAAACAGAAGATTGATAGCAGCTGTTTATGCACACAGAGAGGATGTGTTGAATGATATAGGGAGAGATATTAATGCCGAATTTACTGGTCAGATGAATCTTTTCAGTGCTGGGATCTTAACATTTGTTATCTGGTTAATCGCTTATTTGTTGTGGTGGATTTTTGGCGACTGGGAACTTAAAAAAACATAATTATTTTATCAATATGAGATACTTTAACATTATTCCATGGATCCTTTTGTTGGCGTCGGTTATTCCGCATCAGGGGTTATCGCAAAGCATTTTGCAATGTAACTGTAAGAATTACCCGTACGATCCAACTATTCCTTGTTATGATTATTGCACCAAGAATCTGTTGGACAGTGCCCAGTCGAGTGAATTGATTATGATTTTAGGCTTGTCGGATACCTTGTCGAAAAAAATTGCACTGATCAAAGAAGAATACCCTTTAAAATCCCTCAGTGATTATTTTGCAAGACTTAGTCCAGAAGAAACACAAGAACTTAAAAAGACTCTCAATGCTGCAAATAAATGGCAGCGGTTTTATTTTAACATTCCTATTGTTGAAAGGAATAAATTCGCAATTGATATGCAACAGTTTATATTGAAAAAGCAGGAATTTGAAAAGACTCATGGCTAAACTTTACGGCGCCGTCAGCATTCCGGAGGCCGTAGTCGTATAACTGGGCCCTCCCAGGCTGCCGGAAAAAGAAAGGCTGCAAAAAGTGACCCGCAGCTTCCCTCCCACGTGCGATACATAGACTTTCCCGCTCCCCGCCTGGAAGAAAATGCTGGAATAAATGAAGTTCATATACACGGTATAAAGGTCATTCTGATCAAAAGTGCTCGTAGGACTGATGTTATAAGCCCCATCCTCCGGCTCCTTACTCGTCCAGTACGGATTGAAATAAATATTAAAGCTCTGGTTGCCGCTAAGGTCCTTCAACCCCATACCGGGGTCGATGCCATAAGTAATGGACCCAAAGGTGAAATTAGGTATGCTGGAACAGGTGACCGTATTATTGGAAGGATTACAGGGAGCTGCTTCGGCCTTATTAGTTACCGTTATATAAACACTGTCCATATGGCTCGCGCAGTCGGGATAACTAACGGAAAGATAATACCAACCTTCGTCATATTTGGTGCAGGAAGGGATAAAGACCCCGTCAGAATTGGAGATCTCATTTAAAGAATTGGTAGTTCTCCAGGAATAAAGTCCCAGCGGCGTAATATTGGTCCCCAACTGGATGGTATCCCCCACGTAATAAGTGGTGGTCCTGGCGCCGGTGATCTTTACCTTGGGGATTTGCGTACAATTATCTTCCTCATCCGAACCGGATTTTTTACAACCATATACCAGGAGCATAAACAGAAATGCGGCAATTAGCGTGGATAGGATATTCTTTTTCATGGATAATGTGAATTGCCTCTTTAAACGCAAAAAGAGGCAATTTTATTGAGTAAAAATACTTATTGTTTGAGGGTAGGATATTTGATGCCTAACTGATCGAGATAAGTCTTATACCGGGATGGGTCATAATAATAAGACTTCATCCGGGGACGGAACTCCTCCATGATAGCCTTGTTCAACTCTATAGCCGGCTTGTCGCTATCCGAGACGAAGGATATATACTTGGTCTCTTTGGTCTGAACGTCCTTGAAATAAGCCCAGGCTTTTTCTATCACTTCCGGCTTTACCAATAGATCCAATAGGGTAAGTGCTTCGGCCTTCGCCCCGGCTGTTACTCCCTTATGAGCGATAGGGGTGGCCATGGAGATGCCATTGGCCCAGTTATGGCCCGGCAAGCCGGGTATATTGGCCGGATACCGTAATACGACGGTAGGTACGTTCCAGGAGATATCGGCAATGTCGTCCGAACCTCCGCCCATAGAGAACTTCACGGGTAGACCGAGGGTATCCAGCTTCGTATCGAGACCGTCGATGGGATGACTGGTTATAGGGTCGGTCTTGGGGGCATTCACTTCTTTTTGGACAGCCCGGGCCAGTACCTGGTCTTCTGCACTCCACTCCGGTAACCCGACCATCTTCATATTCTCGTACATGTCTTCAGCGATGGCCTTGTTAAAATGCCCCGGCCATGCGCTGCCCAGCACCCTATAGGACATCGTGGTATTGGTCATTAGGCAGGCCCCTTTGGCAATATTGACCCCATCCTCATACATCTGTTTGATCTTCGGGTAAGTCCGTTCACGAAAATAATACCAGACGGCAGCTTTTGAAGGCACTACATTGGGTTGATCGCCTCCATCCGTGATCACATAATGCGACCGCTGCGTAGGCTCCATATGCTCCCGATGGAAATTCCAGGCAACATCCATCAGTTCAACAGCATCCAGGGCACTCCTGCCTCTCCAGGGGGCGCCGGCGGCATGGGCGGACTGGCCTTCGAAACTGAATTTAACAGATATCGCTCCACTCCCTTCCGCTTCGCCATAAGACACGGCCAGGTTGCTGGCCACATGAGTAAAGATGCACGCATCTATATTCTTGAAATAACCGTCACGCACATAATAGGCCTTGGCGCCCAACAACTCTTCCGCTACGCCGGGCCAAAGCACCAGCGTTCCCTGGATATGCTCTCTTTCCATTAGCTTTTTAAGCGCCAGCACCGCGGTAATATTCAGCGGCTGACCCGAGTTATGCCCTTCACCATGACCCGGAGCTCCTTCGATGATGGGATCATGATACGCTACGCCCGGTTTTTGTGACGCCTTAGGAATACAGTCAATATCGCTTCCGATGGCAATGACAGGCTTGCCGGATCCCCACCGCGCCAGCCAGGCGGTTGGAATCCCGGATATGCCGGATTCGATCGTGAACCCATTCTTTTTTAATATTTCGGTGAGATAACGGGACGTTTCTGTTTCCTGGAAACCCAACTCTCCAAAGCTGAAGATCATGTCTACCATCTGTTGGGTAAATACTTTTTCTTTATCGATTTCCGTCATCAGCTCCTTCTTAAAAGCCGCCAGCTTTTCAGGGGTTAGGGGTGCTTGGGCGTACGTAGATCCGGGCTGTATAACCGCGAACAGGGATAGGCAAGCCGCCATAAGGCAGGTCGCCAATGAATGTGAATGGATATTTTTCATGAAAATAAATTTCTACCAGCTTTCATCCCCGGCCTCAGCCGTCCAATCTTCCTCCTGCATCCCCAGAGGTGACCCGTCCGGCGCCACCAAGGGGCTGACCGGTATCACTTTCCCCGGATCATCTTCAAACAGTTTGATCTGCGACAAGGCCCACCGGTAAAAAGCCGCCCAGTCCGCACTCGTGCCATGAACGGCCGAAAGCAACAATTTCAGCGTCCTTATTTTATCCGTAGCCACCGACCGCACCTGCACGGAGGTTTCCTTATTGACGGACAGTCCCACGAGCTGTTGTAATACCAGCCAATCCACTACCCGCTGGATCTCACCATTATAACCTGTTTGCTGACTGGCTTTCCAGGTGGCATCCAGCACATGATCTACCAGTTCATCCAGCCCGGGCATCGCCGGGTCCATAGCATGCTGCCCTACTATACGGGCCGCCCGTTCGGGATTAAAGATAAATCCTAACGTCATCGCCGCTGCCGCTTCGGGAGGGCCCAGCGGATCGAAGGTCATCCCGGTATGACGTTTAAAAACTTCCCTTGGGTTCTCATTGTACCCAAAAGGACGGGGAGGAATCAGGTCCACCACCCTGGAAGGCAAGGCCAGGGCCGCCGGTGTAATAGTGGCCAGCAAAGCATCCAAGGCCCGCCTTTGCTCCTTTGCAGACACCAGGGTATTGGGCTTTTGACCATCGCCTCTCAGGGCATAGGTGTAATCCACTCCTCCCAGGGATTTGGAAGCCGCTTCCACCTGGTAGCGATGAAACATATACATAGGTACCAACACCTCTTCCAGGGTCGCCATCGGCGCACCGGACGGGATCTTTTTTACAGAAAAGTCCTTCAGGATGACAGACCGGATCTTCATGATCCGCTGCAATTCATCTACGGCATTAGTGCCATTATCCCAGAGATGGGTATAGGGGGAGGCGCTGCTTACAGGCCGGGCATCCTGGTCGGTGAGAAATCGCTGTCCCTTGCTCATATAGTCGTGGACCAGCTGGTCCAGCTCCTTTTTTTCTTCCGTATGGGGAGGGAATTGCTTATAAGCCATGGTGATAGCAACCTTATCCCAATCTCCGATCCCCTTCGAATAGGCATCGGAGAGGTCCACTTTGCCCTGTGCATCCAGTTTCACCAGGGGATGGGGATAGTCCATCACAGAAGCCCGGTTGACAACGCTGGCAATATAATTATGAGGTAATCCCAGCGTATGCCCCACTTCATGCGCAGCCAGCTGGCGCATCCGCGCCATACACAGCTCCATCAGCTCCGGGGGCAGGGGTTTACCGTCTTCAAAATCGGCGATCAGTCCCTGGCCGATGAGAAAATCCTGCCGGACCCGTAAAGATCCCAGCGTCACCTTCCCTTTGATGATCTCTCCGGTGCGGGGATCGGAGATGCCGCCTCCGTAGGACCAGCCCCGGGTGGAACGATGTACCCATTGCACCAGGTTATAACGTACGTCCATCGGGTCCGCATCAGGAGGTAATAATTTTACCTGGAAGGCATTTTTAAAGCCGGCTGCTTCAAAAGCCTGGCTCCACCAGGACGTCCCTTCCATAAGAGCCGTACGTATCGGCTCGGGAGTGCCCGGATCGATATAATAGATCAGCGGCTTTACTGCCTCACTCACGTCCGCCGATGGGTCCTTTTTTTCCAGGCGAAACCGCCGGATATAACGTTTGACAATAGGCTCGTACACCGGAGTGGAATAATCAAAAAAATGAATGGACCCGATCCCGGCCCGGGGATCATATACCCGGGGATGATAATTACTGTCCGGTAATTGCACGAAGGAAAAATGTTGCCGGATAGTGACGGCGGAAGGACTGGGTACCGTCTCCTGCAGATAGGGGCCCGGTTGGTCGCCCACCAGCGTCGTGGTCACTTCCACCTCTGTATTCAGCGGGAAATTTTTAGTGCGGGGCAGATAAAAGGCGCAACGTTGCGGGTCTATCCGGTAACTGCCCTGTTTGGCTCTTGTGATGGCTTGCGCGGCCCCCACGGCATCCTGCATAAAAAAAGCCGTTGCATCCACCAGAGGATGGCCATTCTCTTCGGCCGCCACATCGAATCCCCATAATACAGACTGCGCAAAAGATTCATCGACAGCACGCTTCTCCATGGGATTGTCGCTTAAGGCCCGGTAATCATAATTGGGTTCTACCATTAATATTCTGTTGCCCGACCGCTGGAACCTGACAACATGCGATTCCTCGATCTTGCCCCTGTCCAGCCCTATATCATTCGAACCCACGCCGGCGGCCAGAGAAGGATAATACAACAGCTCCATATCCAGTTTGTCGATCTCCAGCCATATCTTTCCCTTTTTGGCATCCCAGTATAAGGGAATAAAACCGGGCATAGGCTGCATGCCGGCGGTAAAAGAGGCGCCAGCAGCCGGATTTTGCCCCCGGACAGACATAGAAAAAATAATAAATGGGAATAGTAGGTAAAGAAAATTTCTCATGTGCAGCTGTTTAAGGATGATGTAGCTGCCTCAATATAATTAATTATTCAATTCCAACGCCACTTCTTACGCCACCGGGTGATCGGAGTTTTAAACGGCCAGTCTTACCACAGCCCACAGGGCAAAACCTGAGATCAAACCCCAGAGCAGGATTCCCTGTAACAGGGGCTTCACACCGGTACTCCGCAACACCTGTCTCGATAAGCCCGAACCGATCAGGAATAAGGTCAGGGTCAACCCCACTTTACTGGCCTGAACCAGCGTGTGACTGATCGCCGGCATAGGCAGGTAAGTATTTGACAGCATGGCGAGGACAAAAGCTCCTATAAAATAGGGGATTCTTATTTTCTGCCTCCCCGTCTTGAAGAACAGGGCTGCCAGCACGGCCACCGGTATGATCCACAGCGCCCGCGCTAATTTAACGGTCGTGGCTACTTCCAGCGCCCGCGGCCCGTATTTGCCGGCAGCTCCCACCACAGAGCTGGTATCGTGGATGGCGATGGCAGCCCAGAGACCGAACTGTGTCTGAGAAAGATGCAATAAATGCCCGATGACAGGGAAGAGGAACAAGGCAATGGAGTTCAGTAAGAATACTGTACCCAGCGCCACGGAAATTTGTTTCTCTTCCGCTTTGATCACAGGCGAAATAGCGGCAATGGCGCTGCCCCCGCAAATAGCCGTTCCACAGGCAATCAGTGTTGAGGTCTTTTTTTCAATGCGTAACAGCTTTCCCAGGAGCAGTCCGAACAGAAGAGTCCCTGTAATAGAGGCGACTGTAAATAAGATCCCTTCCTTCCCCGCCTTGAACGCACTGTCCGCATTCATACCGAACCCCAGCCCTACTACGGACAACTGGAGCAGGATATGCGTGGCTTTGTGATTGAGATGTAGATAAGGATGACCGACAAAAAGGGCAATGATCAGTCCCATTAGTAGTGCTGCCGGTGGCGACACCCAGGGAGTGAGGCAGGCTACGAAGGCTGCTCCGAAAATCAATTCGCGCGCGGTAACGCTTTTGTCAAGGTTCTTTTCCATGGTGATCATCTTTTGATGCAGGATACAAAGTTCCGTAATGATACACCCGGAATGAAATCGCTATTGGTAATGGCCGATTACCTGAAGTTATCAGGCATTATTATCGAAGCGTCTCGGCAAGGTTATGGCGTGCGAATTTCAGGAAGAGATCGGGGAGGGGTTGGGTTTCTCCCTGAAGTCGGGCAAAATAGAAATTTCGTTCTATCTGCAGCCCTTTTACGGTAAGAAGACGGTATTCTTTATTCTGTAGCTCTTTTCGTATGGCATGGATGGAAAGGAAGGCCATGCAGGGTGAATGTAACAAATAGGACTTTATCATTTCCGTGCTGTTAAGCTGCATTTCAACCTTCAGCTGTGATAACTTTATTCCCAGGGGTTTCAGGGCATGCGCGATCACCTCCAGGGTGCCGGAACCCGGTTCGCGAAGCAACAAAGGGATCTGCTTCAATTCCTCCGGTTTGACACTTTCCCGTTTGGCCCAGGCATGCCCTGGATTGCTGACCAGCACAATTTCATCTTTGGAGAACTCTGTATACCGGATGGAGGCATTGCGCGAGTGCCCTTCTACAATGCCCAGGTCAATCTCTTTGTTTTCCAGCGCCTGTTCGATCTGGCTGGTATTCCCCGTCATTAATGTTACCTGTACGCTGGGATATTTATGGTGAAAATCTGCCAGGATAGGCGGAATGATATAAGGCGCCGTAGTCATGCTGCCCCCCAGTCGCAACCTGCCGCTGTGCTGCCTGGAAAGGTGATTCATGTCGAATTCCAGGCTGCTATATAAAGCAAACAGCGCTTCCGTATGGTGTAGCAGAGTTTGACCGGCCGTAGTCAGTTTGATCCTCGTGCCATTTCGGTCGAACAGCTTCACTGAAAAATGGAGCTCCAACTCATGAATATGTTTGGTTACCGCGGGCTGCGTTATAAATAATTCCCCGGCAGCCTTGGTGAAATTCAATCGCTTTGCAACGGTATGAAATACTTTCAGACGAAAATCAAATGTCATAAGTTTTGGTTCAGGGGATGACGGACGCCTTTTGGCTTACAAGATACGCTATTCTGCTGTCGACGTTTTCAACGCTGTGGATCTTTCTTAGCGGCCTCCCCTCATATCTTTCGTAAAGAAATGGGGTCTTCTCACCGGCCGTGCCGCTGCTGCCTGTAGCCGCAAATAGTACCCGCTCGATGGACTGAATGGGGCCGGGGATACGGGCGCCATGCCAGTGCGGATCTTCTCTTTGCGACCAGGTCACCAGGGCGATGGCGGCCCCTGCCGGATAGGCCAGCCCCAGCCGGGCGTACTGTACCGCCGTGTCGTTCCCATAAAGAGTCGACATCGTATTATGCTCCCGGTTGACATAGGAAGCAATAACCTTCCATTCGAGAGGATGAAAGGACAGCGTATCGGACAAAGACGCATCCTCATTATACATATTTCTTCTTCCGTCCGTACAGCCGGATAACAGGCTGAGAAGGACCACCGACAAAAAGATAGAGACTTTCATTCTTTATTCTTTAATGATTTATCGAAAGGTTAAGAGGAAAAGTAAAAACAAAATCATTGTGCTGCACAGGCTTATGGCAATTGGTGCATTCCGTGGTGAAAACGGCTGTTTTACCATAAGGCTGAAGCTGCATTCCCTTCCATCGGGCCCATCCCCAGCCGTCGGTGGCGGCATATTTTTCAGGATCCTTGATCATGAATTCCACTTGCTTGAATTCCCCGGTATGTACGTTCCCGGTGGAGTCTTTTACGGCATCCCAGGCAACTTTGGCGAATTGAGTGCCGTTGGGCCAGGGATTGATGTGATGCTCCCTGATGGCCCGGATGGCCGTCTCATTGCCCAGGATCACCCGCAGCGTACCATTGTCCCACCGCTCCGTCGTGCTGATAACTTCCCAGTTCTTGTACTCGTCCGTATATGCAATCCCATTGGCCGTCGGCTGGACAGCTCCAGGTTTGCTCCCATCGGCTTCCGTACTTTTAGCGGACGGGGTGCTCGCCCCCATGGCTGCACGCGCCAACATCATAGCGTCCTCCGCGGCAGCTTCCTGCACCCATTGAGCATACTGATCTTCCCCCGCCCGGGCTTTTTTGGGATCACCGGTATTTACCGGGGCCAGCGTGTCGAGATAATTTCGCAGAACGGCTATCTCCTGCGCGGTCACCTTCGATTCCGGGTGAAGGGCCACATATTGCGGGAGCGGCATCACATTAAAGGCGATCTGGTTCAGGCATTCGAATAGCTTCCCTTTTTGCTGATCCCTGGACAGGCTATCCCAGGTTGAGAAGTTCAGCACTTTTCTCCCATCCTGGACATGCCCCCTGACGAGCCAATACGCGGGAACGACCTGGTCAAACCAGGCGAGGTTTGTCCTATTGGAGTGACAGTCATAACAGGCCCTTTCGAGGAAATGTTTTATCTCCGGTGGAGCAGTAAGATCTCCTGTCACAGGTGGATTGGGCAGCACAGGCCGGATGAACTGGATGCCAATCCCGCATAATAAAAGGATTAGCAGGATCAGGGACCATTTTTTTCTAAGTGGCTTTTTTAGCGTCATTTGACAGTCGGTTTTTGACCGGTCAAATGTACGACCTGACAGCGCGTGTTGGCCTATGAAAAGCCCATTTAGGCAAATGAGTCGGCGAATCAGGCAGAATAACGGTCGAACAGGCTCACCTTTTGCCGGCCTGCCGGATTTTACTCCGCCTTCAAGCTCTTCACCGGATTAGCCACCGCCGCCCGGATAGCCTGGAAACTGACCGTGAATAAGGCAATGAGAATGGCCATCAGCCCGGAAATGACAAACATCCACCAGCGGATAGGGACCCGGTAGACAAATGCATCCAGCCATTGGCTCATGGCCCACCAGGCAATGGGGGTCGCTATGACGATGGCTACCAGCACCAGTTTCAGAAAATCCTTTGACAGCAGTTGCACAATGCTGGTCACACTGGCGCCCAGCACCTTGCGGATGCCTATTTCCTTATTCCGCTGCTCGGCGCTGAAAGCCGCCAGCCCGAAGAGGCCCATACAGGAAATGAGAATGGCCATCAGTGTAAATGAGTTGATGATACGCCCCAGGGTTATCTCCGTCTCATACTGCCTCTGCACCTCCGCATCCAGGAATTTATATTCGAAAGGGACAGAAGGCAGATTCCGATGCCAGATGGCCCCCATCTTGCGGATTAACGACGTATAATCTTTACTGTCAGTGCTCACCAGAAGATTGTCCATGGAAGAATCACTCTGCCGGTATTTCAGCATCAGCGGCAGTATTTCCTCATGCAGGGAGTTGAAATTAAAATCCTTCATGACGCCGGCTATCTCATAGGTGAGCAGCGTGGGATCCCTGTCACTCTTCTGAGAATAAAGCCGGGTCCCGGGCGCTGTCTCCGGTTTTAGCCCCAGCCTTCCCATCAGCGTCTCATTGATCAGCACCTTGCCGGAATCCTGGAACCGAAAGTCTCTCCCACTGATCAACCGGATGCCATTCGCCTTTACAAAATGTTCATCAGCCGATATGTTTTTGGCATCCGGGCCCTCGGCCATATTACCTCCCGCCAGGTAAACGGCGAAATCATTGAATATATAGTGGGAGAGATAGTTATTAGCCTTGCTCACCGACTTTACCTCCCCCATCTGACGCAGGTCATCCGCAAAGGCAGTCATCCGGGCTTTGGCATCGTCCGTATGAAAAGAAAAAATAAGCTGCTGCTCCTTCTTAAAACCAATATCCTTATTTTTTATATAATTCAGTTGGCTGTAAATAACAATGATGCCTGTGATCAGCACAATGGACAACACAAATTGGAATATCACCAGCGAACGCCGGATACCCGCTGCGGAGATCTGACTGGTAAAATTTCCCTTGATCACCTTGATGGCCTGGAAAGCAGAAAGATAAAAGGCAGGATAACTGCCGGCCACCAGGCTGGTAAGGATGACCAGGCTTCCCAGGATGATCCAAACCCGGTAATCCTTCAGAATGGATAGCTGAATAGTGGATTGGGTGAGCTCATTGAGAAAAGGCAACACCATCTGTAACAGCGGCAGCGCTACCAGCACTCCCATCAACGTCAACAGGAAAGACTCCCCTAAAAACTGTTTGACCAGATCCCCTCTGCCGGCGCCGATAACCTTTCGCACCCCCACTTCCTTGGCCCTTTTCGACGCCCGCGCCGTGGAGAGGTTCATAAAATTGATACAGGCAATAACCTGTATCAGCACCGCAATCAATAATAAAATATACAGGAACGAAGGGCTTACCCCTTTATCCATCTGGCTGTCATACAACGGTGTCGTATGAATAGATCCTACCGGTTGCAGATACAACTGTTTTTCCATACCCATGCTCTTCAACTGCTGCTGCCCATACTTATTTAGAAAGGCAGGCAGTTTCTTCTCCAGCGCAGCCACATCCGTATGGGGGTAAAGTTTCACATACGTTGCGGCAAAATTGTTTCCTGCCCAGGAGTCATTACGACGTACTTTCTCGCCAAACCCGCCGCTATTCATGGTGAAGAACATATTGGCATGAATATGCGACTTACCCAGGCTCTCATCCACGACCCCCGTCACCTTGAAAAGATGCCTTCCATAATCATCGTCGATGTCGATAAACTTGCCTACCGGATCTTCCCCACCAAAAAGCTTATCAGAAGTGGCTTTCACCAACACCACCGAATAGGGTTCATAAAGCACATTCCGGGCATTGCCATTGGTAAAATGATAGGTAAATACATCAAAAAAAGTACTGTCGACATAATACGCATTCTTTTCATAGAAATACTTCTCTTTATAACGCAACAGATGTTGCTCGACACCATAAGTGGGGATTACCCGGGTATATTGTTGCACCTCGCTGAAGTCATGCTTCATCGCCGGGGCGATAGGAGGGGAGGAAGCGGCATTATTATGCTTATCGCCCCCATAGACGATCCTGGAATCAACCCGGTAAATATCCCCGGCATGATCATAATGCTTATCATAACTATACTGCTCCTGTACATATAACAATATATACAAACAGCACAAAGTGCCGATGGCCAGGCCAATAATATTGATAAAGCTGAAAGCCTTATTCTTTAGCAGGAAACGTAAGGCCGTTTTGAAATAATTGAAAAGCATAAAAAAGGTTTAAACGCCATCCCTTCCTATGCTAAGAAAATGCCAAGGTGATAAATGTTTGATAATCAAAATCTTGGGCGCATGCTACCCGATAGGACTGTACGATTTCGATACGACCGGTGTCCTGATTATAATACCATGATCTTACCCGCATCGATCAAAGGATGACGGGCATCCGAAATGCGATAGAAGAAAATCCCCTTTCCCCAACTGGAAGTATTGACATTAAAGGAGCTGCTGTTCACCATATACCCCGCCACCCGCATGCCGCTCTGGTTAAAAACATTTACCATCACCGGTTCCCGGTAATAAGGATCTATCCGCAGGGTCTCTCCCATATGCAACACCGTGGGGGTGATGACAGGCATCTTCTTCCCCGTCATATCCACCGGGGCTACCGCCGAATAAAAGGAATTGCCATCCTTGCTCACCGTTACCAGCCGGTAATAGTTGACCTGTCCGGCAGGATAACCGTCCTCGTCCTCATAGGACAGATTCCCGGTCCCGCCTTTGCCCACCACCTCATGCAGCGGGCTGAAATGAATATTGTCAAGAGAATGCTCCAGTACATAATGATCTACATTATTCTCATTGGAAGACTGCCAGCGGATCCTTACAATATTACTGTTCGCTTCGGAATAAGCTATGAACGTAGCGGCTGGGCTCTGTTCCCCTTCAGCGGCGGGGATCATCTCCCCGGAGGATTGACCATTGGTCTTTGCGGTAATGAACAGACCGCAGAGGATCAGGGCTGAAAAATAAAACTTCTTCATAATACCTGATTTTATTACAAAGGTATAGTGCAAATAGGATGCCCCGGTGCCGCCTTAACGTTTCAATAACTTGCTGTTGACGATCTTCTCCATCACCTCCTCTTTCTGATACTTGCTGATGGGTACCTGGTATTGCAGAACGTGTAAAATATTACCCTCTATGGAATTAATTTTCTCAATGGCCACCAGGTAGGACTTATGAGGTTGAATAAATGCGCCAGCCGGTAATTTTTCCTGCAGCATCTTTAAAGTAAGGTGGGTGATGATCTTTCGTTCCGGGGTATAAATAGCGACATAATTCTCCAGGGCCTCCGCAAAAAGAATGTCGGCAAAATGGATCTTCTCCAACTTTCCGTCAGCTTTCACAAACACATAATCCTGACCGGGAGCGGCAACGGCGGAGCCCCGGAAATAATCGAAGGCCTTGTTCGCCGATTTCATGAAACGGTCGAAGGAAATCGGTTTCAGCAGATAGTCCAGCACTTCCAGCTCAAACCCCTGCACTGCATACTTCTCATAGGCCGTCGTGAAAATGACCTTGGGAGGATGGGGTATGCTCTTTAAAAAGTCGATTCCGGTGACATAGGGCATTTCGATATCCAGGAATACCAGGTCGGCCCCTTCTTTTTTTAAAAGTGAATTCAATTCCAACGCATTCTCACAAATGCCTTTCAGCTCCAGGAAATCTATCTGTCCGATATAACCCTGTAGCCCTTTGCGGGCAAATGGCTCGTCATCGGTAATAATGCATCTGATGGGTGTAGTGTCGCTCATATGCTTGTTTTCATAATGTTAATGTCAGCTCTGCCTGGAACTGGTCCTCTTTTTTTTCAACCCGGAAGACATGCCGGTCAGGATACAATAATTGCAGCCTCCTTTCCAGATTTTCCAGCCCGATACCCCCCCTCTTCCCTGTTGGAATTTCCGCAGGAACGGCATTGTGAACGGAAAACCGCAGCCCGTTCCCCACAAGTAAGGCCTCAATGCGGATCCAATAATCCCCGCCCACATATTTAAAGGCATTTTCCACCAAAGGAAGTAATAATAAAGGATAGATATGCTGACCATTCAACTTTTCGTCAAAATGGACGGTCAGCTGCAATTTTTCGGAAGACCGGATCTCCTGCAGCCGGATGAAATTCTCTAAATAATGGATCTCCTGGCTGATGGACACCGTCTGCTGCTGATCATACAACTGATACCGCAATAGCTCCGAGAATTTCTCCACGCTCTTTTTAGCTTCCGCCACATCTTCGTCCATCTGGAAATAAATGGTATTCAGCGCGTTGAATAAAAAATGGGGGTGATACTGCGCTTTCAGGAATTTCAGCTCCGTCTGCAGCTTGTCATTGGTGATCTTTTCCAATTGCACTTTGCCCGCAACATAGGCTTGCAGGAAAGTGCTGCTTCGGGCGATGCCATAATAAATGAGCACATATAATAATGGAATGGTGTTGATGTCCGCCAGGTCATACCATTGAAGACCATCGTCCGTCAGGGCCACAAAAGTCGTAAGGAATACATTTTGAAAAACCAGGTTGACAAAAAAGACATACAACAGTTCCCTGACCACACGCCGGTAGCTGAATTCCGCCGGCCATTTTTCATCAAACCAACGGAACAGCCGGCGGAATACCCACACAAAAAGGTAACTGACGAAAATACAATACCCTAATTCGAAAGAAGTCTGTTTCCACCTGTTCCGCTCCCAGAATTTCATGCCCGTCACCGAGTCCAGCAACAGCCGGATGGTAAAATATACCACCATCCCATACAAGGGAGGGAATAAATATTTCCAGAATTTTTTACGCACGTACCGGATTTTAAACTTTGTACAGGATTTAATTTTGACAAGTTACAGGATATTTTTTAGCAAGGGCACCCTCTTCAACAGCACCGCACTGAGAATATAGGTCACCCCTATGCTCAGCAGGGTGAGCACGAGGAATTTCAGCAGCAGGGCCCCATGCCAGCCTCCTATCATCCGGCTCAGCGTTATCAGTACCGGAGTATGAAATACATACACGGCAAAAGCATTCGCCGAAAACCACCGGGCTACTGTCCCCTGCCGGTTGGTTCGCTCCCTGAACCACACGAGCAGGAAGATGGAAATACCAACTCCCGCCACCTGCTCCCAGCAAGCCATGCCCAGGCTCTGCCAATGCAGCCCCCCCTGGTAGGTAGCCAGCTGACCTTTGAAAGCTCCCCCCAGGACCAGCACCGCTGCCCAAAGGATCAGTCCCCCGAAGAGCCCTACACGTCCCCAGTAGTTGCCGGTCCGGATGGAGAATTCCTTCAGCCAGTTACCCCGGTAAGCCAGCGTACCGGTTATAAAGAAGGCTATATATTGGGGGAAATAGCAGAATTGAAGGTTGTAAAAAGAAGTACCGTTGGGCCAGGAAAGACGCACTAAAAACGTAGCTACCCCGGTCAGGGCGATAAATCCCCCGATGAGCGCATTTCCCGGCAGTTTTTTGGCAGCAGGCGAGGTGGCTCTGCCACCCCGCAGACTCCTGAACAGGACATAACCCAGGCAGAAGATCAGCAGCGCCTCACAAAACCAGAGAGGTCCGGTACCGCCCAACCAATGGCCGCTGGTAATATAGCGGCTATAAATGGCGCCCAAACCACCCCCGACATCCGGACCGTGAAAAAGAGAGATGCACCAGATGGAGAGGGGCTGCAAAAAGAATACGAAAAACAGCAGTGGCAATCCAAGCCGGACAGCCCGGTCCTTCAAAAATTTCCCCGGTCCCTTGCTATCATAGGCCCCTGGAACGAAATAGCCGGCAATAAAGAACAGGAAACCCATAAAGAAAGATTGGAGGAATGCCTGATAGGTGCCGAAAATACCCTGCTCGGCCGCGCTCACCGGGGCGTCTTCCATATAATACCAGCTTCCCAGGTGACTATAGGTGACAGCGGCATGCATGCTCACCACCAGCATGATCATTACCCAGCGAAGGTTGTCGATGTACAACAGACGACCCGACGATCTTTTGCCGGCTTTTACAGATAAGGCAGGCTTGCTCTCCGGCCGCGATATTAGCATTTGTTCCATGGTAAATGTTTTTTGATAGCCGAAACTACGGCTGACGGGCGCCCGGAAGAAACTATTTTGACATATGGACTATTCCCGGCGGTCAATAGCCTATCCGGCCCCATTCGGGGGCATAGCTTTTGAATCCTCTCCTGCAAGCTGGCTTATAAAAACAATTAAACTCACCTACATCAAAAATTGGAAAGTTATGCAGGAAAAAGACGAAATGACCACTTTAGCCGCAGTTCTGGAAGACCTGAGGCTGAGAAAACACGATAATGAATTCCGCTGGACGGATGAAGGATTTACGGCCGGTAAAGGGAAAGTATATCAACCGGAAGAGCTGACCATCATCAAAACTTACCGGTTCGAAGGAGAATCCGATCCTGCTGACTCTTCTATTCTATATCTGATTGAGGCCGCGGATGGTTTGGTTGGTTATAGCGTGGACGCCTATGGCATGTACAGCAATCATGAAGGAGAAGAAGGATATGACAACTTTATCCGTAAGATACCGGTGCAGAACGTTCCTGTCCAGAAAGTCGATCAGGTTCACGAAGAGATTTAAGGCTACATCACTCCTTCCCTAATTAAAAAAGTGTGGAAAAAATTCCACACTTTTTTAATTTGCTGAAACAGATCAGGTTCTGCCTAAAAATATTAATTTTCGTGCAGCCAGAGTTTTACTATGGAATTAGTGATATCCACCAATTCACCGAAAGAATCCGGCTTGTGGAGGTAACAACTGGCACCTAATTCGTAAGATGTTCTACGATCCTGATTAAGCGTGGAAGTGGTAAGGACAATGATAGGGATCTGGCTGAACTTTTTGTTCCCCCGGATCTCCTTGAGCGCCTGGAGTCCTAACATGCCTGGCATGTTCAGATCTAGTAAAATGAGGGCCGGATAGTCAGATTCATCAGAATACAAATTCTCCAGTAGCGTTTCTGCATTCTCGATGAATACATAATCGATCTGGGGACTGTTTTCTAAAAATGCATCCAGAATGATTTGCCGGTCATCCGGATCATCGTCTACAATGAAAATGAGTTGTTGTGAATTGCTTTTCATAAAAATAATGATTGTTCTGATAATAAAACCAGGCTGTCTGTCTCTTAAGGGTATTTAAAATTATTAATTTAATGCGAAATCATTACCTTAATGTCATCATTCTTCATTCAGAGCCCCGTGCTGGTAATTCCCGTTTAAGGCTACTATACTATAACCTTGCCAATTGTAGCCGTTATATGCATTCCTATTTGATTTTTTACTATATTATAAGTTTAATTTGCTAAAAAAATAGTTATCGATGGCAGCGAATAAAGATATTAAGAAAAGCAGGGGAAAAGGGTCCCCCCAGACCGTGTCGGCGGGGAAAAATAATTCCTCCTCCGGGGCCGGCCTGGCAAATAAAAACAACGGCCCGGGGAAAAACGGAACGTCGGAAAAGACCAGCTCCTCCCGCCTCAAATGGGAGATGCCCCCGGATGAGTCCCTCCTGGATGATAAGGAGTTGCTCAGGATCCTAATGGAAGTCCGGAACGGGAATTTCGGCGTACGGATGCCGATCGACGAAATCGGCGTAAAAGGCAAGATTTGTGATACGCTCAACGAGATCATTTCCCTCAACGAACAGATGATGAGGGAATTTACAAAGGCTGGCAATACGATCGGTAAACAGGGGAAGCTCACCCAGCGTATAGAGATCCCAAATGCAAAAGGCTCCTGGGGTACTGGCGTTGACTCCCTCAATACGCTGATCTCCGACCTGGTGCATCCTACCATTGAGATCGCTCACGTGATCAGCTCCGTGGCCAAGGGCAACCTCTCCCAGGAAATGCCCCTGGAAATCGGCGGTCATACCTTACAGGGAGAGTTCTCACGGATCGCCAAAGAAGTGAATGATATGGTGAAACAATTGAATCTGTTTTCCATGGAGGTGACCCGTGTGGCCCTGGAGGTTGGGTCGGAGGGTAAATTGGGAGGACAGGCTAAAGTAAAAGGAGTGGCCGGTGTGTGGAAAGATCTTACCGATAGCGTAAACCGGATGGGAAGCAATCTGACAGCGCAGGTGCGTAATATCGCAGAAGTGACCACTGCCGTCGCCAAAGGCGACCTCTCCAAAAAGATCACCGTGGACGTAAAAGGAGAGATCCTGGAGCTGAAAAATACCATCAATACCATGGTGGACCAGCTCAACTCTTTCTCTTCCGAAGTGACCCGCGTGGCCCTGGAAGTAGGTACAGAGGGTAGATTGGGCGGCCAGGCGCACGTAAAAGGGGTAGGAGGTACCTGGAAAGACCTGACAGACTCTGTCAACGGGATGGCCAGTAACCTGACCGGCCAGGTGCGTAACATCGCCGAAGTAACCACCGCCGTGGCCAAAGGCGACCTCTCCCGGAAGATCACCGTGGACGTAAAAGGAGAGATCCTGGAGCTGAAAAATACGATCAATACCATGGTGGACCAGCTCAACTCTTTCTCCTCCGAAGTGACCCGCGTGGCCCGTGAAGTAGGCTCCGAAGGTAAATTGGGCGGCCAGGCCGACGTGCCGGGGGTGGGAGGTACCTGGAAAGACCTGACAGACTCCGTAAACGTCATGGCCGGTAACCTTACCTCACAGGTACGTAACATCGCCGAAGTGACCACCGCCGTGGCGACCGGCGACCTCTCCCGGAAGATCGACGTGGACGTAAAAGGAGAGATCCTGGAGCTGAAAAATACCATCAATACCATGGTGGACCAGTTAAGAGGTTTTGCCTCCGAAGTGACCCGTGTGGCCCGTGAAGTGGGCTCCGAAGGTAAACTCGGTGGCCAGGCCGCCGTAGAAGGAGTCGGAGGAGTTTGGAAAGATCTGACGGACTCCGTGAACGGGATGGCCAGCAACCTTACCGGCCAGGTACGTAACATCGCCGAGGTGACCACCGCCGTGGCCAAGGGCGACCTCTCCCGGAAAATCACCGTGGATGTAAAAGGAGAGATCCTGGAATTAAAGAATACCATCAACACCATGGTGGACCAGCTCAACTCATTTGGCTCCGAAGTGACCCGTGTGGCCCGTGAAGTGGGCTCCGAAGGGAAACTGGGCGGCCAGGCCGATGTGCCGGGAGTGGGGGGGACCTGGAAAGACCTCTCGGACAGCGTTAATAAAATGGCCAGTAACCTGACTTCACAGGTGCGCAACATTGCGGAAGTAACCACCGCTATCGCCAATGGCGATCTTTCCCGTAAGATCACCGTGGACGTTCAGGGAGAGATCCTGGAATTGAAGAATACCATTAATACACTCGTGGATCAGCTGAGAGGTTTTGCCTCCGAAGTAACCCGCGTGGCCCGCGAAGTGGGTACGGAAGGCAAGCTTGGCGGCCAGGCCTTCGTGCCGGGCGTAGCAGGCACCTGGAAGGATCTTACGGACTCGGTCAACCAGATGGCGGGTAACCTTACCGCTCAGGTGCGTAACATCGCTGAAGTAGCCATCGCCGTGGCCAACGGGGATATGTCGAAAAAGATCACCGTGGACGTGAGGGGAGAGATCCTCCAGCTGAAAGAGACTCTGAATACCATGGTGGACCAGCTCCGCGCCTTCGCATCGGAAGTGACCCGCGTAGCCCGTGAAGTGGGTACGGATGGTAAGCTGGGCGGTCAGGCCTTTGTACCCGGTGTCGCCGGTACCTGGAAAGACCTTACGGACTCCGTTAACCAGATGACGGGTAACCTGACAGCCCAGGTACGTAATATTGCGGAGGTGACCAAGGCCGTGGCCAGCGGAGACCTCTCCAAGACCGTGGCCATCGAAGTAAAGGGGGAGATCCTCGACCTGAAGAATACCATTAACACCATGGTGGAACAATTGAACTCATTTGCCTTTGAAGTGACCCGCGTGGCCCGTGAGGTGGGTACGGAAGGCAAACTGGGCGGTCAGGCAGAAGTCCGGGGGGTAGCCGGCACCTGGAAGGACCTTACCGACAGCGTCAACATGATGGCCTCCAACCTGACCAACCAGGTACGTGGGATCGCAAAGGTGGTGACCGCCGTGGCTACCGGCAACCTCAAACAGAAGCTCTCTATCGTATCCCGGGGCGAAGTGGCCCAGCTGACGGATACCATTAATGAAATGATCGACACCCTGGCCCTGTTCGCCGACCAGGTGACCACCGTGGCCCGTGAAGTAGGGGTGGAAGGGAGACTGGGAGGACAAGCCAGCGTACCTGGCGCCTCCGGTATCTGGAAGAACCTCACTGAAAATGTGAATCAACTGGCACAAAACCTTACTACTCAGGTGCGTTCCATTTCCGAAGTCGCTTCCGCGGTGACCAAGGGGGACCTTACCCGAACCATCCGTGTGGAAGCCAAGGGTGAGGTGGAAGCCCTGAAGGATACCATCAACCAGATGATCGCAAACCTGAAAGAGACCACCCTGCGTAACCAGGAGCAGGACTGGCTCAAATCCAATCTGGCCAAATTCACCCAGATGCTGCAGGGACAGAAAGACCTCAACACGGTGACCCAGCGTATTCTGTCGGAATTGGCCCAGGTGGTAGTGGCCCACTATGGCGCCTTTTACATTCTCAAGCAGGACGAAGACACCCGCGTGGACAAACTCAGCCTCTTCGCCGCCTATGGCTATAAATCGGACAAAAATATCCCCACGGAATTTTTGATCGGGGAAGGCCTGGTGGGACAAGTGGCCTTTGAGAAGGAAAGGATTGTCCTGTCCAATGTACCAGGTAATTATATAAAGATCAGCTCAGGGCTGGGAAGATCCAAACCCGCGAATCTCATCATCCTGCCCGTGTTGTTCGAGAACAAGGTAAAGGCCGTGATCGAACTGGCCTCTCTGGACGCCTTCGGTGAGACGCACATGGACTTCCTCAGCCAGCTGACGGAAAGTATCGGCATCGTGCTTAACACGATCGAAGCCAATACGAGAACCGAAGAGCTCCTCGCCCAGTCTCAATCCCTGGCAGGTGAACTTAAGATTCAGCAGGAAGAGCTTCGGCGGACCAACGACGAACTGCAGGATAAAGCCCTGCTGCTGGTCAAGCAAAAAAATGAAGTGGAAGCCAAGAACAAGGAAGTGGAAGAAGCCAGGAGGTCGCTGGAAGAAAAAGCCGAACAGCTTACCCTCACCTCCAAATATAAATCGGAATTCCTCGCCAATATGTCCCATGAACTGCGGACACCCTTGAACAGCCTGCTTATCCTCGCGCAGCAATTATATGAAAATGTGGAAGGCAATCTGACGGACAAACAGATCCGTTACGCCAAAACCATTCACTCCTGCGGAGATGATCTGATCCAGCTCATCAACGACATCCTGGACCTTTCCAAGATCGAATCCGGTTTCATCAGCGCCAATATTTCCCCCGTCCGTTTTGGAGAGATCGCCTCTTTTGTGGAGACCACCTTCAAACCCATCTCGGAAGCCAGGCACCTGCGCTTTACCATCGACACGGACCCTAAACTACCGCAGAGTATGGAGACGGACCTTCAACGGCTCAACCAGATCCTGAAGAACCTGCTCTCCAATTCCTTTAAGTTCACAGAGAAAGGTGAGGTAAAACTAAGGATCTACGAGGCGCACAAAAGCTGGAAACAGGGTAACCCCAGCCTGGACACTGCCAAACGGGTGGTGGCCTTCGCCATCAGTGACACAGGCATCGGCATCCCCCAGGAAAAACAGAACATCATCTTCGAAGCGTTCCAACAGGCCGAAGGGTCCACCAGCCGTAAATACGGAGGGACCGGCCTGGGCCTCTCCATCAGCCGCGGCCTCGCTGAACTGCTGGGCGGGACCATCGAACTGGAAAGCTCACCTTCCAGGGGCAGTACGTTCACCCTGTTTGTGCCGATGGACCATGTAACCGGCATCCTTTCGAAAGAGACCTCCGACAACCTGAATGCCTATCACCAGCTGCAGTTGGGGGCGGAAAGCGGCGAGATCGATACCCTGCTGAACTCCCTGCGCGTCGCGGGCGACGGAATAGATACCCCCCAGATGAACATCGTCAGCGAAATGATCAACGACGCCGGTGATGACCGTACCTATATCCAGCCCAATGATAAGATCGTGCTTATTGTGGAAGATGATCTTCGCTTCGGAAAGATTATCATCGAAAAAGCCCATAGCTATGGCCTGAAGGCAGTCGTAGCGACAAATTATATCGAAGTATTCGACTTCATCAACCGGTTCCTTCCCATCGCCATCACCCTGGACGTGAAACTGCCCGACACCAGCGGCTGGAAAGTGCTGGACCTGCTCCGCAATGACCTTAACTACAGACATATCCCGATTCACCTCATTTCCGGGGAGGAGAACCAGTCCCTGGCCCTCAAACGGGGCGCACGCAGCTTCCTGCTGAAACCCCTGGAAAATGAGTCGTTGAACGAGCTTTTTGAAGACATCATCGCCTTCAATAAAAAAGAGGTCAAACGCATTCTTGTGGTCGAAGACAATGAGATCGACTCATCCCAGATCACCAAAATGCTGCAGGGCAGCAATATGGAAGTCACCATCGCTACCACAGGTAAAAAAGCCCTACAGGACAGCAACATAAAAGAATTCGATTGTATCATCCTCGATTATACCTTACCGGATATTTCCGGTATCGACCTGGTCAGCCAGGTCAGCGCCAGCAAGAAGAAGCTGACCCCCGTCATCGTATACTCGGCAAAGGATTTCGACAAAAAAGAACTATATCATCTCAACAAGAGCTCGAATACCGTGCTGCTCAAGGGCGTAAATTCCCTGGAGCACCTGCTGGAAGAGACCATTCTGCAGTTGCATATCAACCATAAAGAGCTGGCCCCGGAAAAAAGAAAACTGATCGAGAATATCCGGATGAAAGATGATATCCTTACCGGGAAGAACATCCTTTGCGTGGACGATGACGTCCGGAACTTATTCGCCCTGACCACTGTTTTCGAAAGGTATAACATGAATGTCATTACGGCGGAAAGCGGAAGAGAGGCCATTAGCATTATCAATGACGACCGGCAGAAGATCGATATGGTGCTGATGGACATCATGATGCCTGAAATGGACGGATATGAGACGACTCAGAAGATCAGGAGAGAGCATAAGAACAGCACGCTGCCCATCATCGCCGTAACGGCCAAAGCCATGAAAGGCGACCGGCAAAAATGTATCGAAGCGGGCGCTTCCGATTATATCACCAAACCTTTAAAGATCGACCAGCTCCTGTCTTTGATGCGGGTATGGTTCTATAAATAACATCGCCTCATGCAGCCTAAGATATTAATCGTAGACGACCGGGAAGATAACTTGCTCTCCATGGAGAGCCTGCTGGAGCCTGACGGTTACCGGGTGATCAAAGCTGCTTCCGGACGCCAGGTATTGAAAATATTACTCACTGACTTTGACTTTGCATTGATCCTCATGGATGTGCAGATGCCTAACCTCAATGGATTCGAGACGGCATCCCTTATCTATGAGCGGGAAAGATTGAGACATATACCCATTATTTTCATTACGGCTAATAATTACGGAGAGGAAAATATCTTTAAAGGCTATCGGGCCGGGGCAGTGGACTATATTTACAAACCGGTGAACCCCGACCTGCTTCGGGCTAAAGTCAGCGTATTCGTAGACCTGTACAAAAAGAATCACCGGCTGCTGGCGCAGGAGCAAAAACTGGTGGCCATCAATAAGAGCCTGGAGATGGAGGTCAATGAAAGAAAAGCTTCGGAAGAAAAAGTGATCGAGCTCAACAGGCAGCTGCTGGAAAATATTTCCAGCCTGGAAACAGCCAATAAGGACCTGGACCTCTTCGCCTTCATGGCCTCCCATGACCTTCAGGCCCCCTTGCGTAAGATCCGTATGTTCAGCGACCGGCTCCTTTCCGACCATCAGCAGACGCTGAATACAGATGGGCAACTATACCTGTCCCGTATACAACAGGTTGCTAAAAGAATGCAGGACCTGATCAATGATATCCTCCGGTTTTCTAAAATTTCGGGCGAACAGGAGCTTTTCCAGGAGGTAGATCTCAATGGCGTATTCCGGGAAGTATTGTCCGAAATGGAAGGCCCCATCCGCGAGAAAAATGCTGAGATCATCCTTGATACCCTCCCCGTGTTGCCGGCCAACGCCGGACTCATGGTCCCCCTTTTTGCCAACCTGATCAATAATTCATTGAAATACAGCAAAAGACAAATCCCCCCGCTCATCCAGGTACGCCATGAATTGACCCCCTCCAAAGAGGGAACAAATGGCAAAGAGACGGAAACAGGATATTGCAGGATCTATATCGAAGATAATGGCATCGGGTTTGATCAGAAATATGCTGAACAAATATTCGATATGTTCAGGCGCCTTCACTCCACCGTGGAATACGAAGGCACAGGTATCGGCCTTGCCCTTTGCAAAAAGATCGTCGAAAAACACAAGGGTTTTATTTCAGCCCGGGGCCGGCCCGGGGAAGGGGCCGTTTTTATCGTCTCCCTGCCGCTGAAACGGGCAAAAAAAGAATTACTGGCATAAAAATTTCTACCTTAACTTTCCGTATGCTGCCCCCAACTTTACCCATGCGTATCTTGATAGTAGAAGATGATGAGGATGACTTTTTGATCATTCAGGCCTGTATCAGGGATATTCCCGAAAAGAAATTCCAGATAGACTGGTGCTACGACTATAATGAGGCACTGGATAGGATCCGTCAGGGCCTTTATGATATCTATTTCCTCGACTATCTGCTGGGAGAGAGGACAGGACTTGACCTGCTGAAAGCTGCCATCGCCATGGGCTGCGAAGAACCCCTGGTGCTATTGACAGGGGTAGGCAACCGGGAAGTGGACATACAGGCCATGACCGTAGGCGCAGTGGATTTCCTGGTAAAATCGGAGATCAATACGGAGAAGCTGGAACGCTGTATCCGTTATGCCCTGGAAAGAAGCACCTATATCAAGGCCCTGAAAGCAAACGAACGTAAATTCAGGAACATCTTCGAAAGATCCAAGGATGCGGTATTTTTGGCAGGCCATGACCTGATCTTCCGGGATGCGAACATGGCTACCTGTGAACTATTCAAATTTAATAAAGAAGAATTAAAAGAGTTAAGCCTCTATAAACTGTTTGCCCGGAAAGAAGCCGCTGCCCAACTGCAGGAAAAATTACGCATACGGGGTGAAGTGGAAGACGAAGAAATAGAAATGATGACGCGCAGCAGGGAAAAAAAGAATTGCATCCTATCTATCTCCCGGCAGGCACATCCCAGCGGGGAAACCTATTTTCAGGGCATCATTCACGACATCACCAATCTCAAACGCATTGAGAGGGCTTCCTTCCAGATTGAAAAATTACGGTCTACAGCTACCTTGCTGCGAACACTGGCGCATGAAGTGAGAAACCCCCTCACCAATATTAACTTGTCCGTCGAACAGCTGAAGCCTGAGCTCAACAGTGAGGATGCCAATATTTATCTGGACATCATCGCCCGTAACTGCGGACGTATTGACGGACTAATCTCTGAGCTGCTCGACCTGTCCCGCCCAGCCGAAATATCTCTGCAAAAGGCGCCGCTGCAAGTCATAATAGATACTACTCTCGCCGCAGCATCTGACAGGATCTCCCTCAAAAATATCCGCCTGGACCTGTCCTATCCGGATCATCCCGCCTATATAATGGCAGATAAAGAAAAATTGAAAATAGCCTTTCTGAACATCGTCATTAATGCCGTCGAAGCCGTACCGAAAGAATCGGGAAATATCACTATTACGATCAAAGAGGAATCCCCCCATTACAAAGTATTTATTAATGATAACGGCGGTGGCATCCCGGAAGAAAATATCTCCCGCATCTTCGAACCCTACTTCACCTCCAAGACCAATGGCTTCGGACTCGGGCTGGCAGCTACCTGGAATATCCTGCAATCCCACCATGCTTCTATAGACGTCAATTCTCAGCCCGGCGAGGGGACCAGCTTTATCCTGGCATTCGAACAGGCCAGATCGGCTCAGCCGGCCCCGTCTTCTAAAACCCCGTAAAATAATTGACAATAAGCCCTGTCCCCAATGCCATGGCAAAACTCAGGAATGTCCCTATTAATACATATTCGCTGTGTTTTCGGGAACTGAAAGCTTGTGTAAACCCCGGATCTATCGCGGTCTTGTCCGGCCGGTCAATGACCCTCAGCAACGATTTGGCCGTAATCAAAAAACCTATGGCGGCAAACTGCCCGATATAAACAAAGGTCAATATCAATAATCTTTCCAGCATCCCGATCCACCTGCCCGCATCATTCAGGCTGTCCCCCGCATTTAATTCATTGGCCCAGCGCCTGGTCAGAAACCCGATAAAATATCCCGTCGGCTCAAGGATAAACAAGTAACCGGTTATATGCAAGAGGTTCCGGTAATCAGGCAACGCCTTCTTTAACAGCAGATAGACACTTGCATACCCCTTGATAATAAAAAGCCATACCACCGCCAGAACAAGAATATGACTCAACTGATCGATAATAAATAACTTCAGACCGAGTTTTGCCTTTTTTTCACCGCTATAGCTGGCGCTATCATTGATCCTTTTGCCTACCGTAGATTTAATACCATCAATCAGCAGGTGCGAGCCCATTATTAACAGAGCCGCCCACCAAAGATGGATATCCCAGAGAAATATCCAGGCAACCATCCCCGTTACAAGACAATGATACCAGAGAAATCGGGAGCTCCATACCCTGTTCTCCTTTCCCTTTACCCATTTATCAGGCTGCCAGAAAAAATCCGTAAGCAAATGCGCAGCGAACAACCTTAACAAAATGCTCCCTTCTTCATGATTGAAAAAAACCGCCATATTAGCTCTTCATTTTGGTTTCAAAAAATACCACCGCCTTTTCAATAGCCATCCATTGCGCGGTTCTCTTCCTTTGTGTAACAGCTGAAAGGCTTATATTAAATAACTTTGCAATCTCCTCATCCTTCTTATTCTGTAATTTGTTCAGCACCAGCTCAGCCTGGTTCTGTGTCCATTTCTGGGTCAGGGCGTCTAAGAGAAAGATCACCGGCTCGATATCCTCATCCAGCTCCTTATCGTTGGTCTTTAATACCAGTCTTCTGTATTCTTCCTTCAGGTCGTCCAATGCCTCTCCCGATAATTGAAATGCCTTCCCGTCCGAACTGCCTATTTTCTTCCTCCTTATAAAATCAACTTCTCCTATCCCTATAGCCAGCCTGATATCAAAAGCCACATTATAATACCCTTTTGATACTATCTTCTTTTTCTGCGACAGCAACATTTTTTTCTTCGCCTTTTCCGGAATATACGCCATAACATACGACCTTATGATCAGGGCCACTCTAAGCGATGATTGGGGTGACCGGGCTTCGCACTGAATACTGTCCCCCCTGTACGTCTCATAATCCACTATCCATTTCTTCTTCAGCGTTTTCAGAAACGCAGTAATATCCGAATACAATCTTTCTCTTTGCATCGGTGCAATTCTCCTCGATGCAACGATATCTCCCGTAATAATAGCGTGCTTTCCCATGAATGATATTTATTTTTAACCACCCCGGCCACTTAAGGCTCCAGGCTAAATTTCACTCAATTTAAGGCTCCAGGCTAAATTCACCAAATTTAAGGCTCCAGGCTAAATTTCACCAATTTAAGGCTCCAGGCTAAATTCTTCCTGACCCTCTACGGGTAGGCAATCGGCTCTAATTCCAGGATCTGATGCAAATGATGAAGTAAATGATTGCAATAATCTGCAGCCAGCCATTCGATCGTATGTGTCTTCGTATCTGAATTATCACATCTCCGCCCCGCAGCTTCAGGTGTCATATTCTTCAGCAGCAGACAAATATGCCGGTTCAGCAGCCCCCACAAAGCAATCAGTTCATCAGTAGGGTAGTGCTGGTAGTCCGCAATAGTGACCCACTTATCCTGATCATACACGATCCGGGGAACATCTTCATACTGGGCCACGACAAACCTCCGTATATTATTCTGTGCCGAATCGACGAGATGACCCAGGATCTCTTTCTTACTCCATTTACCAGGCCCGGGCTTGTGAGAATAAACTTCCTCCGGGACTGCGCTCAGCCTGCCCGAATAATAGATGATTATTTTCTGCAGATGTTCGATGGTAGCTTGCATATGGAAACAACATTAACGATACCCCTAAGTTAATAAACCCGGTTCATATGGCCGCTGATGGGCCTGTGGGCCCTGCCGATAAAGAGACTTTCCACGGTTTTGTACATCATTTTCTCCATTGATCAGTAACATCGAATACCTGCGGCCTTATGCGGTCGTCTTTACACAAGATAAAAAGACCGCCATGCGGCCGGCACCCCGGGAAATTCATACATATACAAAATAAAAGTAAAGTAAAAGGGGGCTGAACACGATTTGATAATGTCCTTCACAACCAATAATTTTGCGGCTCGAACAACAAATCACATCTAAGGCTCAAAAATGGACCGGAAGGCCCACAAATAACTTACGAATGAGACAAATTGCTTTTCGGGAGGCTCTGCGCGAAGCCATGAATGAAGAAATGCGTCGCGACGATCGTGTCTTTTTAATGGGAGAAGAGGTAGCCGAATACAACGGCGCTTATAAGGTTAGCCAGGGAATGCTGGATGAATTTGGCCCCAAACGGGTGATCGACACACCAATCTCTGAACTGGGTTTTGCAGCCGTAGGAGTAGGCGCCGCTCAACATGGCCTTCGTCCCATTGTAGAATTTATGACCTTCAACTTTGCAGTACTGGCCCTGGACCAGATCCTGAATACGGCCTCCAAAATGCTGGCCATGAGTGGCGGTCAACTGAGCTGCCCCATCGTATTCCGTGGCCCCAATGGCTCTGCCGGGCAATTAGGCGCCCAGCACTCTACCGCTTTCGAAAGCTATTATGCCAATATACCCGGTATCAAAGTGGTATCCCCCAGCAATGGCTATGACGCCAAGGGCTTACTCAAACAGGCTATCCGTTACGAAGAAGATCCCGTGATCTTCATGGAAGGAGAGACAACCTATGGAGATAAATCAGAGGTTCCCGACGAAGAATATTACATCGAATTAGGAAAGGCCGATGTAAAGAAACAGGGTAGGGATGTGACCATCGTCTCCTATAATAAAATGATGAAAGTAGCCCTGGGCGCCGCCGCAGAGCTGGAAAAAGAAGGCGTGAGCGCAGAAGTCATCGATCTTCGCACCATTCGCCCCCTGGATTGGATGACGATCCTGGAGAGCGTAAAAAAGACCAACAGGCTCGTGATCGTGGAAGAACAATGGCCTTTTGCTTCTATTTCCTCCGAGATCAGCTACCGGATCCAGAAAGAAGGCTTTGATTACCTGGATGCCCCTATCCGCCGGATCACTTCCGCCGACGCACCCCTTCACTACGCCCCGAACCTGGCCGCACTCGGCATCCCCGATATCGCCCGGACGATCAAAGTAGTAAAAGAAGTGATGTACATGAAAAAATAAGTTAGGTAGATGTGCTACCACCAGCATAGGATCCCGTTCTGAACCTTCAGAGCGGGATTTTCCATTTTGGCATTCCCGACCCCCGCATCCTCACCCGATTCCGTCACCCCCGCCTGCCCCCGGCATCCCCGCCCGGCATGGCTGCCCCGAAAAGTCAGGGCAAAAAAAATCCCGGCACCTGTAAAGATCCCGGGATCAGACGATCGGAAATTTGCCTATTTCATAGCTGCCAGCGCCGAATTGAACAGCACGAGAAAGCCATAAACACAGCCTAATAACAAACCTCCAAGAATAGTCAATTTAAAAAGTACTTTGCCGGTAGGAAGGGACTGAAGTTCTAGTTCCTGCTTCATAGGGAATTATTTTAGTGGATTAATAAATAGTTTTTACATTGATTTGGATACAGCTAAGGTAGTAAATAGTAGTTTCCCTTACAAGGTTTTTTTACGTAGGATAAATACGATCTCCAATATTTTATCTGGCCCTTCGGTTATTTATAATTTAAATAAATATAAACCTTGTAATTATTTAATAATCAATTAAATAACTCTTTCAATAATTTCCGAGACATCAAATTCTTTTAACGCCGGTGCATGGATAGGTTCCTCGGTGGCAATATGGCAGGCATATCCCTCAAAGTGGGGTATCGGAAGAAGGTTCCAGCAGCGGTCGGCCAGCCGTACCTGCGTATTATGCTCAATTTTCAGATCAGCCAGCGGTAGGTTGAGCCCCCGCCCATCCGCCTTGGACAGACACTCCTTGGCCGTCCAATAATGATAGAAAGCCCTGAGCGGCTGCCGGGCGCTGCAAATTGCCTCCCATTCCAACCCCGAAAACTGACTTTTAAAATCACCGATATCCAGGTCCCTGATCTCCTCCAGGTCAATACCTACCCCTCCCTGCGCCCCCAGTATGCACACCACCCGGGTACCCGAATGAGAAATATTAAAATCAGGACCACCCGCCAGGAAAGGCCGGCCATAAGCAGAATACTCCAACCTGCTTAAGTCTCCCGGAAAACCCTCCTCCCTTAAAGCCGCCGTTAAAAGATGTTTGCCGAACAGACAGCCATGGGCGTCCTGCCATCGTCGGTATTTCTCCACCTTTTGCAGGAGTTCCCCAGGCAATAAGGTCAGCAGGGACTGCCAGACAACAGGGGACACAGGGGCCAGGTACTCTATTGAATAGATCCGGATGCTCATAACCATAAATATAGTTTTTTTTCATTACCCTCCCGCTCCCGGCCAGCTTCGCAGCTGATACGGATAAAATGTCCATTCCGGAGTGACGATGACAGTGTCCCTCTTGTCCAGCCTGTACCAGGGGCTTATGTTTTCCTCCGTCGGATTCTTTACAATGTGGATATCCTGGGCCGGCATATAACTCTGGGCCAGCATATAGACCTTATGACCCATGGAATCCACGGCCATATCCAGGACCAGCATAGCGTGGCCCGGCGAGCCTCCCCGGATCAACACATCCCCGATCTGCATTTCCCCGAAAGAGCTCACAGGGCTCAATTGCTTTTCCAACGACAAGGTGCCGCAATAAGAGAACACGGCCTCCAGATAGGCGGCAAAACAAATACGATCAGCCCCCTCAGAAGCCGGAGGCTGCCTGGTATAGGATACCAGCCGGCCTCCCGTCAGCCTTACCCGCCTGCCTTCGGCCCATTCCTTAAAATTGAGCCTTGTCCCCTGTACGGTATAAAAATCAATACCGGCAAAATCCTTGCGCGCATAAAGGAATTCTGCCCGCAGCCGCATCACCGCATCGGCGCATTGCTGCAGGTCTTTGTGTCCTACGGAAATATCCAGCACTGCGAATTGGGCGTCCTGGTTACGCTTCGGCGATCCATCGAATAAATATACCGTCCTGTCTTTTTTAAGAGGGATTTGTCGCAGCCACCCCGCAAAATCAGACATACCGGCTACCACCCTCCGATAACCCGCAGGTGGGGGAATATTTCCTGTAATTGACAGCCCATCAGGTATGAGGCCCGCGTGTAGCAAGGGTTCCCTGCTTTCCCTGGCCGCAGGCACCTGGGCCTGCTGGCCACAGGAATACAGAAAAAGAAAAATTATTATGCCCCCTTTCCCGGACCGGCAGCGTAGGTTCCAACGCATATCATTAAATTTGAGGTTTATACAGCGGAAAGAAGCCTGCCCGCTATTATTCCATAAAAAAGACTGTTAAAGCTCATGTCGAACATTCTGATCATAGACGATGAAAAAGCGATCCGTAAGACCCTCAGTGAGATCCTGTCCTACGAAGGGTATAAGATAGACGAGGCCGGAGATGGAGAAGAAGGCCTGAAAAAAGTAAAAGAAAAAGACTACGATGTTATCCTCTGTGATATAAAAATGCCTAAGATCGACGGGATCGAATTCCTGGAAAAAGCAAAAGAAGCCAACCCCGACGTTCCTATCATCATGATCTCCGGTCACGGAACCATTGAGACAGCCGTAGAAGCTGTCAAAAAAGGAGCCTACGACTATATATCCAAACCCCCTGACCTCAACAGGCTCCTCATCACCATCCGCAATGCCATGGATAAGACCACCCTGGTGGCGGAAACAAAAGTGCTGAAAAGGAAGGTTAGTAAAGTACAGGAAATAGTAGGTTCCTCAACCCCTATTCAAAAGATCAAAGAAACGATAGAAAAAGTAGCTCCCACAGAAGCCCGTATCCTGGTCACCGGGGAAAATGGCGTGGGGAAAGAGCTGGTGGCACGCTGGGTGCACGAAAAAAGCAACCGGGCTGCTGGTGCGCTGGTGGAGGTGAATTGCGCGGCCATCCCCAGCGAACTGATCGAGAGCGAACTGTTCGGACACGAGAAAGGGTCTTTTACCTCGGCGGTCAAACAACGGATCGGCAAGTTTGAACAGGCCAATGGAGGCACCCTGTTCCTGGATGAGATCGGCGATATGAGCCTCACCGCCCAGGCCAAAGTGCTCCGGGCACTGCAGGAAGGAAAGATCACCCGGGTGGGCGGTGACAAGGATATCAATGTCGATGTCCGGGTAATAGCCGCGACCAATAAGGATCTCCTGAAAGAAGTGGATGAAAAGGCCTTCCGGCTGGACCTTTATCACCGGCTTAGTGTGATTATTATCCATGTCCCCTCCCTCAATGAGAGAAATGATGATATACCCCTGCTGGTAGAGAAATTCCTGATAGACATCTGTGCAGACTATGGCATCGCTAAAAAAGCCATCGAAGACGACGCCATCAGGGCCTTGCAAAAACATAACTGGACGGGCAATATCCGGGAACTGCGCAACGTGGTCGAAAGACTGATCATCCTTTCCGGTAAGACAATCAACAAAGATGATGTGGAAAGTTATGTGCTGCCGAAAAAATAATAAAAGACCCGCCCTCCGGCCCGGCAGGCTCTGGCAGGAAAGGCTCACCCTTGCATTCCATGAACCCGATCTATTGCATCAGCGGCCTGGGGGCTGACGAACGGATCTTCTCTAAACTAATCCTTCCGGAAAGGACCCTTACCCCCTTGCACTGGATCCGGCCGCTGAGAGAAGAACCGATAGAGAATTATGCTGCCCGGATGACCAGCCAGGTCCACTCGGATCTTCCTGTCCTCATGGGCGTCTCCTTCGGGGGAATGATGGCCCTTGAAATGGCGAAAATTTTCCCCACCGCAAAAGTGATACTGATCTCCAGCGTGAAATCCCGGGAAGAATTGCCGGGATGGATGAAATGGTCAGGTAGATTGGGCCTGAACAGACTACTGCCCGGAAAACCTCCCCGATGGAGCAGCCTGGAAAGCGAATTCCTGGGAACAGAGACGGAAGAGGAGACGCACCTGGTGCGGGAATTTATGAAAACAGCCGATCCCGTTTATCTTCGCTGGGCCCTCGGACAGGTCATCAACTGGCGCAATGAATGGCAGCCGCCTTCCTGGTATCATATTCATGGAACAAATGACCGGACCTTTCCCCTGAAAAACATCCGGGCGACCCATGTCGTCTCCGGTGGCGGCCATTTTATGGTGATGAACCGGGCAAAGGAGATCAGCGCCATCCTGGAATCTATCCTGGCATAAGCCTGTTTTTTGTAATATTTCCCATCCTCCGGCGACCAACAGACTGAAACCTCACCCGGGAGAGGTTTTTAGCAAAACTTTCCGGATCAATGTTTTGCAGAAAGATTATTACATTAAATTTGCCCGGAATCTTAAAAACTAAAGGAATGTCGACTCATCAGTTGCTGGTTTTAGTGCTTATTCAACTACTTATCCTCCTATTGCCCTCTGTCGGTCTATATAAAATGTTTGAAAAAGCAGGCGCCCCTGGCTGGAAGGCATTTATCCCCTTTTATAATACCTGGGTTATGCTGGAACTGGCCGAGCGGCCCAAACACTGGGTATTCTGGCAACTGATTCCGGTCGTGGGATGGTTCATATCCATGGGCATCTTCGTAGAATTCGTCAAGGCCTTTGGCAAATTCCAACTGCATGAGCACGCCCTGGCTTCCCTGTTGCCCGTCCTTTACTTTCCTTACCTCGGATTCAGCCCCAAAGAGAAATTTACCGGGGCCGGACCTGTAAAAAAACATAAAAAAGGTACCGCGAGGGAATGGATCGACGCCGGTGTCTTCGCCATAGTAGCAGCTACCCTGATACGCACCTTTGTCTTTGAGGCTTATACGATCCCGACCGGATCGATGGAAAAGACCCTGCTGATCAATGATTTCCTCTTTGTCAGCAAATTCAGCTATGGCCCCAGGATACCCAATACTCCTTTGTCTATCCCCTTTGTGCACAATACCATGCCCATCACTAATGGGAATTCATACGTAGAATGGATCAGGATCCCCTACACCCGGTGGTTCCCCAGTCCGGTAAAAAGGGGGGATGTCGTGGTTTTCAATTTCCCCGCAGGTGACACCGTGATCAATTTGCCCGATTTTCAGTCTCAAAGACCTTACTATGACGTCTGCAGGGAAGTGGGACAGGGCAATATCGACTCCGGCCGTCAGGTCATCCTCAGCAATCCCGACCAGTACCCGTTGGTTATCCGTCCTGTAGACAAACAGGAGAACTATATCAAACGCTGCGTCGCCATTGCAGGAGATACCCTGCAAATCAAAGATCAGGTCCTGTATATTAATGGAAAGGCCCAGGTATTTCCTCCAGAATCCCAGACCTACTACACCGTGGAAACCAAAGGTCAGCCCCTGGATGAAACCGTCATGAGGGAAGAATACAACCTGGATATGACCAATGGAGACGATGTACGTACTACGGGTACACCCAATGTATACGTCATGCTGCTCACCTGGCGCGCCCACGAAAAAATGCTGAAGAACGGCCTGGCCAAAAGCATTGTGCCGCAGATAGACAGCTCCCTGGGAGTCTATCCCTACGATAGCCTCCACAACTGGAGCAGGGACAATTATGGCCCGGTCTGGCTGCCTGCGAAAGGAGCTACGCTTACCCTCACCCGGCAAAATTATTCGATGTACGAAAGAGCTATACGCGTATATGAAGGGAATAAGCTGGAGATAAAGGATGGAAAGTTTTTTCTCAACGATCAGGCGACTACTCAATACACCTTTAAAATGAATTATTACTGGATGATGGGTGACAATCGTCACGGCTCACAGGACTCCAGATACTGGGGTTTTGTCCCGGAAGACCATGTAGTAGGAGAAGCCTGGCTGATCTGGATGAGCTGGAATAAAGGTGTACGCTGGAGTCGCCTCTTTCAGAAAATTAAATAAGCGCCTGCAAAAACTTTAGCAGATGCAAAAAAGAGAATTTAACTTTTCCTATGAGGTCTACGACAAGGTCGAGGAATTAAGTAGGGAAGACGCTCAACTCTTAGACAAGGCCAGAGCCGTCACCAAAAACGCTTACGCCCCTTATTCCCGTTTCAGGGTGGGAGCCATGGCGAAATTGGAAAATGGACAATTCATCTCCGGAACCAACCAGGAGAACGCCTCATTCCCCGTAGGCATTTGCGCCGAAAGAGTTTTATTATCAACCGCTTCCTCTCTCTACCCCGGTATAGCGATAGACACACTGGCCATCAGCTATTTTAACGAACAGGGACCCAGTGACCAGCCCATCTCTCCCTGCGGCATTTGCCGGCAATCCCTACAGGAATTTGGACAACGAACCGGCCGGCACATCCGCCTGATCCTGGGCGGCCAAAGCGGAAAGATCTACATCCTTTCGCAGGCAAGCCTCCTGCTGCCGCTGGCATTTACTTCTGAAGAACTAAAATAAATACGTGGTACGTTTTTTATTCCAACTTACCGTTGTTCATACACACTTGTAACACTTCAATAACGTTGTTTTAATAATCTTGTATTTGTTTTCTCAAGAGTTTTACTGTAAATTAGTTCTTACAAAAAAAGAGGCGATCTGTCATTAGTATATAACCCCTACATACTGTTAAGAGTCTTCCGTATCCATTTAACCTGCAAATCCCGGTTGGGCAAATACGATTAAGTAGTAGATAATTTAAATTGGTCATACGAGATGTTTGGTATCATTTATGCCGGACATACTTTATAATATTTCTTAGCACAAGAATACCTGTGCCGACCTTTATAACTACAACCTTATGCTATTTAGACCTATTAACCTCGCAATTGTCGATGATCACTCCTTATTCAGGAGAACACTAAAAACCTTTTTATCAGAACACGGGAATATAAATGTGGCCATTCAGGCCGCAGATATGTTCGAGCTGTTCAGCAAATTAAAGATCTCCTCTATCGACGTCCTGTTGATGGATATTTTCATGCCCCAATTGAATGGTAATGAAGCAATAAAAGTCATCAGGACCGAATATCCCGCCATTAAGATCCTGGTACTTTCCATGAGTACCGATATGGACCTGATCAGCGATCTGCTCGATGCAGGCATTCACGGATATATCTCCAAAGCAGATGAACCTGAAGACCTGCTCCAGGCGATCCAGGCCGTTTCAGAGAACAGAATATATCGCAACCGGCTCTTTACGGAAGCCCTGTACTGGAACAAGCAAAATAATATCAAACCCTTTGGCAGCGGATCGGAAGCCTCTCTTAATGAACGGGAAAAGAAGATCCTGCAATTGATCTGGGAGGAAAAAAGCAATAAAGAAATAGCAGACGAGCTTTTTTTAGGAGTCAGGTCTGTTGAAAAGATCCGGCAGGACCTGAAAGAAAAGATCGGAACCAAGTCGACAGTAGGGTTGATAAAATATGCTATAAATAAGAGGATCATAGGAGTCGGATCCCGCAGCTCCGATCTCATCCGATAATTTGACTTAACGCGGTGCCAGCCCCGGCAATACTGAGCTATTGTTGCACTCTTTTAGTAAAAACCGAATTGAAAATTAGCATCATTACTAACCGTTATTCGGCTTTTTTTAAATTAATTTGTTTTCGTTAGTTCGATCTCCATTCTTGAAAAACCTTCTCTGGAAAAGCATCCTATTCATGCATAAATGCCTGAATTTGAGAAGTTTTCCGGCGTAAACCTGACTACTCCAAATTACCTTAATGGGTTTTTAATAGTTGAGCGGGGCGATGTTAGTTGCCTTAGCGGTAGCTCTGCTTTACGGTTATCCGAATATTCATTATGGATTGCATGGTTTTCCCTGTTCCTAAATGGGTTACGCCAAAAAAAATAATAAGCATATGAATAATTTCCATGCCGGTTGGTACCTGATCTACACGAAACCTCGCCATGAAAAAAAGGTACACACTCGTCTGAATGAAATGCAGATAAATTCATTTCTGCCATTGACAAAAAAACTTCGCACCTGGCACGATCGTAAAAAATATATAGACGAGCCGCTTTTCCCCTCTTATGTTTTTATCTATTTAAATAGCCTGCAAAATTATTATGAAGGAATAGATGCCGAAGGCTCATTATATTATGTCAGAACAGGTAAAGAAATAGCGCGGATTCAGGACTCGGTTGTCAATAATATAAAATTGGTCGCCGAGCATGCAAAAGATCCCGAGATCTCCGAGACCCGTTTTCAACCCGGCCACAAGCTGGTTATCAGTAAGGGAGCTTTGACCGGCCTCGCCTGCGAAGTGATCGAATCCAACAGCAAACAGAAGCTATTGGTCAGGGTAGATCTGTTGCAAAGGAATATCCTGATCACATTACCTGCCGAACATTTAATGTCCCTTTAAATGAAGATAACCAGGATCATCCTTTTATGTCTGTTAACCACAGGCATCAGTTATCTTTCCTTTTCACAAAATAACATTAATGAGGAATATCTTCGGAAGGTCGACAAAGAGGTTGAAAAATGGATGGAAGAAGGAAAAATCCCCGGATTAAGCCTGGTCTTGATAGATAGCAGCCGGCAGGTCATAAGAACATATGGATACTCGGATATCTCGGCCAGGAAACTGGTAACCAGTCAGACGCTCTTCCAGCTGGGATCATGCAGCAAAGCCTTTACCGCTTTGGCCGTTCAAAAGCTCGCAAACGAAGGATTGATCCATCTGGACGCTTATGTGTCAGACTATATACCCTGGTTTCGCCCAAAATATAAAGACAGCCTCGTCCGGATCACCATCCTTCAGCTTCTTCACCACACAAGCGGGATCCCATGGCAATCGATCGCAACCATACCCGAAAGTACCGACCCGGATGCCCTTGAACAAACAATAAGGAATGTAGCCAATATTGACTTACATGTCCTTCCCGGGAAAAGGTACGAGTATGCCACTATAAACTACGATATCCTGGCGCTTATAATCCAAAAGATTACACATCAGCCATTCGAAGATTATCTTCAGAAAAATGTGCTGAACGAACTGCATCTCCACCATACCACAATAGGCTATCCTTTCGATAACAGCCTCATGTCGAAAGGATATAAAATTGGATTTTTCAAACCAAGAGAATATTCAGCCCCTGTATACAAAGGAAATAATGCGGCAGGATATGTCATCTCCAACGCTGATGATATTGCCCGATGGCTTAGGTTCCAAATGGGGATGGGGGACTCGGGACTTTACAAACTGGCGGAACTGACTCATCACCGGGATGAAACGGTGCCTCTTCATAATATGTCCTCCTACGGGATGGGGTGGGAAATATCACTTAGCGGTAACGGAGAAATAAATCACGGAGGATTAAACCCTGACTTTACCTCCTACATAGCATTCAGGCCCAACCGACAGCTGGGAGTAGCCCTATTGGCCAATTCAAACAGCAGTTTTACCCCGGTGCTTGGCAACAGAATAATTAAACTTCTGGCCGGCGAGAAAATAGGCAGAGAGTTCGATCCGGGAGACGGCAATGACCGGGTTTATTCAGTAGGCTGTTTTATCCTGGGATTTTATATTCTGGTAGTCTTCTCATTTCTTATCAGGATATTGGTTCATATCATACGAGGGAAAAGAGTATATGAAGGGATTTCCTTTCCCAAATTGGCAAAATTCCTGCTGGCCATCGTTTTTGCTGGCCCCTTCTTATACGGCCTTTATATCCTTCCTTTCGTTCTCGGCGGTTTTACATGGAAGTCGCTTCTTGTCTGGAGCCCTGTAAGTCTCATTATCCTTTCAAAATTGTTACTCGGCACCCTGGGAATCAGTTTCCTTGTCTATTTTATAGGACTGGTCTTTCCCGAAAAAAATAAGTTCATAAAGATAGCCCCGCAAATCCTGTTGATTAGCATACTTTCCGGAATAGCAAATATGGTAGTGATCATTTTGGTCACTTCTGCGCTCAGCTCCGGGATAAGGCTTAGGTATCTTGTCTTTTATTACGCACTGGCCTTGTGCGTTTATCTGCTTGGAAGACGATTCGTTCAGATAGGCCTCACACGATTTACCCGGGAATTGATCTATGACCTGCGAATTAAGCTCATCGGAAAAATATTCTCGACCTCCTATCAGAAGTTTGAAAGGATCGATGGGGGCCGGCTCTATACGGCATTAAATGATGATGTCGAGACCATTGGCGGGTCCGCTGACCAGTTTATCATGCTCATCACCAATGTATTTACCACCGTAGGCTGCTTCCTTTATCTGGCCTCTATCGCCTTCTGGACGACACTGCTTACTTTTTTGATGATAGTATCCATCACCACCGTCTATTATATTGTCAGCAAGAGTACCTCCGTATATTACAACGAAGCCAGGAACATACGGAACACCTTTATACGCCTCGTCAATGGTATGACAAACGGATTCAAGGAGATCAGCCTTCATAGAAATAAAAGAAATGAATACAAGGCCGATATTTCCCGCACTGCCTGGGAACATAAGGAAAAGGTTACGATCGCCAATATTCGTTTTGCAAATGCATTCCTGATCGGGGAGTCATTATTAATGCTTTTACTGGGACTCATCGCTTTTGCCATCCCAAGAATATTTCCTGGAATGCAAACATATATTATAATGAACTTTATCATTGTAATATTATACCTGATCGGACCTGTGAATGGAATACTTGCCGCCGTTCCCTCCATTTTGCAGCTGAAAATAGCGTGGAACCGGATACAGAACTTTTTAAAGGAAATTCCGGCCAATCTGAACCTGGAAACACCGGTAGGTCCGATGGAGACCAATATAAGAACTATAAAGGCCGAAGGGCTCATTTTTCAATATAAGAACAATAGTGAGAAAAATTCATTTTCCGTAGGACCTATCGATCTTGAAGTCAAGGCCGGGGAGATCCTGTTTATCATCGGAGGCAACGGTAGCGGTAAGACTACACTTGCGAAATTGTTAACAGGGTTATATGAACCGGATGAAGGAAGATTGTTGATAAATGACAGAGTCATCGAAAGCGCACAGATCAGCGAATATTTCTCGGTAGTTTTTAGCCCTGCCTGTCTTTTTGAGAAATTATATAATATCGATGTAAAAAAGAAGTCGGAGGCGGTCGATAAATATTTAAAAATATTGGATTTAGATAAAAAAGTGGAATTGTCGAAAAACAAATACAGCACCCTCGATCTATCCGGAGGACAAAAGAAAAGACTCGCCTTACTTCAATGCTACCTGGAAGATTCTCCTGTCTATCTGTTTGACGAATGGGCCGCTGACCAGGACCCGGGATATCGTAATTTTTTTTACAGGACCCTGCTGCCTGAAATGAGCAAAGCCGGAAAAATTGTCATAGCCATTACGCATGATGATCATTATTTTGACGTGGCCGACAAGGTTTTGAAAATGAAACAGGGCAAGCTGGACGCTTACACAGGCAAACATTCATTCACAGCAGTCAGCTCCACCGAAAATGATTTCATAAATGAATCAGTTCCGGAGTAATAGTTCAATCATGCAAAGAATGCTCCCCTTTATTACGGAATAAGAATGCCCATGTTACCTGTTACCCTTACTGAGATATTGCTCAACGTCCGGCACTCGGCTAATACCGGAGTGACGCTGATGGAGGCCGGGGACCGGGAGGAATTTCTTTCCTATGGGCAGTTGTACGACCAGGCTTTAAGAGCTTTACACGTATTGCAAACCAAAGGCATACAACCAAAAGATGAATTGATCTTCCAGATTGAGGATAACAAAATATTCCTCATCGTCTATTGGGCATGCATTTTAGGCGGCATCGTCCCTGTACCGCTCACAGTAGGGAAAACTGACGATCATAAACAAAAACTTTTCAATGTTTGGCCTGTTTTAAATAACCCCTATCTGATAACATCTAACCAGCATTCCGATAGGATCCGGGCATTTGCCGATCTTCACGGCCTTGTCCATTTATATTCGGCTATCCGCAGTAGAATGATCAGCGAAACCGATATCTTTTCTTCCCAAAAGAACGGACTTATTTTCAGCCCGCATGAAAATGATATAGCATTTATACAATTCTCGTCAGGGTCCACGGGAAACCCAAAAGGTGTTGTATTGACCCACAAGAACCTTATTACTAATGTCCAGGCAATCACCAACGCTGCTCGGTATACTTCGAATGACGCCATGCTGAGCTGGATGCCATTGACACATGACATGGGCCTGATAGGGTTTCACATAAACCCGCTATGCTGCAATATCAACCATTTCATCATGTCTACCAGCCTTTTTATCCGTAGACCTTCCTTATGGCTCGATAAAGTTGCCAGGCATAAAATAAGTATACTTTGCTCTCCGAACTTCGGCTATGAATATCTTATCAGACATTGCGATCCATTGAGGGGGAAATATGACTGGGACCTGTCCTCCGTCAGGCTTATATACAACGGCGCCGAACCCATCTCAGAGAAATTGTGCCGCGACTTCCAGGAAAGACTGTCAAAATATGGCCTGAATCAGCACTCGATACGCCCGGTATACGGCCTGGCGGAAGCCAGCCTCGCTGTAACGATCTCCGGCCTCGATGAAGCCGTCGTCGCTATAATGGCCGACAGGGATAAGCTCAACCCCGGTGATAAGATAATAGCGGTATCTCCGGGAAAAGGAGGAGTCTCATTCGTCAACGTTGGCCGGCCGGTTGAAGACTGCCTGGTGGCTATCACGGGCCAGGACGGTAAAGAGGTTTCAGAAGAAATAATCGGCAATGTCAGGATTAAAGGAGCCAACGTCACGGCTGGGTATTATAACAACGAAATCGAAACGGAGAGGGTGATATCAGAGGACGGATGGCTTGATACCGGAGATCTGGGATTTATGAAGAGCGGGGCGCTTTATATTACGGGAAGGGCTAAAGATATAATTTTCATCAATGGACGGAATTATTACCCCCATGATATTGAAAGCCTGGCGGAAGAAGTGGAAGGGATCGAACTAAATAAAATTGCTGTCACGGGATTTTTTAATGAAGACCTGGCCAAAGAACAGATTATTGCCTTTATACTACACAGGAATGACCTGGCTACATTCATTCCCCTGGCGGCATCCATTAAATCCATCGTTAATGACAGGATGGGATTGGCGATAGACAGAATAATACCCGTGAGGGAAATACCCAGGACCACAAGTGGTAAATTGCAGCGGTTCCGGCTGCTTCAGCAATTCGAAAGCGGCTGGTACCGGGATATTGAACGGCAGTTGAGCCAAATGATGGAGACCAGGGAGGACCGGCAGGAAGGGGCGGAACCTGAAAATGAAAATGAATGGCAACTGCTGAAAATATGGCGAAAGATCCTGAAAACCGATGCCATCGGAATGGACCAGGGGTTTTTTAAGATCGGAGGCACCTCCCTGAAGGCGGCGGAGATGGAGATGGCGGTACTAAAGGAATTCGAAGTAGACCTGCCTCTTAAAACCATCTATGATAAACCAACTATAAGACAATTAGCCGCAGAGATAGCGACACTGGAAAAATTTAGATACACCCCCATATCCTTAAGCGGAAGCAGGGCTTATTATCCCATGTCCAGCGTACAAAGAAGGCTTAAGTATATCTGGGAAATGGATAAATCTTCCACTGCCTATAATATTCCGGTCGCTTTTAATCTGATTGGTAAAGTAGATGTTGCAAAATTGGAAAATTGTTTTTCCAGATTGATTGATAGACATGATTCCTTAAGGACGGTTTTCCCGGACGGCAACAGGCCTCAACTCCACGTGCACAAGGACTCGACCTTTACGCTAAAAGTTCTTCCAGGTGATGAGAACAGGCTCGACGAAGAGCTGAAACGGCTTATTCAACCCTTCGATTTAAATAAGGGTCCCTTATTCAGGGTCACTTTGTTGGCGACAGCTTCAGGTAAATATATACTCTTTGCGGATTTTCATCATAGCATCTCGGACGGTGTATCACTATATAATTTCATGGACGAACTCCTGAAATTATATAACGGATCGGCGTTGGAGACATTGCCGGTACAATACAAAGATTATGTGTTGTGGGAGGATATGAATTCCTCATCCGAACAGCTGGCAACACAGGAAAAATTTTGGCGGCGCCAGTTGCCACCGGGAAATTTACCGGTGCTGGATATGCCGCTCGATTTTCCAAGACCTGTCATTTTCAACACTTCGGGGGCAAAATTGGAATTTGAATTGGACCCGCATCAGGTGGACCGGCTTAAACAGCTCGCAGAAAAATATACCTGTACGCTTCATGTGTTGTTATTCTCGATCTATAATATACTGCTGGGAAAGTACACCGGCCAGGATATCCTCATCATCGGCATACCGGTTCAGGGCCGCAGACATCCTGATCTGAAAGACGTACAGGGGATGTTTGTAAATAATCTTGCTATCAGAAGCACCCTGAGAGGTGACATGACTTTCCTTGAGTTTCTGCAAATGCAGAAAGAGGCAATGACCAATGCACTAACCAACCAGGATTACCCGTTTGACAACCTGGTCCGGATGCTGCACGAACAGCGTGATATCAGCAGAAACCCGGTATTCGATACGATGTTCATTTATCAGGATATGGGCATCCCTGAAATGAAAAATGCTGATTTCGCACTCACCCGGCATTTTTTCGACCCCGGTATAGCAAAATATGATCTGTCACTGGAGATCTTTCCCGACCGGCACTCGATGAGAGGCGGTTTTGAATATTGCACAAAACTATTTAAGGAAGAGACGATAAGCAGGCTGGCCAGACACTTTTGCAATTTGATCACCAGTGTCCTCGAAGGACCGGAAACCAGGTTATCAGATCTACAGATGATTTCCGACCTGGAATATAACGACTGCATAAGGACTTTTAATGCATCCTGCACCGAATATCCAGGAGATAAGACAATACAGCAACTATTCGAAGAACAAGCCGGACGAACCCCGGATAAAATTGCCATTGAATATGGATCCGGAACAGTCACCTACGAACAGCTAAACGCCAGATCCGGCCGACTCGCCGGTTTACTCAGGGAAAAAGGCGTAGGTCCTGGCGGCATAGTAGGGATTTTATTGCCGGCATCCCCTGATTTAATAACGGGCATACTGGCGGTTTTGAAAGCGGGTGGGTGTTATCTGCCCATCGGATCGGACCTTCCGGAACACAGGATCCGCTTTTTGATATCCGACAGCCGCTGCAAATGGATCATTACCGGAAGACAACTATCGGACCGCCTGGATCTCTCTGGTTCGGAAGAGACGGCTATCATCGACATCGACGACTCGGACCTGGCCTACCCGGAGCCCCCGGCCACGGGACCCCGCCAGCATCCCCATGATCTGGCATACGTCATCTATACCTCGGGAACAACAGGAACACCCAAAGGAGTGATGATCGAAAATAAATCCCTTGTCAATTATATCAGCTGGGCAGTAAAAAATTATATTAAGGATGGCAACGGTGATTTTCCGTTGTTCACGCCCGTTTCTTTTGATCTAACGATTACATCCATTTTTGCACCGCTGGTATCAGGTAACAGAATAGTCATTTATGAAGACAACCGTAAAGATTTATTAATAGAAAGCATTATTGCCGACAATAAAGTAGATATTATAAAACTGACACCCTCACATCTTAGGATCCTTAACGAAAGTAAATTGTTGGTGCCCCCCGCACATCGGATAAAAAGGTTTATCGTTGGCGGAGAAAAACTGGAGGCGACTCTGGCCGGAAGTATATTGGATAAATTCGGCAGCCATGTCGAAATTTATAATGAATATGGGCCGACCGAAGCTACAGTAGGTTGTATGATCCATAAATTTGAAAAGGGAGCGTATGCTCCCACCGTTCCGGTTGGAATTCCCGCCGCCAACACTGCCATATATTTATTGGATAAATTTCTCCGGCCAGTTCCCACCGGCGTAATAGGCGAAATATTTATATCAGGTGACGGCCTTGCAAAAGGATATCTATACCGGGAAGAACTGACAAATCTAAAATTCCTTTCCGATCCCTTTCACGAAGGAAGAAAAATGTATAAGACGGGTGACCTTGCCAGAAGGCTTCCGGATGGAGTTATAGAATATATCGGACGGTATGATCAGCAGGTCAAAATTAACGGCTACCGGGTTGAATTATCGGAAATTGAACACCACCTGACTGGGTATAATGGAATAACAGAGGTGGTGGCAGCCATGAGAACAACGAAAGGAGACCGTCGGAATCTGTATGCTTATTATATTAACCCTGCCTTGCAGGAAGATGCTGAAAATACAGAAGAGACAGCTTTGAGAAGTTATCTGGCGGACAGGCTGCCGCATTATATGATACCACTGCGTTTTATCCGGCTGGAGCGAATCCCGCTGACTGAAAATGGAAAGATCGACTTCGATGCATTGCCCGAACCGGAGACAAACGGAAAAATGACCGAAGGGCCCGGTCCGGGCAATGATATAGAAAGAGTATCCCTAAAGATCTGGGAGGAAGTGCTGGGTGAATCCAACCTCTGTGTTACCGATAATTTCTTTGAGCTGGGTGGGGACTCTATAAAAGCCGTTCAGATCGCTTCCAGGTTATTTGATAACGGCATACATCTGAAAGCCAAAGATATCCTGCTCTATCACACTATCGCCCGGATAAGCCTGCACGCCGACATCACCGACATGAACAACAGGTATTATCAGGGCATCGTGGAAGGAGAAAGAGATTGGACACCTATTGAATCCTGGTTCTTCTCGAAAAAATTCAATAAGCCCGGATATTTTAATCAATCTGTCTTGCTTGGCTTGAAAAGGAAAATAGATAACGCACTCCTCCAGGAGGCGTTTAATCTCGTTATCCGGCACCATGATGGCTTGCGGGTAAATTACGATCCGGTGCGTAGAAAAGCCTTTTATAACAACCGGCACCTCCAGGAAAAATATCTCCTCCCGCAGTACAATATCCGGAGAGGTACCGAAGGGGAAGATGATCTGATAGAAATTTGCTGCAAATTAAAAAACGGCTTCGATATCGGCAACAGCCTGCTGCTGAAGGCAGCCATCATCAGACAGGATAATACCTCCGAAATGCTGTTTATCACGGCCCATCATCTTATCATAGACGGAGTGTCCTGGAGGATATTCCTGGAGGATTTACGGGCTATATATTATGCTCTCGAAAGGCAGGAGTCCGTCAGGCTGTCCCGGAAAACAGCTTCTTTGACGGATTGGCAAAATGAATTAATGGGATATCGCTCCTCCATTCCATCGCAAAAGGAATTTTGGAAATCGATGGAAGAAGCCGCAATGCTCATTCCGCCGGAGAATGGGATAGGTAGCTGGAAATGTGCGGACCTGGATAAGATAACCGGTACACTCGATAAGGAAGAAACTCATTTCTTGTTGAAAAAAGCGCATGAAGCTTATAATACGAATGTTCCGGTGCTCCTTAATACGGCCCTTGTCCTGACGCTGAAAGAATGGACGGGACGGGATAGCTTTGTAATCGAACAGGAAAATCATGGCAGGCATAGCGACAATATCGACCTTTCTCGTACAATAGGATGGTTTACAACTATGTATCCTATCTTGCTTACCTGTAGGGGGGCTACGGCAGGAGATCAGATCAAATCCGTCAAAGAGCAGTTCAGGCTGGTGCCGGATCAGGGAATAGGGTATGGGATTCATAAATATATCGAAAAGGAAGAATGGGAAGAAGACCAGCTCACCGGCATCCGGTTCAACTACCTTGGACAATTTGATACCGAACTCAACAATGAACTCTTCGCCTATAGCCGGCAGTCGACCGGGAGCGACATCGATCCGGACAATACCATCACGGCCGGACTTGAATTTAATTCCATGATCAGTGACGGGGAACTGATCATGGAGATCAGCTATGCAAAAAAGGTCTGTAAAGAGGGCACGGCTCAATGGCTTGTGAAAACGTACTTTAACAACCTCAAAAAGCTGTTGCAGCATATCAGGAGCCAGCATGAGATCCATCTCACCGCCTCCGATTTCGATACGGTAGACCTGGATGACGAAGAATTAAAGGCGTTATTTTACTAGTCCGGAGAATGGCGCGATATTTAAATACCGGCAACAATGGAAGAATTATTACTGAAGCTGAAGAAATACGATATTGACATAAAAGCCGAGCAGGGAAATCTTAAATTAAGCATTCCCGGCGGTATCGATGTAAAAGATGTCCTGGAGGAAGTTAAACGTAAAAAAGAGCAGCTGATTGCCTACCTCACGGAAAGAAAAGAATTAAATAACCTTGCCCGTACGATCGAAAGGGTACCGGAGAAAGAATATTATACGCTTTCTTCTGCCCAGAAACGCCTGTACTTCCTATACTTGCTGGACAGGTCTTCTCTCGTTTATAACATGTTGCAAGTCGTCAGACTGGAAGGCGATCTGGACAAGGACCGGATAGAAGACATCTTCAACAAGCTTATGATCAGGCATGAAAGTCTTCGAACATTCTTTACTACCATAGGCGGAGAACCTGTGCAAAAAATCGCCGGACAGGTGTTTGTTGAAATAGCCTATTTTCAACCACAGGAAGATGACGTTTCGCTGATAATAGACAGATTCAGCCGGGCATTCGACCTGGCGCAGCCTCCTTTGATAAGGATCGGACTTATTCGGACAGGCCCGCACGAACACCTGTTAATGATTGACATGCACCACATCATTACGGATGGCGTGTCAAGAGCTATCCTGATCCATGAGTTCGTAAAGTTGTATAATAACGAAATGCTGCCCGAATTGCCCCTGCAATACAAGGACTATGCGGAGTGGCAGCAAAGTGATGACCGGCAAAAGGAAAAGGGAAAACAAAAGAGTTTCTGGGTCAATGAGTTTTTGGAGGAACCCGGTATCCTTGAATTACCCATCGACTACCCACGCCCCCCGCTGAAAAGCCATCAGGGATTTTCTGTGGATTTCCAGCTGGAAGAGGAAACAACAGATATTTTGAAGCGGGTCGCAGAGACGGAAGGGACCTCCCTGTTTATGCTGCTCCTGTCCATCTATACTATTCTGCTGAGTAAGCTGGGTAACCGCGAAGATATCGTGGTCGGTGTGCCGGTTGCAGGCCGTTACCACCCCGACCTGGAAAATATCATGGGTATGTTCGTTAATATCCTGCCTGTCCGTAACTACCCTAAAGGCGGTTTGCCATTCAGAGAATTCCTGGCGGAAGTGAAATCCAGGACCGTCGCCTGCCTGGACAACCAGGCCTATCAATATGAAGAGCTTATCGCTGACCTGAAAATGGAAAGAAAAGCCAGTCATAACCCCCTGTTCGACATGGCATTTGTATTCCAGAATTTTGATACGCCTGAGCTGGCAATACCAGGATTGACGCTCCGGCAATACTTTCGTGAAAATACAGTGTCGAAATTCGACCTTACCCTGTCGGCCTTTGAAAAGGACGGCAGGATTTTCCTGGGAGTGGAATATGCAACGGCCCTATTTAAACGGTCGACAATAGAAAGGTTCATCTCCTGCTTCAAAATGATCATTTCGACGGTGACCGGCGACAGGCATATCCGCATTTCGGATATTGGGCTCATCACGGCGGAAGAGAAAGACCTGCTGTTACACGGTTTTAACGATACGGCGATGGACTACCGGAAGGAAGGATCGGCGATCGCCTTGTTTGAGCAACAGGTTAGGAAGACGCCGTTTGCTACAGCGGTGATACACGAGGGAGAGAAGATGAGCTACGCGGAGCTGGATAACAAAGCTAATGAGATAGCGGCGAGGATAACGGCTAAGATCAAGACCGGCACGGGTGAGAAGATCGGCCTGTTGTTCCCTCCCTGCATGGAGCTGATCGCCGGGCTACTGGGCGTACTAAAGGCAGGATGTGCCTATGTTCCCCTATCCCCGGATGTGGCGGGAGCAAGGAATAGTTATATTATTTCGGATTGCGCGGCCCGGCTGGTGCTGGTACAGGAAGAACTGGCGCGCCAGGATCCTGACAAATTATCGTTCATAGACCCCGGTAAAGTACTGCTGGTGTCCGCGGGGGCCGCCGCCGCACTGTCGCCGGCAGTGACCAGGGAGACAGGCCCCGATGATTCCATGTATGTCATCTACACATCCGGCACCAGCGGAAACCCTAAAGGAGTAGAGGTGGGGAATAAGGGGATCCTGAATATGCTTAATTTCCACCGGCAGCTATTCGGGGTAAAGGAAGGGATGCAGATGAGCCAGGTAGCCAATATCTGCTTCGATGCATCGGTCTTCGAGATCTGGCCCTGCCTGGCATGTGGAGGGTGCCTGCACCTTGCTCCTCCGGAAGTGCGGATGGACCCGGACCGGATGTGGAGCTGGTTGATTGGCTATGGGATTGAAATAACCTTTCAACCTCCGGCTATTGCCGAATACCTCGTTCGGATGCAATGGGAGAAGGGGGGCGCGCTGAAGATCATGAATGTGGCGGGTGACCGGTTCAATTATTTCCCCGCCGGCGAGCTGCCCTATAAATTATACAATCTGTACGGTCCTACGGAAGACTCGATATGGACCACCTGGACGGAACTGAGCGGCAGCCGGCCGGGTCCGGAGTACAGCATAGGCCGCCCTGTTGCCAACAAGAAGATATTTATAACGGACAGTTATAGCAGGCTGCAACCAGTGGGCGTGCCTGGCGAGTTATGCATAGCAGGAGATGGGCTGGCCAAAGGATATGTAGGGAATGAAATGTTGACGAAAGAGAAGTTTGTCGAATGCCCTTTTCTTGCCGGGGAACGGATGTACCGGACGGGAGATCTGGCGAGGTGGCATCCGGACGGCAGCCTCGAATTTTTGGGCAGAATGGACCAACAGGTAAAAATAAGAGGCAACCGGATCGAACTGGGGGAAATAGAAAGCTGGCTGGTGAAAAGGGAGGGGATAAAAGAAGCGGTAGTGGTGGTCAAAGAGAAGGAAGGAGACCAGAAGCTGGTAGCCTACTATGTGTCGGCGGCGGAAATAGAAGTAGGTATTATAAGAGGATACCTGGGGGAAAAACTGCCGGACTATATGATTCCATCCTACTATGTCCGCCTGGATAAAATGCCGGTAACGGCCAACGGGAAACTGGACCGGCGGTTGCTGCCGGAACCGGTAGCCCGTGTGGACGACAATTATGTTGCAGCCTCCGGCGAAATAGAGGAACAGCTGATCGGGATCTGGTCGGAAATATTAAAAATAGATAAAGACCATATCAGCGTTAATGCTAATTTTTTCGAACTGGGAGGTAACTCTATGGATATTGTAAAACTGAATAATAAAATAAGAGAACAATTTAATGTCGATATATCGGTAGCAGACATGTTCAGGATGCCGACGATAACAAGTATCCGGCATATCCTCGTAAAAGGCGATCTGGGCATCGGCGAGATGAAAAAAAATGTCATGGAGGCTTTTGCGGAGGCCGACCAGAATCTAAAGCTGATGGAAAACCTGCTCGGTTGAAATTGTAAAAACTGAACTATGGCAAGCTGCCAAAAGAGAAAAATACTGCTGTATAATAAGGACTGGAATACGGACAAGGAACTGAATCATGACATTATAGACGGTTTTGAGCTTACTACGGAACATAAATACATGGATCAGGCTGCGGCAGTAATATTTCACATGCCGACCTTACCTCAAAGGGACAGCATATGGACAGCGGTCAGGAAAAAAGAAGGACAGCTGTGGGTATTTTGGTCCATGGAATGCGAGGCTCATTACAAATGGCAATATAAGCCTGAAATAGCTGGCCTTTTCGATATCATGGCTACCTATAAACTGGACTCGGATCTCCCGGTTCCTTATTTTTATTCCGGTTACCATAACCTCTTGAGGAATAAACCCGTTCCTAAAACGGAGTTCCTGAATGCCTTCATTTCCAGCTCTTTCGACCAGAGCGGCCGATTGAAATATCTGAAGGAACTTATGTCCTGTATCAGTGTACATTCCTACGGAAGGGCGTTGAATAACAAGCAGCTGGATAGCGATGAAGGTATCACGACCAAAGGCAAGATAATAGCCAGCTATAAATTCTCCGTCGCATTTGAAAATGCCATCGCAAAGGACTATGTCACCGAGAAATTTTTTGAACCGCTGATCGCCGGCTCGGTGCCCATATATCTTGGCGCGCCGAATATAGATGATTTTACGCCCGGCGATAAATGCTATATTAACGCGCATTCCTTTCCTTCTGTTAAGGCCCTGGCGGATTATTTGCTGGAGCTTGAAAATAACGACGAAGCATATATTGAATACCTTAAATGGAAAACACTTCCATTTAAAAAAAAATTTAGCCAGAAACTAAGCATGGTAGAGAAAGATCCGCTTATCAGGCTTTGTGACATACTGAAAAAAAGACTTTAAAATATTAAAGTACTCAAATGAGGAACGAAGCTGAAATAATTACAAAGATTGAAGAGCTTCAGCAGAACCTTTCTCTCATAACCGGAAGAACTGCGGAAGAAATAAAAAAACCATTAAAAGATAGGGACAACAGGTTGCTGCAATTTTTGCATATGGAAAGGAAAGTGTGGGAATGCGCCTTAATTCAAATGAAATGGCTGTTCGACAACGAGTAAATTGAAAAATGGGTATGAAAAAAAAGGCGCTTCGAATTATTTTTTACGGAGGTTATGGGGACGCATTGCTTTATACCCCCGCCTTCAAGGCATTGAAGGAAGAAGCACCTGACCGAAAAATTATTATCTATTGTGTGATAAAAGGCCAGGAACAGGTATTTAAAAACAACCCATCTGTGGATGAGGTGAGAGGTGTCTCGTTTATTAAGAATCCCATTGCTTTCATGGGATATTATTTAAAATGGATGCCTTTTTTGTTTTACCATTATGGGGAATATTGCCCGACACTTTTTTATGATAAAAATGCAAAGGAGATCATAGCGGACTTGTACGGTGTGAAACTAAAGGATGATAAAGTTCAGTTCTTCCTAACGAAGAAAGAAGATCGCACCGCGAAAGAATATATGGCTCAATTCAAGGATCCTATTCTCATACATGTTACTTCCAGGGCCAGCCCTAATCAACATTGGGAACATGATAATTGGAACCGGCTGGTCGAAGAAATGCCGGAATACACCTTTCTTCAGTTAGGACTGGAAGATGAAAAAAAGGTCGAAAAGGCAGTCGATCTGAGGGGGCAGCTCTCTTTCAGGGAGACGCTGGGTATCTTGAAATACTCAAAGAGCTTTGTCGGTGTGAACTCTTCATTTGCGCACGCCACCAATGCGTTCGATCTGCCAGGTGTAGTTGTATTTGGACCCGCACAGCCGGCCATCTGGGGACAATCCAACAATATAAATATCTTTAAGTCCGTGCGATGCTCCCCATGCCTGGAAATACTCCGGGCATCACCTTGCCCTTATAATAGACTTTGCATGAAGCAGATCACCGTTGCGGAAGTTAAAGAGGCTCTGTTGAAACAACTAAAGACGCGAAGCCTTTCTCTCTCCTGAGGTTTTGTTTCGAATTTTTATAAAAATCATAAGATGAGAATCAATTCGCAGTATTTTTATAATATTTTCGTTAGGTCCATCGCTGACTACCACATCTTTGATGATATCGACCGGCTTTTAAATAACCCATATCCGGAAGGGGGCATAGATAATGTTGCCTATAGGAAAAATTGGATAGATACCGTACAATGGCATTTGGAGGATATGGTAAGGGACCCTGATATTGACTGCCGCTACGCACTTTCCATCAAAAGGAGGATTGACGATCTTAACCAGAAAAGGACGGATGCCGTCGAACTTATCGATGACTATTTCCAGAATAAATATGGCAATATCGTCCACGAAAGGGATGCAAAGCATAATACGGAAAGTTTGGGTTGGGCTATAGACCGGTTGTCGATCCTCTCTTTAAAAGAATTTCATCTGCATGTTGAATTAAGAAGATCAGATGCTCCGGCCCATCATATCAATAACTGCCTCAACAGGGAAAAGATCCTTACAAGCCAAAAGAACGACCTCCTGCAGTCCATAAATTGGCTGATAGAAGACATCCAATTCGGAAAAAAGGAAAATAAGGTATACAGGCAGCTGAAAATGTATAACGACCAATCATTTAACCCGGTTTTGTATAATAAACAGAAGCAACGATAATACCTACAGATGGTAAAGAGTAAATTATTTTGTTTCCCTTACGCGGGCGGATCCGCCGCTGTGTTCTCCAAATGGAGGAAATTCCTGGACCCGGCCATTGAGTTATGTCCCATAGAGCTGGCGGGCAGAGGCCGGCGGATACACGTCCCCTTATATAAAGACGATATAGAGCTGGTCGAAGACGTTTTTCGGCAAATAGAGCCGGAGATAAACCGGATTCCCTATGTATTCTTCGGGCATAGTATGGGAAGTATGATTGCCTACAAACTGGCGCAGAAAATAAAAAAGACTGCTTTGCCCGGGCCTTTACATGTTTTTTTCTCCGGCAGAAGAGCCCCTCATGTTAAAAGAAAGGAGGAAAAAATATATCACCGGATGAATGAAGAAGATTTCAGACGGGAGGTACTTGAACTGGGGGGCACCCCGGAGGAGTTTTTTCAGCACCCGGAATTACTGGACCTGTTCCTGCCTATGCTGAAAAATGATTTCAAACTTGCTGAGTTGGAAGACCATCCGGGAGAGATAGACCCACTGAATATGCGCATCTCCGTTTTTTTAGGAAAATCGGATGACCTGTCACCAGAACAATGTAATGGCTGGAAATTACATTCTGAGCAGCTTTGCTCCATCCATTATTTCGAGGGAGGTCATTTCTTTTTGCATGAGAAGATGGAAGAAATGCTGAAAATGATCAATATGACCTTAAAGTGCTTTTATCCTGATGTTTTTAGTAAGGAAGCAATTGCAATAAATCAACCTGGTGAACCATCTTTATTAAGACCGAGTTTATGATCGCATATCCAGAAGAACCCGTCCTGAAGGTCCTTTCCCAATTGTACCGGTATACGGGAGATACAACGGGAAAGATGCCTGCGTCGTGGCACCAGGAACGGCTCTGGCTCATAGACCAGCTTGAGTCAGGCTATTTATATGAGGCAGCGCCTGTCTATCATACGATTCCTCTGATCCTTGATTTTACAGGTGAACTGGAAATAGGGGCATTGGAGAGAAGTGTAGATCTTATTATTAAAAAATACGAGATCCTGAGGACAAGGATAGTCTCCATAGAGGGAAGACCCTTTCAGGAAGTATTGGAAGCAGATGATGACAGGTTTAAAATGGAAGTCATCATTGCGGAAAGCGACGAATGTGAGAGGGGCATAGATCGGGAGATCCATACTCCCTTCGGGCCTGAAAAACCGCTGATGCGGGTGCGCCTTTTTTCCAGCGGCGGTCGGCGCCACACCCTGCTGATCCTCCTTCATCATATGATAGCGGATAGCTATTCAGTAAGAAGACTGGCCGATGAGATCGTAAAAGGGTATATTGCCCGCAGAGAGGTAAATGACGGAGGGGCAAAGCAAGCAAAAACAGGAGAAGATGCTAAGCTCCTGCAATATGGAGGGTTTTCCCGTTGGCAGCAGGAATGTCTCCCCGCTATTGAACCTCATTTACTCTCCTATTGGCGGCACTACCTGGCGCCCCCTATAAAAAAACTGGAATTACCCGCTGACCGGCCCCTCGCCGCCAACCACACCTATACGGCCGGCCAATTGGATTTCGATCTATCGCCAACCAGGGTGAATAGCGCAATTATATATGAACAGAGGACAGGGATAACCCTGAAGATGCTCTTTATGGCTGTCTGGAATATTTTATTACATAAATACTCGCGGGAGGAGGAAATTGTGTTAGGAACCTATATTTCCAACAGGGAAGGAGACCTGGAAAAGGACCTCATCGGTCCCGCCGGCAACCTCCTGGTTATGAGAAGCCGGATGGCTGCGGACATCTCGTTTGACAGGTACGTAAAAGAATTACAGGAGTCATACGGGAATGGGTTACAATTCCGGGATATGCCATTCGATAAACTGATGATAGAGATGGCCTCCGAAACGGGTATGAGCAGGGGTGCTATTTTCGATGTGCTCTTCCAATATGAAGAACCCTATTATCCGGATACCGGCGATTGGAAGGTTGATCTCCGGGAGAAGAATCTGGGCTATGGGAATTACGAACTTAATTTACTGCTCCTGAGGCAGAATGATCACATCGTGGGGAAACTGACATACAATGCGGATACCTTCGATCAGGGTAAAATGACATCGCTGAGTGACCGGTATCTTACGTTACTGGACAACTTGTTGTTGGATCCATCTAAACCCGTAGCGGAAATAGATATGTTGCCGGAAACGGAAAGAAGACGCCTGTTGAACCTCTTTAACAAGGTGGACGTAGGTTTCCCTGCTGAGGCAACCCTGGTGACCTTATTCAAGGCACAGGCAAAAAAGACACCGGGTAAGATGGCTGTCAAACTGGACCGCCGGGAGATCACGTATGCTGAATTGGACAGACTGTCTGACAAGGTGGCGTTGTTGTTGAAAGAGCAAGGGGTAAAGACCGGTTACCTGGTCCTTTTGCTGGCTGATCGGTCTATTGAAATGGTGATAGGCATCCTTGCTATTCTGAAGGCGGGAGGCGCTTACCTCCCCATCGATATCGATTACCCGGAAGAACGGATCCGTTATATAATTGCCGATAGCCAGTCCGGTATTATGCTGACAACCAAGGGGCTAAAGTTAGCACCAGAGCGGGTCTTCAACGGCGCGGTCCTATACCTGGACGAAGAGGATGTGCTCGCCGGACAGCCGTCGGGGGAACTGATCTATGAAGGTAGCCCTTCCGATCTCTGTTATGTTATCTATACTTCGGGGACGACAGGCAATCCCAAAGGCGTGATGATAGAACATAGGAACGTGGTTAGGCTGCTGTTCAACGACCAGTTTCCCTTCGACTTCGGAGCGGACGACGTGTGGACGATGTTCCATAGCCATTCATTCGACGTCAGTGTGTGGGAGATCTTCGGGTCTCTGTTATATGGAGGGAAATTGATCATCATACCTAAAATGGCGGCAAGGGATACCAGGTTATACCTTAAAATACTGGAAAAAGAAAGGGTAACCATCGTCTGCCAGACACCCAGCGCATTCTATAACCTCATCCAGACAAAAACATCCATGCTTATCCCCTTTCTAACGGTGAGATATCTCATCTTCGCCGGAGAGGCGCTGTCCCCGGTGAAATTGAAGGATTGGCACGACCGGCACCCGGAGATTAAGCTGATCAATATGTATGGAATAACGGAGACCACCGTTCATTCCACCTATAAGGAGATTGGAGAAAAGGAAATGATCAGCGGGAGCAGCAATATCGGCCAGCCGCTACCTACGGTGTCGATGGTTGTCCTGGACGAATGTCTTCGACTGGTCCCGGAAGGTATACCGGGAGAATTATTCGTAGGCGGGGAAGGAGTTGCCCGCGGTTATTGGAGAAGGGAAGACCTTACCCTACAACGATTTATCCTTAACCCCTATGATCCGGCAGAGAGATTATACCGGTCAGGAGATCTGGTACGTATTCTGGATTCCGGGGATTTGGAGTATGCCGGCCGGATCGATCATCAGGTGAAATTGAGGGGATTCAGGATTGAACCGGGAGAGATCGAAACCCACCTCGCCGGGTATCCTGGAATAAAAGACATCGCTGTTCTCTTAAAGGAAGTCAACGGAGAGAATGTCCTGGTTGCATACTATGCATCTGCCGAAGAGATAGAAGGGGCTGCCTTCAGAAGCTTCCTGTCGGCCAGACTTCCTGATTATATGATCCCATCCTATTTTGTTCATCTCGACCGGCTGCCCCTTACCACCAATGGGAAACTGGACAAAAAATCCCTGGTGACCCCGGAAATAAAGAAAGCTGCAAATTATCAAAAGCCGGTAAACCAGATACAAATAGAATTGGTAAAGATCTGGAGCGAAGTGCTGGACGTTGATAGTGATAAGATCGGAATAAGTACGAATTTCTTCGACCTGGCCGGAAACTCCATCAAACTGGTGAAACTCGCCTATAAGATCAATCACCATTTCAATACAAATATATCCGTTGCCACCCTGTTTAAATTCCCTGCCATCTCTCTGATCGCAGACTTTTTGACGGGAGAGCGCCAGGTCGCAGCACAGCCTGATAGAAATACCCTGGAAGACGCATTGGTGCAAAAAGTGGAGACCATTGAATTATTGAACAGGATCAATAGCAAGTAGCCCCCCCTGAAGTTTCACTACTCAATAATTAAGAACATGGAGAATTATTCGGGCCTGGAGATTGCCGTCATTGGGTTGGCATGCCGGTACCCCAAAGCTGCTACCCCGGAAGAATATTGGGACAACTTAAAGAGTGGGAGGGACTGTGTGAGCGATTTTACAGGTAACGAAGCCCGGGAAGAGGGTGAGGCGCCGGAAATGGTGAACAACCCCTTGTATGTCGCTTCCAACGCCTATCTGGAAAGTAAAGAGAACTTTGACGCTGCTTTTTTTTACTATACACCGGAAGAGGCCGAACTAATGGATCCCCAGGTGAGGATCTTTCTGGAGTGTTGCTGGGAGGCCCTGGAAGACGGGGGATATGGTGACATCAACAACAGGGACAAGACCGGTGTCTTCGCTGCCGGGACCAGTAATTTCACCTGGGAAGTATATTCCAAAATGAAAAGCAGGGATGGTCGGGTGGATCCTTTTACGGCTACCCGTTTAAGCGAGATAGCCTATCTGAGCACAAGAGTGTCCTATAAGCTGAATTTGAAAGGCCCTTCCGTTTTTATGCAGACTGCCTGCTCCTCGTCGCTGGTTACCATTCATGAGGCTTGTAATAGCCTGCTGATGGGAGAATGTACGATGGCCCTGGCAGGAGGTGTCAGTATATTTACACACTCCAAAAGAGGGTACCTCTATGCCGAAAATATGATCCTTTCAAAAGATGGCAGATGCCGGCCATTCGATGCAAGCTCCAGCGGAACGGTCAGTGGCGAGGGCTCCGGCGTAGTCCTCCTGAAAAGGCTAAAAGATGCCATCTCGGATGGAGATAATATTTATGCCATTATCAGGGGCAGCGCCGTCAACAATGACGGTAGCGACAAAGTGGGATATACGGCTCCCGGTGTCGGAGGACAGGTGGATGTCATCAAACGTGCTCTCAGGATGGCCGGAGCCGCTCCGGAAAGCATCAGCTATGTTGAGGCCCATGGGACGGCTACAATCCTTGGCGATCCCGTCGAACTGGAGGCGCTGAACGAGGCATTCGGTCATCTCCGGACCAAACATTGTGCCATTGGCTCAGTAAAATCCAATATGGGCCACCTGGACAGTGCAGCAGGAATTGCCGGTTTTATGAAAACGGTACTGGCGCTGAAAAACAGGCAGATACCAGCAAGCCTGCACTTCAATCAACCGAACCCAAGGATCAATTTCCAGGACGGGCCCTTCTACGTCAATAACTCATTGCAGGAATGGGAAAGAGGGCGATACCCCTTACGGGCAGGCGTCAGCTCCTTCGGTATCGGCGGCACCAACGCTCACGTTATCCTGGAAGAAGCTCCCGGGACCAGCCCTTCATCCGAAAGCAGAAAATATCAGTTAATGGTATTTTCCGCTAAGACGAAAGACAGCCTGGAAAGAAGCCTGTTTCGCTTTGCCGGCTACCTGAAAGCCAATCCGGATAGACTGCTGGCGGATGTGGCCTATACCCTGCAAACGGGCAGGACCCGCTTCAAACAGAGAAAAGTATTCGTATGTGACCATAACCAACAGGCAATCGGTCTGCTATCAGACGCTGTGGGCATGGAACAAAGGTCTGCCGGCAGCCAGGATGACCTGAAGAACATCGTTTTCCTCTTCTCCGGTCAGGGATCCCAATACGCTGATATGTGTAAGGACCTCTATCTGCACGAAAAGATCTTCAAACAACACGTAGACGAATGCTGCAGGTTCGCCGGATTATATTCAGAAGTCGACTTCTTGTCTCAACTTTTCCCGAAGGAAGAAACTGACCCCGGAACGGACAACCCCATCAATAACACCTTATACGCCCAGCCGCTCCTCTTTATGGTCGAATATGCCCTGGCTCGCCTCCTGATGAGTTGGGGGATCCGACCCGATTATATGATCGGCCATAGCATAGGTGAATACACGGCCGCCTGCATCAGCGGGGTTTTTACCCTGGAGGATGCCTTGAGGATCGTCGTCCGTAGGGGAGAGTTGATGAGCCGCCTGGAAAAAGGGGCCATGCTTAGCATCTCCCTCAGTGCGGAGCAGCTGGAACCCCTGTTAAAGGACATTCCGGACGTAGACATCGCCGTTATCAACAGCCCGTCTTCCTTGGTTGTTTCAGGACAGGAGGAGGATATCCGGGCCTTCGAACAGAAAATAACGGACCTCGGATTCCCCGCCAGAAGGGTAAAGACTTCCCATGCCTTTCATTCCTATATGATGGAGAGTATCCTGGATGAATTTGAAAGAGAGATGTCTGCCACTGACATCCGGCCGCCGGAGATACCCTATATTTCAAATGTCACCGGGGAACCGGCAGATTACGAACAAATAAGCCACCCTTCCTATTGGAGCGGTCATTTGAGAAATACCGTTCAATTCTCGAAAGGCATCGGGAAACTCCTGTCGATCGGCAATGCGCTGTTGATAGAAATAGGTCCCGGTCGTTCCCTGCACAATTATGTCAAAGAAAACCAGGCACTGAAGGAAGGACATGTTGTTATCAACACCGTTCGGTCAGCCGTCCAAAAGGACAATGATCAACGATACCTGATGGATAAACTGGGCCAGCTATGGCTCAACGGATGTACTATTGACTGGAAAGGCTATTATGCCGGAGAAAAAAGGAAGAAGGTTCCCCTACCGGCTTATTCATTTGACAACACCGCTTTCACGGCCTTGGTAGATCTTAACAAGCTCGCTGTTTCTTCCGCTCAGCACGGCTTACCGCTCCACAGCGAAGAAGAGGAAAGCTTCTTACATGTCCGCAGCTGGAAGTCATCAGTCCTCCCTGTCGAAACAGTCTTGCCAGAGGGGGAAAGCCGTAATTTCTTAGTCTTTTCCGGACAGGAAACATTCAGCCGGTCAATGATCGGATATATAAAGGGGAAAGGCCACCAGGTACTGGAAGTGAATAGGGGCGCCTCCTGTCTGTCTCCCGACGATCTTCGGGGAATCTGGTCTTCGCTGGAAGAAAAAGGCATCACTCTCCACCACATCCTATACAACACTACTTTGAATGGGGAGATGCTGCCGGTCTCATATGATGAAATGGAAGAAAGACTGTCGGAAGGTTACCTGGGCCTGTCATACCTTGCCCAATCTCTTGCTGCCGGAAAAAGACCGGGGAAATTATCATTGACGATATTCAGCAATCAGCTGGCCGCAGTGACCGGAGAAGATAGGGTAGATCCATTAAAGGCAGCCCTCCACGGCCCCGCCCGCATCATCCCCCTGGAGATCCCCCAGGTCAGCTGTAAAGTGATAGACATACCTTATACTTCCAAAGACCCTGACCAAACGGCAACCTGGGTGCCCCACCTCTTCAATGAGCTGTTTTATGAAACGGATGATCCCTTTATTTCCTATCGCCATAAAACCCGTTGGACCACCGGCTGGGACAGGTTCTTCCCGCAAAAGAAAAGGACGCCGAAGGACACGATCGTCAAAGACGGGACTTATCTGATAACTGGCGGATTTGGCGGAATGGGTTTTGCCCTGGCGAACGACCTGGTTTACCGGCATCATGCAAATGTGATTATCTTTTCCCGGTCACCCTTCCCGAAGAGAGCGGATTGGGAAAACTGGCTGAAGGAAAAGGACAGCACAGATCCGGTAATCGATAGGATCCGGCGGATACAGGAAATGGAAAAGACAGGCGCCCACGTTGATGTATACCAGGTGGATGTCACCCGGGAAGAACAGGTACGGGGAGCTGCATTGCTGATAAAATACAGACATCCCCGGATCAACGGCCTTATCTGGGCCGCTGGTGAAGTGGATACAGGCGGGATTATCCAGAACAGGGACAGGAACGGATTGCTCAGTTATCTCTCCTCCAAAGTGCATGGAGTATTACTATTTGAAAAATACTTTGAGTTGGATGCTTTGGACTTTGTCGCCTTATTTGCGTCCATTGGCAATGTCTTCTATCATCATAAATTCGGTCAGGTTGCGTATAATGCAGCCAATGAATTTTTGGAGAACTTTTCTGCTTACCTGCATGAGAAATCGGGCATTCATGCATTTTCCATCAACTGGTGCGATTGGAAAGACGTCGGCATGACCGTCAGGACCATCAAAAAGGATACGGACGAAACAGACATCAACGTCATCAATGCCCGGATACACCTGGGCTTATCGCCGGAAGAAGGCGTACATGCTTTTTATGAATGCCTGCAGGGCGGAAGTCCGGTATATACGATTTATAAAGGAGACCTTAATGCCGTCATCCGGTCGCATCATGCGGAATATAAAAAGATCAGGGAAAACCTGTTGCCTGAACCCTCTCTGCCGGGGCAGGGCTACATAGGAGATAACCCGGAACCGACGCTGTTGGAAATGTTCGGTGATTTTTTTGGCAGACATGACCTGGTTGCTGAAGATGATTTCTTCGAATTGGGAGGGGACAGCCTGAAAGCAATGACCCTGGTAGCCCGGATAAACCGGCAGTTAAGGATCAATCTTACTGTTGGAGATATTTATAAAAACCCTACCGCCCGGCAATTAGCCCGGGCCCTATCGGATTACACAGGAAGGCCCGGAACCAGCCAAATTCCCCGGGCCCTCCCCGCCAATAGCTATCCGCTCTCCTCCGCGCAGAAAAGAATGTATTTTATACAGACCCTGGACAGGGATAATACGATGTACAATGAATTACAATTACTCCGTGTACAGGGAGAACTGGATAAGCAGAGACTGGACGATACTTTCAGGAAGCTGATCGGGCGACACGAAATACTGCGGACCTCTTTCATCATGGAAGATGATGTTCCTCGCCAATTGATAGCTGCGATCGTTGAATTTAAAATAGAATTCTTCCCTTATAAGGAAGACAGGCTGACAAAGATCATTCAATCCTTCCGGCGACCTTTTGACCTTTCTCATGGGCCCTTATGCAGGGTGGGTATCATCAGTAAGACACCGGAGGAGCATATCATGATGATCGACCTCCATCATATTGTTACGGATGGGGTATCGCAGGATGTCCTGATCCGGGATTTTATGAAACTCTACGATGGGGCAACCCTTCCGGACCTCTCTCTGCAATACAAGGATTATGCGCAGTGGCAGCAAAGTGCAGCGCAACAAAAAGAGATGGGCCGTCAGAAATCCTACTGGACCAGTGAGTTTGCCATCATGCCCCCTGCACTGGCTTTGCCCACCGACCCCCGCCCTGCGGTGAAGAGCCTGCAAGGAGCTTCCATGGATTTTATACTGGAATGGGCGACCACCCGGGAGCTGAAGAACCTGGCGGAGTCAGGGGGAGCCTCGCTGTTCATGACGCTGCTGTCGATCTATACTATTTTATTAAGCAAACTCTGCGGCCAGGACGATATCGTCGTGGGGACACCGGTGGCGGGACGTTATCACGCCGACCTGGAGAACGTCATCGGCATGTTTGTCAATGTCCTTCCGATGAGGAACTATCCAAAAGAGGACTTGCCGTTCCGGGATTTCCTGGAAGAGGTAAAGACCCGGACCCTATCCTGTTTTGACAACCAGGCCTATCCCTACGAGGAACTGGTCAATGACCTGACGGTTGATCGGGATGCCAGCCGCAATCCCTTATTCGACGTAGTTTTCGTGCTCCATAATTTCAGCCGGTCAAGCCTCGATATTCCGGGACTATCCATTAGCCAATACCCGGTAGAGGATAAAGTGTCCAAATTAGATCTGATCTTGTCAGCACTCGAGCATGATGGACAACTTTGGATGAATTTTGAATACTCCACGGCCTTATTCGACCGAACGACTATCCATCGCTTCGTGACCTGTTTCAAGACGATCATAGCAGAGGTCCTGGAAAATCCCGAATGCCGCATCCGGGATATCAACCCGGTGCCGGTGGAAGAACGGCAGCGTCTTTTAGTGGACTTCAACGACACAGCCATGACCTACCCCCGGGAAGGGACAGCCGCGGACCTGTTTTTCCGGCAGGCGGAGAAGATACCCGGCTCTACGGCCGTCGTATGCGGGGAAGAACGGGTCAGCTATCAGGAGCTGTCGCAAAGGGCAGAGCAGATAGCGCTACGGA
>DATJJD010000081.1:0-20118 GCA_035492545.1 Puia sp.
GTGTTTTGTGCGATTATGGCGCTTGCCGTCGAAGAGCAGCCATTGGAAGTATCGGTAGCGGTGACGATATAGGTGCCCGGGGAAGTCACAGTTGCAGTAGCGGTAGCTCCGGCAAAGCTATTGGGTCCCGTCCAGCTATAGTTCGCGCCGGTGACGGCAGAGCTCGCTGTCAAAGCTATGCTGTTCGTGGAACAGGTCAATGTAGCATTGAGGGGGTTGCTGACTGTTGACAGGTTGGCCGGAGGCGTAATATTCTGTAGAATACTGGATGCCAGACTGGAAGTACAACCATTCGCCGTATTGATCGCCGTTACCGTATAAATGCCTGGGGTACTAATGGTGATAGTAGCTGCAGAAGATGTAAAGTTATTCGGGCCGACCCAGGTATAACCCGCCCCGGAAAGAGTGGAACTGGCTGTCAGACTTACATTGGTATTGGTACAGGTCAGCAGGGGAGTAGCGGGCAGGCTTGTGATCGCCAACCCTGCCGGTGCAGCCGTATTCTGAGCAATGATGGTGTTGGCGGAGGCCGTGCAACCGTTCGTAGGATCGGTCACGGTTAGGGTATAAGTGCCAGCTGTGCTGACTGATGCAGTATCCGTAGAAGCGGTAAAGGTATTGGGACCTGTCCAACTGTAATTGACTCCCGGAGAAGAAGAGTGACCCGTCAGCGTGACGATGGGAGTGGTGCAGGTCAGCGGCCCGTTATTGATGGCTGTTATTCCAGCCGGCGCTACCGTGTTTTGGGTGATAGTAATAGTTGCTGCCGAAGTGCACCCGCCAGTCGGATTGGTCACCACAAGTGTATAGACACCGGGGTTAAATGCCGTGGTGCTGGCAGCATTGGAGGTAAATCCATTGGGCCCTGTCCAGCTATAGCTGACTCCCGGAGTGGAAGAACTGCCTGTTAAGCTAATGAAGGTGTTGGAGCAGGTCAGTACGGTAGAATTATTGGAGGAGGAGATCGTCACTCCGGCCGGAGCCGTGATGTTCTGCACCACGGTGGTGGAAGCCGTCGCAGTACATCCGGTCGTTGGATTGGTGGCTGTTACGGTATAAGTGCCCGGTATGCTCACGGAGGTAGTAGCCCCCGTAGCTGTAAATCCATTGGGCCCTGTCCAGGCGAATGTAATGCCTGAAGTGGAGGAACTGCCCGTCAGGGTGACACTGGTAGTGGAACAGGAGAGGGACCCGGAACTGATGGCCGTCAGATTGGCGGGCGCCGTGGCATTGGACGTGACGGCAACGGAAGCCGTTGCGGTGCAGCCTGTCGTTGGATTCCTGGCCGTTACCGTATAGGTTCCTGCTGTGCTGGCCGTGGCGGTAGCTCCTGTCGCTGTAAAGCTATTGGGCCCCGTCCAGGTGAAAGTGGCGCCAGAGGTGGTGGAACTGCCGGTGAGGGTAACGCCCGCCGTGGCACAGCTAAGGAAACCGGAGACCGTCGCTGTAACTCCTGCCGGTGCGGTCGTATTGGTCGTGACGTTGACGGTGGCGGTTCCCCAGCCTGTTGAAGTAGTGACAATCACTGTATACGTGCCCGCCGTGGAGACGGATGGACTGGTGGAAGTGGAAGCGTAGCTATTGGGCCCTGTCCAGAAATAAGAGAGACCGGTAGTGGTGGAGCTGGCTGACAGGGTAACTGAACTGTTGGAACAGGTTATCGCTCCGGAATTGCTGGCTGAGGCTGAAACGGATATGCTGGCATTGCCCGGAGTACACGGTCCGGAGGTCTGAAAAACATCGTACCGTTCGATATAATAATTCGAGTTCTGACCGCTGCCGTTATTATAATCATAGATCTTGATAATCAACTGAACATTATTGCCACTGAGAACAGGGGAGGTAAAGGTAAGGGTGCCGAAATTGCCATTTTGCTGAGCGACCAATACCGGGGCCCCTCCATCCAGCTTATAATAAAATTGAATGTATTCGGTACTGTTCTGCTGCCCCTCCGCCGTGATCTTGACGGAAACCTGCGGAGACTTATAGCCCGCAATGGAGAACACGTGAGAATTCACGATGCCCACTCCACCCAGGTTGGTAGCGGTGAAGCGGTTGGACTTCAGTGCAAAATAATAACCGGTAGGATGAGGGGTGGTAAGGGCCGATGCGTCTATGGACCACCCGGTGAGACCGGTATCGACGGTGGTACCGTTGGCGCCCTGGAATTGGTTGGTAATGATCGGGCATGCCGGCGTGGCATTTGAGACGTCGCCGAAGAACGACGATAGTAAAATAAAAGATATAATATGGAAATTATACCTTTTTCTGAGTAATGGTAGGGTCATATGTATTGGTTTGGTTTTCGGGGTTGTTCGATTGGGCCGGGGCTAAAAGGCTTGTGATTGCCGGGGCGACTAACTAGCATAAGGGTAACTATGTAGCATAACCGAGGAGTCAAAATACATCTTTTTGAACACAATGAATGGTAGGAAAAAAACGAGTAGTTTATAAATAAACCAGCTACAGAATAACACCATGATTTTTACCTTTTTTCATTACATTTACTCCCGCTTCCCGTCTGGGACATGCCTGCTTTAAAATAAAAAAGATGAAAATTGCTTTCCACGGCGCCGCCCGGACAGTCACCGGCTCCAAACATTTACTGACGTTGAAGAATGGGAAAAAATATTTATTGGACTGCGGTATGTTCCAGGGTCTGGGAGCGCAGACGGACGTGCTCAATCGCAATTGGGGCTTTTCGCCATCGGAAGTGACCCATCTTATTCTCTCCCACGCCCACATCGACCACAGCGGGCTGATCCCCAAACTGGTAAAAGATGGCTTCCATGGAAAAATATTCTGTACGCCGGCCACCAAGGATCTGACGGGCATCCTGCTGGAAGACTCTGCGGGCATTCAACAGGACGACGTCAAATACATCAACAAGCGAAGGGCATCCGAAGGACTCCCTTACCTGCAGCCTCTCTATAATGAACAGGATGCCGCACTGGCCATGCAGCTCTTCAACGCCGTGGAATACGACACCTGGTTTACCATCGATGAAAATGTCCAGGTACTCTACACGGATGCCGGCCATATCATCGGCAGCGCCGCCGTACACCTGCGTATAAAGGAAGACAATAAGGAGACGCACCTCACCTTCAGCGGTGACGTGGGTCGTTACCGGGATGTAATCTTAAAATCTCCCGAGGAATTTCCACAAGCTGACTACATCCTTATCGAATCCACCTATGGCAATAGCCTGCACGACCCGGCCGACACCACCCCCGACCTGCTGCTGCACTGGATCGAAAGGACCTGTCTGCAGAAAAAAGGCAAGCTCATCATCCCCGCCTTCAGTGTAGGCCGTACCCAGGAGATCCTCTTTGCCCTCAACCAGCTGGAGCTGGAGCGTCGGCTGCCCAAGCTGGCTTATTTCGTGGACAGCCCGCTTAGCATTGCTGCTACGGAGACCGTCAAAAGATATCCTCAATACTTCAATAACACCATTCAGAAGATCCTGGAGACGGACAACGACCCCTTCTCCTTTGAAGGGTTGAAATATATAAAGACGGTCGACGAATCCAAACTGCTGAACTTCCGCAATGAGCCCTGCGTCATTATCTCAGCCAGCGGTATGGCCGACGCCGGCAGGGTCAAGCACCATATCAGCAACAATATCGAGAACTCCCGTAATACCGTACTGCTCGTAGGTTACTGCGAGCCTCACTCCCTGGGCGGACGCCTGATGGCCGGGGCCAAAGAGGTACATATTTTCGGCGTCCTGCACGAAGTCCATGCCGAAGTGGGCAGCATCCGCAGCATGAGCGCCCATGGAGACTACGAAGACCTGAGCCAGTTCCTGTCCTGCCAGGACCCTGCCAAGGTGAAAAGACTATTCATCGTCCACGGTGAGTACGAGGTGCAGCAGGCCTTTAAACAGCGACTGATCAAAAAAGGGTTTGTCGACACAGAGATCCCGGAATTACATTACGAGACCGGGCTGTCCTGAGGGCCGCGGGATACCGACGTTGCCACCGCTGCCGCCGTTCCTGCAGCTGCTGCTGCCACTGTCGCCACCATTGCCGCCATTCCCGCCGCTGCCCCTGTCCCGGGCCGCCCCGGATAACGGCCAAAACTTCCTTTTGGTCCTCTGATGTCGTACTTTCATGGATATTTATTGCAGAACCTGCACTAAAAAAATACCTTGCCGGGCAAAACCCATCCCATGAGGCAGCTGCTGATAAAATACAAATGGCATATCTTTTTCTGGGTGGTCTATTTTACCTTCTGGACCATCTATTCCATCTATTTATACAAGACCCTCCCCTGGCAGGCCTTCCTGACGACCTTTGCCTGGTTCCTGGGACAAGCAGCCGTTGGCTATATGGTTATCTACTGGCTGATCCCGCAATTTTTCAACGAAAGGCGTTATATCGTCTTTTCCCTGTTGCTGCTGGCCGGCATTGCTGTGTCGGCGGCCTTCATCCTTGTCACCATGACCGGGGTGTTCATGCTCTTCAGCCGACCTATCTCTTATTCCTACACGTCCGAGTTTTTTTATATCCTTGTCGCTAACTGTTATACCATCGTCGCTGTCGTCGCTGTCAAATCCGTTCGGGACAAAGTGCGGAGTGACCGGAGAAATACCCTGCTGGAAAAGGAAAAAACGGAAAATGAGCTTCGCTTCCTCAAATCCCAGATGAACCCTCACTTCCTGTTCAACGCCATCAACAGCATCTATGTCCTCATAAAAAAAGACCCCGAGTTTGCCGGTCTCACCCTGGTGAAATTTGCCGACATGCTGCGTTATCAGTTGTACGAATGTAATACCGACGAGATCCCCATCGAAAAAGAGATCGGCTACCTGGACAACTATATCGAGCTGGAGAAGCTCCGCAAAGGAAAGGAGGTCCAGACCCGGTATTCGGTCGGCGCTGCCGCCTGCAATTTCTCCATAGCACCCCTGCTGCTAATTCCCTTTGTAGAAAATGCTTTTAAATATGTCTCTAATTGCCCGCATAAGAATAATTTTGTCACCGTGGACCTGAATTACCAGGACGATATCTTCGAGCTCAGCGTGGAGAACACAATGGATGAAGACAACGTCATCCCCAAAGAGAAATCCTGGGGAGGCATCGGCCTGGAAAATGTGCGAAGGCGGCTGGAACTGATCTATAAAGGACGCCATGCATTGGACATCAGCACAAAAGATGATGTCTACTCTGTGCTGCTGACAATAAAGGTAAAATGAATATACGCTGCATCATCGTGGATGACGAGCCCCTGGCCCGCGAAGGCATGGAGCTGCTGGTGAAAGAAGCCGGCTTCCTGGAACTAAGGGCTACCTGCAGCAACGCCCTGGAAGCAAACCAGGTCCTGGCAAAGGAAGAAATAGACCTGATGTTCCTGGATATCCAGATGCCCCGGCTGAGAGGCCTCGATTTCTTGCGCAGCCTCACCGTCCGCCCCCTGGTCATCATTACCACGGCCTACCCGAATTATGCCCTGGAAGGCTTTGAACTGAATGTGCTGGACTATCTCCTCAAGCCGATCACCACCGACCGGTTCCTCAAGGCTGCCAACCGGGCCCTGGAAGTGCTGGAACACCAGCGGTCCTCTCCTGACAAGCAGGAGCAGGCCCCCGCTGCCGACGATTATTTTTTTATCAAATGCAATAACGGCTATGAAAAGATCTTCTACCAGGAGATCCTCTTCATCGAAGCCAGTCAGAACTATAGCTGCATCCAAACGGCCCGGGCCAGGTTTATGACCCTCACTCCCCTGCGGGCCCTGGAAGAGCAGCTGCCTCCAGGAAAATTCCTCCGTGTACAAAAATCATACATCGCCGCGATAGAAAAAATACAATCCCTCTCCGGCAACGAGATCACCATCGAGAAACACCGGCTCCCCCTCAGCAGGTCCGCCAAGGAGGAGTTGATGAAGATCATCGACCGGCGACTGATCAAAAAGTGATGGTGGCGGGGACGACCCCCGGACGCTGGCCTCCCTTAATCCACCAGCGCCTCCTCCTGCACCGGCCTCGCGGCTGCCCGTTTGGATGCTGCCGTTTTCCGGGACACATACTGGTTCACGGGATAGAGCAGGACCACACAGATGATAAAAGCGCCTATCGTTACATAGCCCAGCACATCATAATGTACCAGCTGCCCTGCCGCGTTCTGAGCAATCAACCATCCTCCCAGGATAGAGGCAATGCCCCCGCCTAATTGCTGCACGGAGGAATTGATGCTCATGAAAGCCCCTCTATCCTTCATCTCCGGCACAGCCGACACCAGCGCCTGCGTGGGTATCATCCGGGAAGTAACGGCGGTATACATCAGCGTATTCAGGATCAGCACCTCCCATAGAGGAGTAATGGAAAGATGCGTGATCACCAGCACCATGATCAGGGCAAGCACGCTGCCTCCGATGAACATGCGGTACTTACCGATCTTATCGCTCCATCTCCCGATCAACGGACCGGTGAACAGACCTGCTAATCCCGCCACGATAAATACGACGGGTAAGATCTGCTCACTCACCCCCACATTCCGCACCAGAAAAGCGCTGGAATACGGCATCATCAGGAACCCGCCCGTCGACAGGAACACCGTCGACATGAATGCCAGCAGATACCTTTTTTGAGAAGCGGTTTTTATAAGGTGCGACAAGGGATGCTGGGCTGCTCTTTCCTGCAGATGGGCATTCACCGGGCGCATCCACCGGAGGATGGCGATAGCCGTCACCAGGCAGAGACCCACGATCATGAGAAAAGGCATATGCCATCCGAATTGATTGGCAAAGAACAAACCTACCGGGATGCCCGCCACCTGGCTGACGGCAAAAGCCATCTGCACATAACCCATCACCCGGCCCCTCACCTCCAATGGAAAAAGATCGGCAATGATGGCCATGTTGACAGAGAACAACACTCCGCCGAATAACCCCGTGACCATGCGTGCGAATAAAAGGAAACGATAACCCGGTGCGATGCCGCATAAAAAAGTGCCCAGGATAAAACCCGCGTAAAAGAATAGCAGCATCTTCTTTCGGTCGAATTTATCGGCAAACCCGGCGGCGATGATGCCCGCAATGCCGGCACTGAATGCATAGGCGGAAACCACCCAGCCAAACTGCGAAGGTGTGATGGACAGGATGCGGATCAGCAACGCCCCCAGGGGCGCCATCACCATAAAGTCAAGGATAATCGTGAATTGCAATAAGGAAATGAGGGCAATAATGAACACCTGGTAACGGGTGAATACGGGTGCTTCGGCAGTGGATGGTTTCATGGTTGGTGAATTGAAAATGTATTAAATGAATATTCATTTATTTATAATAGTAAAAAAAATACAATAAGATCGATCCGGCCGGTTTCTACGGCTTCAGTGCTTTCAATACCAATGACAAGGTCTGCATCAGCATCTCATCCGTCAGCTCAAACTTCTCACCACTGAGATTCATGCCCGCCTTGTGATATCTTACCAGGTTATACAGGGGAGCAAAAGCCACCGCCCAGTAAACCTCAAATGGCATCCGCACCAGCTCCTTATTTTCGATCGCCTTATGCACAAATCGCTGCATGGCGCTACTGAACCGGGGATCCCGCAATTTCATCGACTTGGGCAACAGAGGGGTAAAAGCAAAATTCTCCATAAAATGCCCCCTGTCCGGATGTTCGATCACATAACTCGCCCGCCTCTTCCACTGCACCGCCAGACCCGTGGCAAAATCCATCTCCGGATCAAACCCTTCCAGGATATAGGCGAAATACCGGTCACACTCCCTCTTATGCAGCTGCAACAGCATGTCCTCCTTATCCTTGAAATAGATGTAGATCGTGGCGGGCGAAACCCCGGCCGCCTTGGCCAGTTTCTGCATGCTGAGCCCATCAAACCCTTCTTTCACCACCATCTCCAGCGCCTTTTGCAGAATAGCCTCGACCTTATTTTCATCCCTTGTTCTCATGGAGAGCAAATATAAATGAATGTTCGTTCTTTTAAAAGAAAATTCAGGTTTTTTTAAAAATTCCACTCATCACGGGTACTTTTCCTTTTCTCCGGCCCCAGTCCCGGAATTCCCTTTTACCTTATAAAATCCTTTACCAACCCCCTATCTTTATAGGCTGGCGCCATCCGATGACTATACCGGCCGGCGCTATACGACTATATGCACACAACGATAAAATGTTCCCTGACAGGCGTCCTGTTCGCACTTGCACTGGCATCCTGCAGCGATAAAAAGGACGACATTACCGACACCGTCAACAGAGCCGGCTCGGTAGAGACCTCCGTGACTGTTCAGCATGCGGACAGCACCCACGACGTCCTGCTGACTACCCATAAAATATGGGTCAACTTCAGCGAATACAAGACGGTCATTCACCAGGACACCATCCCGGCGCTTGGCATAGAGAATGCCACCGCTGAAAACCCGGACGGCGACACCAAAGACGTCAAGGTGAAAAAAGACTACGAGATCTTCATCACCGTGAAATAGAAGACAAAAGATGAAGAAGACAAAACACATTGAGCTCCTGTTAATAACCGCCCTGCTGGCAGGCTGTCACCGCCCTAACAAGGAGTGGCAGAACGGCAATAATACCTACATCCGCAGCGATAGCACGGCACCCTACACGCACGCCTATAATCCCCATCTGGGCTCCGCACTGTTATGGTATTATGCTTTCCGGCCTTATGGCAACTATTATAACGGATTCTACCGGAGGGCCGGATACTATTCCAATGCCATCCACGAAAGCAGCAACATCGGCAGCAATGGCTTCAAGAGCAGCGTGATCAGGGGTGGCTTTGGCCGCGGCGCCTATTCGGTCTCATCGTAAAAAGCAATTCAACATGCAACGGATCAGGATCAACCCGAGAAATAACTGGCAGACAGCAGTCGAACAGCTGGGCTTTGGCTTTCATACTACCAACGTCCCTTACTGGGATGAGAGCGCCTATTATGAATTCAAGATGGAGGAGATCTTATTTATCGAAAAGGCCTCCGCCGAATTATGGGACCTGTGTTTGGGAGCTGTACAGCATGTCATGGATAATAACCTGTACTCAAAATTCGCCATGCCGGCGGCATACATCCCCTATATAGAAAGAACCTGGATGGAGGATCATCCGGCTATCTATGGCCGCTTTGATTTTTGTTACAAGGACGGCCTCTTGAAACTCCTGGAATTTAATGCGGACACCCCCACCAGCCTGTACGAGGCAGGTATCGTACAGTGGTTCTGGCTGCAGGATTTCGACAAAAGCAAAGACCAGTTCAACAGCATTCACGAGAAGCTGATCGCCTACTGGAAATATCTGAAGAACTATCTCTATCCCGGCACCCTGCATTTCTCCTGTGTCAAGCAGTCCCTGGAAGACCTGACCAACACGGAATACATGCGGGATTGCGCCATACAAGGCGGTCTGGACACCAAACTTATTTATATAGATGACATCGGCTGGGACGAAGATGCCCAGCAATTTGTGGACATGGAAGAGTCCCCCATCAGCAACATCTTTAAACTGTATCCCTGGGAATGGATGGTGGGCGACGACTTCGGAGCCAATATCTTAAGGGACCGCAACCGATCTTATTGGATCGAGCCCTCCTGGAAAATGCTGCTCTCCAACAAGGCCATTCTGCCTATCCTCTGGGAGCTATACCCCGACTGTCCCTACCTGTTACCTGCTTACTTCGACAATAGCCCGCTGACCCATTACGTGAAAAAACCCATCCTTTCCCGGGAGGGGGCCAACATAACCATCGTGCAGAATAATGCTGCCCTGTTGCAAACCTCCGGCGAATATGGTAAAGAAGGATTTATCTATCAGGAACTGTTTGCCCTCCCTTCTTTCGGGGGCAACTATCCTGTGATCGGAAGCTGGATTATCGGGCAGGAGCCGGCCGGCATGGGCATCCGGGAGGCAGGCGGCCTCGTCACCGACAACCTGAGCCGGTTCGTCCCACATTTGATCGTATAGGGCAGCGCACCGGCCAGGCCCCGGCTGCACGACGCTCACCGGTCCACATCCGACCCGTCGCTGACCGTCTATTCACCCGTAAACTTCTTAACAGGAAACTCATTGCCCGGAATGGCAAAGACATCCGGATCGATGGAACTACGGCTGACCATCGTGGCCGTATAGGTTACGGTCCCTTTCCGGTAGGTATACTCATATTTCAATACAAGCCCGGGAATGGAAGAAAAAAGAGGCTCTACACGGGCCAAAGCCGGTTTTTGAATAGCCGGCGTATAATAGACTGTAATGTATTTCCCGCTCTTTAACGTGAGGACCGCTTTTTTACAAACGTAATTTAAGATACGGGCCGTGTCGCCGGTAATCCTGCAGACAACCCCTTCATATTTTTGATTGTATAATTTCCAGTCGCCGGGTGTTAAATAACATTTATACTTATCCTTTCCCGACTCCTTCAGCAAAACGATTTTGGGCGACAGACTGCTATCCGGAAAAATCAGTACGCTCTGCATACGCATCAGGCTGACCAGACGGAGCCGCAACTGCCTGTCACTTGCAAAAAGCGTCTTGACACCGCCGTTATAGGTCTCGCCAATCCCCGTATTTCTTTTTTTCGATTTTACCTCGATGGAATAGGAGACTGTAAGATCATGCCCGTTGGATTCCCCCCCGGCAGGCGGCGGAGTCCCTGTAAAAGAATAAAACAAGAGAATAACAATCCAACGCATCATAATAATTGTCCTGTCATTTAAAGATAAATTCAGCCAGGTCAATGGGATCCAGCGGGTTGGTTTGCAGTGATCGATCGAACTGCGCTGCATCCGCTTTCTTCCACTTATCCAGCTTCTCCCTGCTCTTCCGGGCCTTACGCGTAGGATTCCCGTTGGCTTTGAACTGGTTCATGTCCTTCATCAAACCCGACATCGTTTTGGAAACAAAAATATTCGTATACTGGTCGAGATGGATCTTCCAGCCCTCACTACCCGCACCCTTGAAAAAATCCCCCATTTCTGTGTAATTGAAATTAGCCCAGCTGACCAACAGATCATTATCCACCAGGGGAAAAGGTTGGCCATTAATATGGAAGGAGCGAGGCTGATGGTACCTGCCTGCTTTCACCACCGTACCGGAATCATCAATCGCATTACCCGCCAGTGAATCCCCCGCGGACAGGCTTTCTGCCTTTGAAAGACTATCCGCCGCCGAAAGGGAGTTACTGGCATCTGTACCCGCAGGCATCTGTGCGATATTTTTATTCGCCGCCGAAACGGAAGTCTTCTGCGAAAGCGTTGCCCTGTAAATAAGCCAACCCGCCAGGCCCAGTATTAGACAGGCCGCGGCAGTCCGGATGGCTACCAAACGAAAGGGCTTGCGAGTACCTCTTTTAAAAAGTTCATCCTCCACAGACCGGCGCAGCGCCACCGGCGGCTGAACTTCATGATCCTCCAATCGCTGCATGCTGCCTTTTATGGATTCATCTCCTTTCCATAAGAGCTCGCCTCCCTTTACCATGGACTCCTCCTCCATTACCTGGGCAAAGACCTTATCGAATAGCTCCCGGGGAGGAGATACCTCATATTCCTGCAAACGGCTCCATATGTCCGGGTACCTGCTCATCCCTTATTAGTTAGCATTTTTTGTAACAATACACGCGCTCTGAATAACTGTGACCGGCTGCCTTCCTCTGAAATATGCAGCAGGTCACCGATCTCCTTATGATTATATCCTTCCACGAGATATAAATTCACCACAGTCCGGTATCCGTCAGGCAATTGCCTGATAAATCGCATCAAATCCTCATTCGTTAGGTTATCGTATCCCGTAAGATCATCCGACGCAACATCCATGCCTTCACGGATAGCAGGGAATAATAGGTTTCTCTTTTTTATACTATCGATGCAGGTTCCTACAAAAATCCGGCGGGCCCAACCTTCGAAGGAACCGTCGCCGCGGAAATTTCCTAAATTCCTGTAAAGCTTTACACATCCTTCCTGGAACCAGTCATTGGCATCTTCCGCATTTCCGGCATAACGCAGGCACAAGCTATACATTTTACCGGCTATAGCGTCATAGATCTGCTGAAAAGATCGTTGATCTCCCCCGGATGCCTTCTCAGCTAAGACTCCGAAAAGGGCACCAGCGTTGCGTGTCGATTCCATTCCGCAAATATCTAATATTTTTCTACTTATTTACCATCAGGTGGATTACCGTTTATCATTTCGCGTGATGCAATCGGTTGATAATTCTTAGCGAAAAAAATATTTTTGATCAGGCGAAACGTTTACGCTCCCCTTACAGTCTATAAGGATACAACAACATCGTCACCCTCCTGATCCCCCACCCTGAACGACTATGCAGGTTTGGCCTCACGGCCTGCTGCATCCACCATGAATTTTCCAATTGACAAAAGCAATGATAAGCTATGGGCAGAAGCATCACGCCTAACGGTAACGGGCGATGTTAGCAGGTAGAGGGTAAAAGGTAATGTGAGACTGGATATTCCGGATTGGCGGCAGGGGGGGATTCCCTGCCCGCCGCCCGGGATGATGAAAATAAAAGGAATGGCTACTCCGATTAAAGTGGCTAAATTTGTAAAAGCTAAATTCCATAACCATGCGTAAAATTCTACTCCTGTTAATCCTGGTTATTGTTATTAAGACCCACGCACGATGCCAGGCTTTTGCCACTAAGATCGATTACCAGAAAACACAACAATCCGCAGCGGGCATCCAATTGGCGTACGAGTCCGGTTCTGTGGAGGACGCTGTGAAGGAATACATGACCAAAAAAGGCTACAAGAGCGCCAGCTCAAAAGGTTTTATTGTTTTTAGAGCCGCCACGCTGGATAGCACCGACACGGAAGGCAGCGATCTCTATTTTACGGTCGCCCGCAAGAGCCGGAAAGAAAAGGACATCACCCTGATTACCTTATTGCCGACGAAAAAACAGGAAGACATCCTTGCCCGTGCCCAGACCGACGACCCGAGGATAGAAAAAGCCAAAAGCTTTCTCGATAATATGGCCCCATTTATTGACGCCTACGAGGTTCAATTACAGCTTAACAGCCAGACTGAGGTCGTAAAAAAGGCAGAAAAGAAACTAAACAGCCTGCTGAGCGACGAAAACGACCTCAATAAAAAGATCCGGAGACTACAGGACGACAGCGCCCAGAACAAAAAGGACCAGGTAAAAGTGGCGGCGGACCTGCAGAGCAATGTAAATTCGGACGATGCCACGAAAACGAAAAATCACAAAAAACTGAGCAAGCTGCTGGACAATGAGGGAGACCTTGCCAAAAAACTCCGGAATACCAGATCCGACCTCGACCAGAATAAAAAAGACCAGGAGGCCCAGCGGCAGGAACTTGACAAACAGAAACAATCATTCGACGCTATCAAAGCCCGGCAGAAATGATCTATGGAGCGGCCAGCCTTCGCCAGCCGGCCAGCGGACGGCCAAGTGCTACCTTATTTAGTCTCTTTCAACGGTCGCCGTCTCAACTGGCCCCGGTGCCTCACCGGCACCTCATCTCCCAATAGCTTGCCCCAGGGTTTCAACTCGGGGATCCGGTCAAAGACGATCTTCAACACCCCGATAAACGGGATGGAGAGAAACATACCGGAGAGGCCCCAGATGGCGCCGCCCATAAAAACAATGACGAGAGAGATCAGCGCATTGATCTTTACCTTGGACGAGACGATATAAGGCACCAGGAAATGATTGTCGATGAACTGGATGACGAGATAGGCGATAATAATTAATAACTGCGTCTGAAAGCCATCCTTGGTGATGGTGGCAATAAAAACAGGTAAGAGGATTGCGATGACTCCGCCGATAAAGGGGAGTACATTCAAAATAGCTCCCAGTACGCCCAGCAAAATGGCATAAGGCACTCCCAGCAGCAGCAGGGCAATGGTATTTAAGGCGGCGACCACCAGACCTTCTATCAGCAGCCCGAACATATAACTTTGAATAGCGCCTTTCGCCTGCTGCAGGACCGTACTTACTTCCCGGGTATTCTCTTCTGCAAAGATCTCATAAACAAAATTCACAATCAGCATTTTATAGTACAAGAAAAGAAACGTGTAAACCGGCAGCAGCAAAGCCGTGGACAACGTACCCGCCACCGTCCCCAGGGTGCGCCCGATCAGGGGTTTTATACCCGCTTGAGCCTCTTTGATATATTGATTTTGTTTTTCCAATGGCACCTTAAGATCTTCCACCAGCCACTTTTGCAGACGGGATAACAATTCTGCTGATTTTTTTTGCAGCAGGGGGAGCTGATCCGTAAAATGCATCATCTGGGTAGCCAGGAAATACCAGACACCGGCGATCACGATCAGGGCGATCATCAACGACAGGGTGATGGATAAGACTTTAGGTATTTTCCATAACTCCAGGCGGTTATTCAGCGGATTCAGCAACATGGCCAGGAATAAAGAAAACGCAAGGGGGATCAGGATCTCCCGGAGACCTGAAAGGGCATAGGTGCATAAGATGAGGCCAAAAAGAATGACGGTGCTCCTCAGGTAAAAGGGGTATTTTTTCAGGTTAGTCATGATCTATTATATGCTTTCCCCGTGCCGGAATTTCCCGGAGGGAGGATTCTCCCGGGAAATTCAGAACGGACGGGTTTAACAAGCAGTTATAATATATCCTCCGGGAGGTCCTGCCCGGAATTTCCCCCTGGGCGAAGGGCTGATTAATGCCCGGAATGAGTACAATATTCCTCATTTATCTTATTTTTATGTCTTGCCTCCTACGTCAAAATCATCGTCCCGGGCAACAGGCTCCTTCGCGGAAACGACTTCGTCTCCGGCAGCGGCTCCTGTCCGGGCTGGTTCCTCCGGCAAACTCCGGCCCTTGCAGCTCGCCGCCATCATTTTTCTCACCGTCTCGGGCGGGCCCTATGGGCTGGAACCTTTGTTCTCTTATGTGGGCAACCATGGCGCCCTGCTGCTCCTGATCATTACCCCTCTGCTGTGGGACGTTCCCACCATCCTGACAGTCCTGGAGCTCAACAGCATGATGCCGGTGACAGGAGGTTATTATCAGTGGGTCAAACATGCCCTGGGCATAAGATGGGCTTTCTATGAGGGGTGGTGGACCTGGTTGTATACCTTTGTCGACCTCGCCATCTACCCCGTACTCTTTGTCGGATATGCTGCTTTCTTTTTCCCGGAGATAGCCCTTTATAAAGTGCCCGTTTGCCTGGCCATCATCTGGTCTTCCGCTCTTCTGAATATCCTGGGCATCGTGCCTGTCGGAAAGGCCTCCCTGGTCCTGGGCACCCTGGTGCTGACCCCCTTCCTCATCCTCTTTATCGTACTGCTGACCAGGCATACGGGCCCCCTCTCCATTCCGACGCCCTCCTTAAAGGGATTGGGATTTTCTCCGGTAGCGCTGGGCCTGTATACGGTGATGTGGAATTTCATCGGGTGGGATAATGCCACTACCTATGCCGGGGAAGTAGCCAGACCTATCCGCTCTTACCTGGTATCCGTCTGTATCGCCTTTGGCCTCATCGTAAGTATTTATCTGCTGGCAGCCCTGGCCGTTCACCAGTCAGGGATCAACGCAGGCGTGCTGAATGAGGGAGGTTTTCCTGTACTGGGCGTATTGACGGCCGGACGCTGGCTGGGCATCCTGCTGGCGGCGGGTGGAATGGCCAGCACCATGGGACTGTATTCGGCCGTGCTGCTGTCTGTTTCGCGTGTGCCTCAGGTCATGGCGAGCGACAACCTGCTGCCGGCAAAACTTTGTACGCTTCATCGCCGGTTCGGGACTCCCTATGTCTCTATCCTTGCCTCTTCCGCCATCGTCAGCATCCTCATTCTATGGACCTTCTCCGACCTGGTCATCATGGATATCATTCTCTACGGGGCTGGCCTGTCCCTGGAATTTATAACGCTGCTCACCCTCCGTATCCGGGAGCCGATGAGGGAAAGGCCCTTCCGGATTCCCCTGAATAATACCGGTCTTTTCCTCATGATCCTGATGCCCCTTTCCGTATACCTCATTGCCCTTTCCGGTACTATTTATGCCTCGGAGAGAATGGCCATACCTGTCTTTTTTGCACTGGGCATGCTTTTTTCCGCTGAGCTGATCTGGAGGGCCATCGTTTGGAGAAACCCCGGGCTGGCCCCCCTAAAGACCTTGAAATAACGCGCCGACAACCCCTCGACGGCCCCATGGCCGCCAACCATTCCATATGTTAAATAGAATTAACTCCCCCATAACGCTGAGATAATACACCTGTATGATCTTTGCGGCGACATAAAGATAATAGCGCTGTTATCCTATTTAGAAAAACTCAAATCCTTTTATATGTTTACTCAGACATCGCGTATTTTTTCCGTTGCGATCATTTTCATGACTTTTGGTTCTCTGCTGCTGTCCTCATCTGTTTATTCACAAACACAAAGCTTCCATCCCGTTATCCATTCTGTAAAAGAAGTCAATGGTATGCTGGACTCTATGGCAGCCCCACACCTGCAGGTCCATATCTCTCAGCCGGATAAGAACAACATGAAATTCCGCATCGTCATCTCCAATCCGGTCAGTCGTTACATCACCATTACCATTAAAAAACAGAACGACATCTATTTCTCCGAGATGATCGCAACGGCTGACTACGAGAACATCTATGACCTCAATCAGCTGGAGGATGGGAACTACCAGGTTCAGATCACCGGTGGTAAAGAAAAAGTCCTGAAAAATATCAGCATCCGTACCCAGACACAGGTCAACCGGCAGGCATTGGTAGATTAAAATAAATTTGGGTATCCGATTTTTAAAAAGTAACTTACTCATATATCCCCGTAGCATTCCGTTTTTAGTCTGATCTGCTAATAATTCCTCTCAGTTCTCTACATTGGAATTGGTTTAAAAGATGATCCGGTTATGACATTTTAGAATGAAGTTTTTTAAAGGAATCGCTGCTGTGAATGCCTGTGCAGGACATTCACCAGAGGGATGTTCTAGGTATTTTTTATCTATATGAATAAGTTACGAATCGGAGTCATCGACCTGGTTTGCAAAGGGCCTACCCATACCTTGTGGGGAAGGATCATGCACGCCAACCTGGCAAGTATTATGCCGCAGGTGGTAGCCGCCTGGTGCGAACAAAAAGGCCATGAAGTAAAAATGATCTGCTATACGGGCCGGGAGGACCTCACCAAAGAGCTGCCGGAAGACGTGGATATTGTCTTTATCAGCTCCTTTACGCAGGCCGCCCTGCTGGCATATGCTTTAAGCAATTATTTCCGCAGTAAAGGTACGGTAACCGTACTCGGCGGCCCCCATGCCCGATGTTATCCCGACGATGCGGTGCTCTACTTTGACTATGTCCTTGGTTTTGCCAATCAATCGACGATTGCAGAAGTGCTGGAAGATCGTGCCCCCCATCGGCCCCTGGGAAAATACCTGGCCGCCCGTCAGCAGCCTATCCGGCTTCCGGGGGTGGCCGAACGCTGGAAATATATCGAGTCGACCCTGAAGAAGGCGCCCTTTCTAAAGATGGTCCCCATGATCGGCAGCATGGGCTGCCCTTATACCTGCCCGTTTTGTATCGATTCGGTAGTGCCCTACCAGCCCCTGGACTTTCAGGAAATGAAACAGGACCTGCAGTTCCTGCTCACCAAATTCAAAAGGCCCACGGTAGCCTGGCATGACCCGAACTTCGGCGTCCGTTTCGAAGAGAATATGGAGGCCATCGCTTCGGCGGCGCCTCCGAACAGCTTTCGGTTCCTGGCAGAGAGCAGCCTCTCCATCCTTACGGAGAAACACCTGAAGGTATTGAACCATAACGGCTTTACGGCCCTGCTGCCCGGAGTAGAGACCTGGTATGAGCTAGGCAATAAGTCCAGGACCGCCCATGTCACAGGAGAAGATAAAGTCAGGCAGGTGGCCGGCCACATCAATATGATCTTTAAGTATGTCCCTTACGTACAAACGAATTTTGTCCTGGGACTGGACAGCGACAGTGGGGCCGAACCCTTCGAACTGACTAAACGGTTTATCGACCTTTCCCCCAGCGCCTTTCCCGGATATTCGCTGCTGACGGCTTTTGGAGAAGCGGCGCCCCTCAACCTGCAATATCAGAGAGATCACCGCGTCCTGCCTTTCCCTTTCCATTTCCTCAACAACCACCTGGCCATGAATATCAAACCCAGGAATTATGAATGGGTGGACTTTTATGATAAAGTGATTGACCTTACGGAATATACCTTCTCTCCCAAGGCGATCTACCGCCGTCTGAAATCTACTTCGAATTTTACTGCCCGTTGGATGAACCTGATGCGGGCCGTTTCTTCCGAAGGATACGGCCGTCTGCGATTCTACCGTCAGGTAAGGGAAAACCTGGTCAGCGATAAGGCTTTCAGGCAGTATTTTGAAGGCGAATCAGAAGAGCTACCCGAATTTTATACCAACATTATTAAAAAAGACCTGGGATCCTGGTGGAGCTGGCTTCCCCAGGGCGCCCTGCGGCACGATTCCAACGCCTACCTGCATAAGTCGGAAAAACGGCAACCGGAGATGGTGTTGGCCTGACCGGAACCGGCAAAACTCCCCGGCGCTGGTGTTGGCCTGACTCAGCGGGCAACCCGGAGGCTCGCCAGGCTCCTTGTCCGGCGAAAACAATAGAAGCAGGCAATGAACCCGCCATACATAAACGTATTGGCCACCAGGCTATACGCCATAAAATAGGCATAAGATATTTTCATATAATAATTCAGCAGGGGAGGGATCATCGCATAAACGCAACAAAAGATCAGCTCGCCGGAGGCCATCCAGAAAAAAGGATAGCGGATCAGGGGGACGTCCGCCTTATTGAGAAGCAGATCGATCAGGTAAGAACAGGCTGCTACGAGATTGGTAAAAAGGCAATAGAAGATAGCCGGCTCATTAACCCAGGGCAGGAGAGGGGGCAGCATATGACATATACCCACACCTACCGGTAACAGGGCCAGCAAAAAGATATTCAGCCGTTTGATGACCGGAGAAAGGGACACCCTGTATAAGGTATATACAATAAAACCGCATTCCACCGGGCCGAAAAAATCATATATCCAGGGTTTGGCGGTCTTAAAAATAAGAAAATACATCACCGCGCTTTCCACCAGCAGGGTAAGACCGGAGAGAACAACCAACAGCTTGTATTCCAGGGGAAAGCTTTTACGAAGAAACAGGCAGCCGGTAAAAAAACAGGTAATTAACAGGGCTTCATAGTAAAGTTCGCTAAGGTAGAACGCATAATTCATGGCTAAATTTAACAAAAAAACCGTCCTGTATACAGGACGGTTACCAAAGTAATTATGATATCCATGTCGCTACTAACTTAGATCCGACCTGGTGACAGTCAGAAATCCGGAGCCCTCATAGGTTTTTTATTTGTTTTGCCCTAACCTAAACCTCTACTTTTAATTGCCTTCAGCAAGGTAAGAATCCGTTGGTTATTTTTCGTTAAACGCGTTTAATAAACGGGCAACTTACCCCGTCTCCTGCCCATGATCATGTAGTCTTTTGCGAATCTTACTCAGTCCCACGGGAGTCACGCCTAAAAAGGAGGCAATCAGGTATTGGGGCACCCGCTGTAACAGCTCCGGCCGCTCGCGGGTCAGCTTCTGGTAGCGTACCTCAGGGCTGTCATTCTGATAGGATAACATACGCGTTATGATCCCACAGTAGAGCCTTTCCGTTATGAGACGGCCTACCTTGTTACTGGGCGGCACGTTATTATAGAGATATTGCAGATCGGTATAGCTGAATTCTTCCACCTCCATGTCTTCCAGCGCCCGGATATAGTGTTCGGAAGGTTGCTGCCGGATAAAGCTGACATAGTCGGAATTCAGCATCCCTTCAAAATAGAACTCGGTGACCTCTTCCTTTTCCCCCATGTCCCGGTACATATAGCAGGCCCCTTTGTGGAGAAAAGACACTTTTTTGCAGATAGCCCCGGCCTGTAATAAAAACTCGTTTTTCGGGATGCTGCGCTGCTGAATATAAGGTTTTATTAGCTCGAGAGCCCCTGTCTCTCCCGGAATGCACTGGGCGATGACTTCTATAAAATGATTCATACCTGCGTGAGTTTAATTACTCAATCGGAATTATAAACGCAGACAGGAAGGGGTATAAAATTATTAAAAAATTCTCCCTTTTTTATAAAATCATAAATTGCTGATTAACA
>DATJJD010000082.1:0-29659 GCA_035492545.1 Puia sp.
GCCTTTGTTATTCCCCACGAAGTCGGAGCTGCCGACATCGGCGATGACGACGGCTGTGGCGTCCGAATCATATTTACGGGTAGAAAGGTCAAAATCCGCCGGGGTTATTTTGCCAAAGCGGACAGGAGATTTTTCCTGGGCTGTTCCCCGGAGCGGCCCCGCGGCCAGGCCCAGGAAAATAAAGAGGGGATACTTGAAAAAGGTCATCGGGAATGTGTTTAGGTCTTGGTTAATGGGGTTTACTATTATTATTAAAGGCCGGTCAGATCATTGTTTCTTCAGTACGATCTGCTCGCTCTCTTTCTTTACGACATATCCAAAGAAATCCCGCAGGCTGCTGTAATCCTCCGCCGGGAAATTCGCCTTTGCCAGTTTGAGGTGACAACGCAGCTGGATCATATCGTCCTGCCGGCCGATGAGGTATTCGAACAGGCCCTGGTCCCCGTTGAATACCACTTTAGCGGATTTAGGCAATTCGTCCACCGTGTATCCTTCGGGTAACTCCAGGCTGAAAATATAGGTGTTATCCATAACGTAGGGCATCTCCACCGGGTATTTCCGGTCTGCAGCCTTAAAGGGATTGTCCCGCCAGCCATCTCCGAAGATGGGGCTTAAATAGATCAGGGATTCGCCTAAGGGCTGTTTTAGCCGGAATTCGTAATGGACATTGATAGGATCTTCCAGCTTCATCAGCGAATCTATGCTGCCATTGCTGATATCCAGGTCCTCTCCGTAGGAGGTTTGGATATTTTTAAAATAGTTTTTTTCCCCGTTGCTCCCTACCCGTTCGCGGATGTTGTAGGACTCCTGTAAACCGGGAATGGATTGATAGCTTCCTTCCAGTCCCTTCTTATCGCTGCCGGGGACCATCAGCACCATCGTTGTCTTTTTTTCCTTCAGGGAGTCCGCCTCGAAATACACCGATCCGGAATCCTTGTTGCTGATGATGCGGGCATGGCCGTTATAGCAGTTGCCGGCCAACTGACCGAAGCCCAGTTGCGGGTGAGCGGCGTCGAGGTAATAGGTCTTACCGGCGAGGGGTACCCGGGCAACTACATAGTTCAGTCTTTCCAGCATGGGGTATTTGGCGAGATTGAATCCATATTCCCTGGTGCTGAGCACGACGGGATCAGCGGTGAGCCCTTTCATCCTAAGTAAAGCGATGAGGAGTAAATTTATGTCCCCTACCGTACCGCTGTTTCTCTTAACGACGTCGCGGAGGGTGGTCTTGATGTATTTATCATAGTGGTTGGTGCAGGTGAAATGACTGCTGACATAGTAGTAAATGGCTTTGGCAATATCCAGGGCAGTAGTATTATTTCCTGCCGCCTTATCCGCCCATTCCTGCAGCCAGTCGTTATCTTCGCGCAGGGGGAGTCCGAAATGGTCTTCATTCAGCATCTCTTCCGTAGCCTTTTTCCAGGTGTTCATGACGTCCCTCGTATCTTCTCCATTATAGGTTTTCGATAGCTGAAACTCTATTTTATCGACGTAATTACGGGGGGTGGACAGGTAATTTTCTCCATGAAAGGCAGGGATGTCTTTCATCGCCCAGCGGTGTCGGACCGTATTGGCATTTACAAACAGCTCCTGGTCCGTCATACCTAAGGTAGATCCATCCGGCTTTTTGGTCACCTTATAGGAATCATGCCCTTCGCTGCCTTTATCGATAGCGAAGTTATGGACGCCCTGTTTCACGAAAATATAAAACAGCACCTGGGGGATGGTCACTTCGTACTCACTCCACAAGCAGGGATGGTCAATCGATTGGAATTCCCAGGATGGAAGGCTGAAATTATAATCGGAGGTGACGGTATACGTATAGTCGATGATAGAGCCTTCCTTGACGGCCGGCATGGTAAATTTTACTTCGATGTGGTTCTTATCTTCCCTTTCCTGGAAGATATCTTTTTTATCCAGGTGAGCCTCCACTACCCTGCCTTCTTCCAGGTTATAGGTAGACGCTACGATATTGTCGACTTTCTCAGCATCCTCATCACGGGTATAGAGGGGGATCTTTATAGTTGCCAGGCCAAAGGCTTTTTTATTGAGTATCTTTATGCGGGTTTGTCTTTTGAAGACATGGGAGAACCAATTTTTATCATTCCCGATAAAATGAATGGAGCCCAGATCCGACAGCGTAATTGCATTGGTATTACTGTCGATGATGGGAGATACGGGGATTTCAAAATCCCCCGGTTTTACCGGCTGGATTTTTGTTTTCTCCTGAGCAGCGCAATAATTTTGCCGCAGGCATAGGAATAAGATCAACGCAATCAGTGCAATCGGCCTTAGGGGTTTCATTATAACGCAATTAAGCAATAAACGACGACAAAATCAATAAATTGCTGAACTTGTCAATGCTCCCAACGGGTAATAAACTATACACTTGGCAAAAAACAATCATACATTTCTCATTAAACAATGGGCCCGGGACCTGGGTTTTGACCATTGTGGGATAGCCCGGGCTGTCGTGTTGGATGAGGATGCGCGCCGATTGGAAACCTGGCTGAACAAAGGGATGAATGGGTCCATGGCGTATATGGAAAATTATTTTGATATCAGAATAGATCCTACCCGGTTGGTGCCGGGGGCCAGGTCGGTGATCACCCTGCTGCTGAATTATTTTCCTGGCCGGGAAGCCCTAGAGAAGGATGCAGCAGCGCATGGGGCCGCCGACCGGCCTAAGGTAACTGACCGGTCAAGGGTACCCGATCAGTCACAGGTAACCGACCGGCCCAGGGTGGCTAAATACGCTTATGGGAAAGACTATCATGAAGTGATCAGGGATAAATTGAAAAATCTTTTGGGGCTTATCCGTGGGCAGATCGGGGAAGTGAATGGCCGTGGGTTTGTAGACAGCGCTCCGGTGCTGGAGAGGAGTTGGGCGGTGCGCAGCGGTCTGGGGTGGGTAGGTAAGAATGGCAACCTGTTGAACAAACAAACCGGTTCCTTTTTTTTTATCGCCACGCTGATCGTGGACCTGGAGTTGGAGGCAGACACTCCTTTTGCGGGGGATTATTGCGGCACCTGCCGGAAGTGCATCGACGCCTGTCCAACCGAAGCTATTTTAGACAACAAGGTAGTGGACGGCAGTAAATGTATCTCCTATTTTACTATTGAATTAAAAGAGCAGCTGATCCCGGAGGAGATGAAGGGGAAATTCCAGGATTGGCTATTCGGTTGCGATACGTGCCAGGATGTTTGTCCCTGGAACCGGTTTTCCAGTCCCACCCGGGAACAGGCTTTTGCGCCTATTCCCGCCATCCTGAATTTTCGCACGGCGGATTGGGAAGAGCTGACGGAGGAAGGGTTTAAGGAGATCTTCCGGCATTCTGCGCTAAAGCGCACCAAGTATGCCGGTATCCAACGCAATCTCCGGTTTATTGCTCCTGGAGCCTGAATCTATGTTTACCGCCTTTATGCGCTTTCCCCGGGAATACCACCAGTTTTATACCTCCATAGAAAAAATGCTGTCCGCCCTGGCCTGTATTCAACAAGCTGGTAAGACCGTACTGTACCTGAGGGCCAACCTGCAGGTTCACGCCTTTAAAAGGTATGCCGACCAGGAGGGCTGTTGAAAGATTGAACTGGGTCTTATTGGTCACGTCCCCATCTTTATAAAAGACGCCGGCGTGCGTATTGTAGTACAAGGCATTTGAGCTCATCAGGTAGGACAGAGAGAAACCTCCTTCCCAGAACAGGGGCATTACCCGGCTATGGCTGATCTGCCACTGAACGGATCCCGGGATCTCCAGGAAATAATACCGGTTGATAAAGACCTGTTTGTCGCCGGGAGTATAATACGGGTAGGTTTGTCCGGGGCCGGAAGCCGCAGCTGCGGACAGCAGGTAGGAAGACTGGCTGTAATTATAGCTGGCTGCGTTGGTGCTGGTGATCTTGTCGCCGGTATATACTTTGGTGGAATAGTAATGCAGGTTAAGGCCCACGGAGACGGACAGGTTTTTCAGGAGAGCCTTTTGTACGAAGATACCAGCCCAGAAGGCGAGGTCGGACTGTATTTTAGAAGTATAGTTCTGAGCGGCCGATCCGCCTGAAACGGGTCCAGTAACGGGGGCAGGAGCAGCAAAATTCCGGCTGTCGTTCAAGGAAGAGGGCGATTGTTTAAACAGGGCCTCATGCAGGGATGAGACGCCTATGCCTCCTGTAAAACCTGCCTCCCAGGGCCGTTTGGGGCTGAGCCGGGTCTTCGGGACCATCGCTTTGGCGGCTGCCGTGGTCAGCGGGGCGGCGCTGACTTTAGGGGCGTTGTTGCCGCTGACCCGGTGGAAATCAATTTTCGCCGGCTGGATCGGCGCCTCATCGCCGGCCATGTCCCTGAGACCGGAGGTGATGGCAGGATCGGAAGACCTGGGAAGTGCGGAAGACTTGTCAGGATCGGAAGACCGATGCGGGCGGGAGGCTGAAACATCCAGCAGGTCGGGCTGTCCTTCTTCCTTGGTCGGTGCGGCGGCGGAAAGTGCAGTAGGCCGATGCGGGGGGGAGGCCGGAGATTGGGACGAATTGTTATGGGTAGCGGGCCGGGTAGCGGCGAGTTGGGTGGTGTGGTCAGCAACGGCGGCTGAAGGGGTGACCGGTGGTGGTGTCGTATGGGAGACCGGGTTGGTTGTCGAAGGTATGGTATTGGAGGAGGTAGTCGCAGGCCGGCTGGCTACGGATGGATTAGGTATGGATGGGTTAGCTGTGGGTTGGTCCGATACGGATGCCGGGGTTGTGGACGCCGGCTGTTCAGACGAAATGGTCGGTACAGATCCGGACCCGGGGGTACTGGAAGGCGCTATAACGGATGGGGCGGCGGGGTCGTTCTTTGCCATGTGGGTCGTTCCGGAATGTCCGCCGATATAATAGATGCCCGCGGCTCCTATCAATAAAAGAGCAGGTAAGAAGAACAGCCAGAAGACGGGTACGCGGCGTCTTTTTTCTTTTTTCACCGCCCGTTCGACGTTGGCCCATACTGCTGCGGAAGGGCTGAATTCCAGCTCTCCCATTTTTTGCTGCACTTCTTTTTCGAAACGCTGCACTTCGTTATCAGTTTTAGGGTCGTGCATAGGTCTCATTTTTGTTAACGGCTGATGATTTTTTTATCCAGCTTATCAGCAAAGCCCTGGCCCGTGCATATTGCGAACGGGAAGTCCCTTCATTGATGCCTAATATCTTTCCGATCTCCACGTGACTATATCCTTCTACGGCGTGCAAGTTGAAAATGGCCTGGTATCCTGGGGGCAGCTGGCGGATCAGCTCAGCCAGTTCCTTGGTACTGAGGGATACTTCCGGGTCATCATTGGACACAGGATGGAGTACCCCATCTGTGAATAACAGGTCTGTTTGATACCGGCTGTGTTTTTTCAGGTAATTGATGGCCGTATTGACCATGATCCTCCGGATCCACCCCCCCAATTCTCCTGAAAAGCTGAATTGGTGAAGGTTTTTGAACACCATGATAAAACCTTCCTGTAAAACGTCCTCTGCATCGGCCATGGATTTGGTATACCGATAACAGATCCCCAGCATTGGCCCGGCAAAATGCTCATACAGCTGCTTTTGAGCAGCCGCATTCCCTTTTTCACAGTCTTTAACCAACTGGCGATAATCCATTCTTCCTTAATTTATGTGGCGATAAAAAATTGAAGAAAAATAATTTTTTATCGCCAACCCATAATGTCTGTACTTTCGGCCTCGGGGCCTCAAGTACGAATTGGTCTCCGCCCAATTAAGGATGTTGACAATTAATCTTTCCCGACCGTTGCATGACCCTGGATCCTGGTGCCTATTTTTGCCTATTATGGCAAGAACGTTAACGGAAAGGGATAGGGAGGTGATCTGGCACCCCTATACCCAACATAAGAACCCCTTCCCTCCTATTGCAGCCGTCCGGGGCAAAGGTAGCTTGTTGTTTGATGAAAAAGGTAATTCCTACATCGATGCCATCAGCAGCTGGTGGGTGACCATCCATGGGCATGGGCATCCTTATATCGCTGAAAAGGTCTATGAGCAGGCCAGGACGCTGGAACATGTCATCTTTACGGGTTTTACCCATGAGCCGGCCGTGCAGCTGGCGGAGAGATTGCTGCCCCTTTTGCCCGGCTCCTTTTCCAAGGTGTTTTATTCGGACAATGGGTCCACGGCGGTGGAGGTGGCGATAAAGATGGCCATCCAGTATTGGAGGAACCAGGGGGGCGGACAATCAGAAGGCCCGGGAGCCGGGGCGGTGCGGGAGCCGGGGACGGGGACGGACAGCGGCCGGAAGGATGGAAGGCCTAAGGGTGTTGGCGGGCGGAATAAGATCCTGGTTTTCAGGAATTCTTACCATGGGGATACGTTCGGGGCCATGAGCGTGAGTGAAAGAAGCGTATTTACGGCCTCTTTCCAGGACTATCTGTTTGAGGTGTTTTTTATAGAGACCCCCACGGCATCCAATATAGAGGAGTTAAAGGCCTTTATCCGGCAGCAGGGCCCGGGAATCGCCTGTTTCCTCTATGAGCCGTTGCTGCAAGCGGCCGGCGGCATGCGGGTCTATGAGGCGGACCTGATGGACCAACTGCTGGACGTCGTCCAGTCGGAAGGGATCCTTTGTATGGCAGATGAGGTCCTCACGGGGTTTGGCCGGACCGGGAAGCTGTTTGCGGGGGAATACCTCCGGAACAAGGCTGATATCATCTGTCTGAGCAAGGGGCTGACGGGGGGCACGATGGCCCTGGGCGTCACGGCTACTACGGAGAGAGTTTTCGAAGCCTTTCTCAGTGACGACAAACGAAAGACCCTTTTCCACGGGCATTCCTTCACGGCCAATCCGCTGGCCTGTTCGGCTTCCCTGGCCAGCCTCGATCTCCTATTGGAGGAAGGAGGTACAGAGCAACGACAGGCCATTACCCGGCAGCACCGGGAATTCGGGGAGCGTATAAAACGTTATGCCGTCGTCAAAAATCTGCGGGTCCTGGGCACTATCATTGCTTTTGATGTCCAGGCGGGGGAAGACGGATATATCAATTCCATCGGCGCCGACATTACCCGGGAGTCCATGCAAAACGGCATTTATCTTCGCCCGCTGGGCAATACGGTGTATATCCTGCCGCCGTATTGTATAACGGGCGAAGAATTGCAGAAGATCTATACCTTCCTCGAGGGGTTTTTGGAAAGGCTTAAAAGCTAACGGGGACGGCTACCTGTGTCTGGTCCCAGGTTATCGTCAGGTCGCTGCCCGGGGCTGCGATCGTCAGCTGTTCTACCGGGGCGCTGAGGTGTTTGACAGGCACTTTCACCTGTAAGACGTCTTTGTCCTTGTACTGGTCGTACTTGAAAGCGCCCCATTGTCCCAGTTGGGAGTTGAGGATAACGGTCCATTCGTTCTCATTCGGAATGGCAAACAGGGTGTAGGTTCCAGCCTTAACAGGTTTGCCGCCGAAGGTGCCGTCCTTTGCAAACGTGATGGTAGTAGCCTCATCCGCTCCCACACGATATACCTTTCCATAGGGCTCCAGCTTCCCGAAAATCTCTCTTCCTTTTTTGTATGGGCGGCCATAGGTTACCGTGATATCCTTTGTCTTCAGGGTATCATGAGGGCTTTTAGCATGGTTGGGTTGTGCGCAAGCCGACAATCCGATAATAGCAACGCAGGAAAACAGCATAATTTTTTGAAAAAAAGACCGGGTGTGATTCATATAACAAAGTTTAAGGACGTGAAAAATAGAAATGATACCCTTAAAGTTAGGGAGATTTTTGACAAAAAGAGAGGCGGCCTTCCCTGAAAGCCGCCTCTTATAAAAGATATACTTAAATTAACACTAGAAGCTGACCGGTACTGCTACCTGTGTCTTGTCCCAGGTAATGGTCAGGTCATTGCCCGGGGCGGCAAAGGTCAACTGTTCAACGGGTGCGGAGAGGGTTTTGACGGGAACTGTCACCTGGGCGACGTCCTTATCCTTGATCTTATCATAGTTGTAAGCGCCCCATTGGCCCAATTCGCTGTTGAGAATAATGGTCCATTCTTTTTCATTAGGGATTACAAATAAATTATAGGTACCGGCTTTTACGGGTTTGCCGCCGAATTTAGCATTCCTGGCGAAAGTGATGAGCGTAGCAGAATCAGCCCCGCAACGCCATACTTTTCCAAAAGGTTCCAGTTTGCCAAAGATATCCCTTCCCTTTTTATAGGGCCTTCCGTATCTAACGGTGATATTCTTTGCCGTAAAAGTTTCATGGGGGCTGGCAGGCTTTTGCTGACTAAACGCAGCCAGGCCGAGAAACAGGATCGTGGACAGTAAAAGTGCTTTTTTCATACAGTGTTATTTAAATTTTAAGGTGGTTTACCATTTAAAAAATCAAATGCGGCTAAAGTTAGGGAGAGTTTTCGATATAACGTTTAAGCTCGCCCAAAGATTCTTCCATCACGGGTCCTAACTTTTTATCATATACCAGGAGGCCCAGTTTCTCCCAGGGATACCACCGGAAATGAAAGTCAAACCACCATTGGACGGTGAGACTATCCGGTTGTATCTGTACCAGGTTGTATGCCTCCGTGAAGGCCTTACCTTTTGGCTGTTTCCAGTCAAGCCGGATGGAGTCGGGCGCCGTGGCCGTAATAGTAAGGAGTAGCTGGTCCGAGCGCAAGGAAGCGCCTATACCGGAGGAGGGGGTTGAAAAAACCTGTCCTGTCAGTGGCGTAGCCCGGATGAACTCGTTCCAATGTTGCCAGGCCCGCAGGTCGCCGATGGCGGCATATACTTTTTCGCGGGGGGCGGCAATATTAATCGTCCTTCCTATTCTCAGATGGGACGGGAAGAGAAAGGAAAAGGCTGTCAGCACGACCAACAGGGTTATTCCACCAAGCAGCAGCAATTTAATAAAACGCATACGATTGATTTTAGGGTCCGGGGATGAGGGTTACTCCCATTTGAACACTTTGATGGCGACGGCATATACAAGGATACCCCAGATCGCCAGGATGCCCAGCTGTTTGCCGCAATCGGTGAGATGGGCCCCTTCAAACGCCACATTTCGCATGGCGTCATTCAATTGTTTCAAGGGCAGGATCTCGCAGATCTTTTGCAGCCAGGCGGGGAATGCCGCCGTCGAAAAGAAAGTCCCTCCCAGGAGGAACTGGGGCAGCGTAAAGAGGTTGGCGAAGGGGGGGATGGTGCTTTCATTCTTTGCCACACTGCTGATGATAAAGCCAAAGCCCATAAAAACGATGAGCCCGAACAGGCTAAGGAACAGCATTTCCAAAAAGGTGCTGAATCCATGTACCAGTGTAAAATGGAAGGCATATTTCCCGATGACGATGATAACAATGGCAGTGATCAATTGGAACAGCACCCTGGCCAGCCCCTCTCCCAGCACGATATATTTTTTACTGATCGGGGTGGCATAAAACCTTTTTAATACCAATTGCTGGCGCAGGCTGAAGAACAAAAAGGCAACCCCGAATACGGCGGCGCTCAGCAGGGAAAAGCCCAGCATACCGGGCAGGATAAAGTCGATCATGGAGTATTTTCTTCCCTGGACCATCGGCAGTTCGTCTACGCTGAGCAGTTTGTATTGAGGGGGGATGCGTTTATCCTCGATGCCCTGGATAGTCTGCGCCAGGGCCATTTTTACGATGGGATATTTGTCAGCCGCCGCGGAAGAGGTGAGGGTATGAATGGTATATTGGGTAAACCCCATAGCAGACTGACTGGAATCCAGCGACAGGACTGCCCCTATCCTTCCCTTTTCCAGGTCTTTACGGATGGCGGCCGTATCCTTTTCATCCGCCAGCCTGACCGGTGTGTAATGCAACAGCTGCCTGATAACATAATTATTCGAATCATTCCTGTTGCTCAGCGCTATGGATACCGTCGGGCCGCCACCGTTGATAAATCCGAATACCAGGATAAATACCAACGGAAATCCAAAGCTAAAGGCTACTGACGAGGGGCTTCTGAAAATAGCTTTCAGGCTTCCCCGGGTGATGGCGAGCATAGCGCGAAGCTGATTATACTTTTGTGGCATACTTATTCAATAGTGAGGTCGAAGGGTAATTTTGTCTGGGTGATGCCTATGGATGCCTTTACTTTCTTTATGGTCGTATAGGTCCGGTAGCCATCTTCGCCCAGCTCGTCTTTCATCGCCTTCATGGACATCGATCTTTTGTATCCGCCCAGCAGCAGGTCCAGGAAACTTTTGGGTTCGGGGTATTCTTTCAACCGGTAATCACTGGTCTTCGCCATCCGGGCCGCACAGTCGATGGCGTCCTGTATGTCGCCCAGCCGATCGACCAATCCCAATTGGAGGCCTTTGCTCCCACTCCACACCCTTCCCTGGGCAATGCTGTCTACGTAAGCTACATTTTTGTTACGTCCGTCTGCTACACGGGTTTTGAAAGTGAGATAAGTGGTATCCACGCCATTCTGCAAATACATCCTTTGCAAGGGCGTGAGTGGTTTGGTCGCCGTGATGGCGTCGGCATCCGGAGCTGTCTTTACCCCGTCGAAGGTGATGCCCAGTTTGTTATTGAAAAAGCGCTGAAAATTGGGAACTACGATGAAGACGCCGATGGAGCCTGTGATGGCGCCAGGCAGGGCAAAGATGCTATCTGCATTACAGGAAAGGTAATAGGCGCCCGATGCGGCTACGTCGCCAAAGCTGACGACCACGGGTTTTTCTTTCCTTGCCAGGCTTAGCTCCCGCCAGATATTCTCGCTGGCCATGGAGCTGCCGCCTCCCGAATTGATACGGATGACGATGGCCTTGGTGTCTTTGTCAAAGCGGGCCTTGCGTATCAGTGAGCGGTAGGTATCGGAGCCGATCTCGTCCTTTTCACCTTTTCCGTCCACAATATCCCCTTCCGCATAGATCAGGGCTATTTTATCTTTTCCACTGGCATTAAAGTCGATGGCTTTCCCGTATTTACAGATGGAGATGAAATTGAGGAAGTCATGTTTGCCGATCTTTACTTTTTCCCTTAGCTCGTCTTTTACTTCGTCGTCATATTTCAAACCGTCCACTAATTTATAAGTTAGTGCATCATTGGGGTAATTGATCAGATGACCGTCGACGCATTTACGTAGTGTGGTCGTATCTAATTGCCGGGTCTCTGCCGTGCTGTACAGAAGGCGATTGAAAAAATCTCCTAGCAATTCAGTCAGCTGAAGGCGGTTGGCACCTGTCATTTTATCTTCCCGTAAGGGTTCGGTAGCGCTTTTGAATTTGCCTGCATAAAAGATCTGGGGTTCTATATCCAGTTTCTGCAGCGTCCCTTTCAGGAAGGGCATTTCCGTGGAGAAGCCCCTCCATTCCACTCCTCCTTTCGGGTTACAGTAGATCCGGTCGGCGGTATTGGCCACATAGTAGGCTTTCTGCGGGATAACATCTCCGTATGCGTAGACGAATTTGCCGCTCTTTTTAAAGTCCAGCATTGCAATGCGGATCTCTTCGTTGGTGGCAAATCCATTGGCGTCGTCATTACATTTCAGATAGATGCCTTTTATGGAAGTATCTTCTTTTGCATGCCGTACCAACCGGACCAGGTCATATAAGCCGGGGACATTGTATTGATCTTCAGAGCCCAGTGCGGAAAGGGGGTTTTCCTGCTCCTGTTCCCGATAAGACTGGCCGAGGTCGATATATAAGATGGATTTAGCAGGTATCTCCGGTTTTTTGGGTGACAGGAAACCGCTAACCGAGACCAATAAAATAATCACGATGACCGCTGTAAAAGCGATCAATGCCAGCAATGCCGCAAAAAACGATTTAAAAAAGCCTCTCATGTAAAGGTAATTTTTATGCTAAATCCAAAAATAAAGATATTTGGGGCCCCGAAAGTACGGAATCTATGAACATATCCTTTTTATTGATAGGTGGCAATGAGGGCAACAGAAAGGTTGAATTAGCGAAAGCCTGCGTCTATATTGAGCAGGCCGGCTGGCGCATCCTCCGGCGGTCTTCTTTGTATGAGACGGCTGCCTGGGGGAAGGAAGACCAGGCGAGTTTCCTCAACCAGGCCCTGGAGGTGGAGGGGGCAACGGATGGTCCCCGGCTAATGGATACTTTATTGGGAATAGAAGAAAAAATGGGGAGAAGGCGGTTGGAGAAATATGGAAGCCGTAATATTGACATCGATATGCTCTTTTTCAATGAGGAGGTCATCCATTCCCCCCGGCTAACAATCCCTCATCCTGAAATTCAAAACCGACGTTTTGCGTTGGCGCCCATGGAAGAGATCGCCCCGGATTATATACATCCCGTGTTGCGTACATCCATCCGTGAACTGCTGGCGGTATGCCCGGACAAACTGGAAGTAAAAAAAATAATTAATACCCGATGAAGTATCATTTTATCACGATTGAAGGCAATATTGGAGCAGGAAAGACGACCCTGGCCCATATCCTGGCCAAACATTTCGATGCACGCCTGATCCTGGAGCAGTTCGCTGACAATCCTTTCCTGCCCAAATTCTATGAGAACCCCGCGCAGTATGCTTTTCCCCTGGAACTTTTCTTCATGGCCGAGCGATACAAGCAAATGAAAGAGCTGGTACATACCAGCGATATGTTCCAGTCGATCACCATCACCGATTATCTGTTTACCAAATGCCTGTTATTCGCCAAGGTGAATTTACCGGAGCAGGAGTTCAGGCTTTATCAGAAGCTGTTCGATATCATCGACGGGCAGCTGGTTCAGCCGGATATCCTCATTTATCTTCATGCGCCCGTCCAGAAACTGCAGCAGAATATCCGGAAAAGGAACCGGTCCTATGAGCAGGCTATCCCGGATGAATACCTGTTCAATATCCAGGAGACGTATACCAATTATATCCGGCAACACAATATCCGGACCCTATTTGTCGATGTAAGCAATGCCGATTTTCTGGGCAATGAAAAACACCTGCAGGTGATCCTGGATGCCCTGGACAGGGATTTGGACGAAGGGCAGCACTATTTTACGCTGCCGTAGCAAGAATAATTATACCAACCCGATCATGACAGAAGAAAATAGTACGGAAGAAAGAAAGCAGACAGCCCTGAATGTATTGAGGATCCCCGAGTACCGGAATTTTATCATTTCCCGTTTCTTTTATATTATGGCCCTTCGCATGGTGACGACCATTGTCGGGTGGCGCATTTATGAGATCACCCATAATCCGTTCGCCATCGGGCTGATCGGGCTGTCGGAATTCCTGCCGGCTTTTACCCTGGCCTTGTATGCCGGTCATGTCATCGATAAGAGTGATAAGAGGGCGTTGCTGCTACGGACGACCAGCTGTTATCTGGCTTGTGTGGGAGGGTTGATCGCCCTTTCTTTCGGGCCGGTGATGCGGAATCTGGAGAGCCACTGGATCCAATGGCTGACCTATACCCTTATCTTTTGTACGGGGGTGATACGGGCTTTTGCCGGTCCCGCCCTCAATGCCATCATTGCACAGATCGTTCCCCGGCCCCAGTTAGCCGGCGCCGTTACCTTGAACACCAGCGCTTTTCTGGCCGCCTCCGTGCTGGGACATGCCACCGCGGGTTTCCTCATCGCCCATACTACCTATCTTTTCGCTTTTAGTATCGTAGGTTTATATGTGGTGATCGCCTTGTGTTGTTTTTTTCGGCTTTCGCCCAAGCAGATCATGGTATCAGGGGAGAAGAAGACGCTGGAAAGCATCAAGGAAGGATTGCGTTTTGTCCTGCACACCAAGGAAGTGCTGGGGGCTATTGCGTTGGATCTGTTTGCCGTTCTGTTTGGAGGGGCTGTGGCCCTGATCCCCGTTTATGCCCGTGATATTTTGCAGGTGGGGCCCATTGGCTTTGGCTGGCTGAATGCCGCGGACGATATCGGTTCGATCCTGATGATCGTGACTCTCACGCTATGGCCGTTGCGTCGCCGGCAGGGTTTGATATTGTTATATGCAGTGGCGGGCTTTGGTGTCGGTATTATATTATTCGGGATCTCCAAGATCTATGTGCTGTCCTTTCTTGCCTTACTGTGCACTGGTATGCTGGATGGCATCAGTGTGGTGATACGAGGCACCATCGTACAACTGAAGACGCCCGATGCCTTACGGGGGCGGGTATCTTCCGTCAACTCCATGTTCATCAATTCCAGCAATGAGCTGGGGCAATTCGAGAGCGGGGTCATGGCCCGTCTGCTGGGGGTGGTGCCTTCCGTGGTATTCGGGGGCTGTATGACCATTGGGGTGGTGATCGTCACCTGGTTCAGGGCGCCCAGTCTGCGGAAGATGGAATATTAGTTGGCGAGGCCGGCCCGGGTCTTTTCTTCATCGGCCCCACCTCCTTTTGACTTATAAGCGTGCATGGACTGATTACCGAATGCCCAGGAGAAGGTGAGATTGGCCACCCTGGAATCTCTTTTGCTTTGAAAGTTTTCCGTTAGCGTTCCGGACAAAGCATCTCCCCTCAGATAATTCGAATAAAAAATATCCGAGACATTCAGCCGGACGGCGCCTTTTTTGTGCAGTACGGTGTGTTGAACACCTATGGAAAGGCCCCAGGCAGGCAACAGGATATTGTACCCATCCCTGTCTTTGGAGGCATAGACCAGGTTGAGCTCGCCTTTGAAAGCGTTACTGAACGTCAGGTTGTTGTTGATGGAGAATTTATAGGCGCCTGTCTGGCTGTTGAGCGGCACCTTATCGAGAGTGGCGATATAGTGCCCTTCATAGACGGTCAGGTTGCTATTGGTGTTCCACCAGGGGGTGAGTTGGTAATTAGCGGCGATATTCAAGCCCAGGTACCGGTAGCGCCCGATATTCTTATCTGTCTGGATACTGATCTTCGCCTGGGGGTCTTCCGGGATGAAGACGGTATTCATATTATCCCGGGTACTGCTGTATGTAAGGGTGGCGATGAGCTTATCGGCATGGTTAAAGGCTGCCTCCGCCAGGTCGGTCAGCTGGGGTCTCAAATAGGGGTTGCCTACTTTGTAGGTGGTCGCGTCGATATAGATCCTCAGGGGATTCAACTGGGTATAGGTGGGCCGGTCGATCCTTCTGCTGGTCCGGAGGATGAGCTTATTTTTCCGATCTGGTTTATAAATGAGGGCGGCGGCGGGGAAGAGCTGGAGGTAGGAGGTATCGGACCGGGCGCCGCTAAGGAGCTCCCGGGTATGGGTATTGGTTTGTTCCGCCCTCAGGCCGGCATTCAGCGTCCATTTATGAAATTCCTTTTTAAGGTTGAGATAGGCGGCATTGATGTATTCTCTATAAAGGAAATGGCTGCTGATGCTGCTATCGAAGGTGCTGGCCGTACTTTGCCCCGTGTAATAAGCGAGGTTGTTATCCGACCGGACCAGGCTGCTTTTAAAACCTGCTTCGAAGAGGACGTCGTTTATCAGCCGCCGGGTGTAGTCGGATTTTATCGAATAGATATGCAACATTCCTTTGAGGTCGCCCCTGAGGGCCGCCGGGTCCTGGTAAGGGGTTCCGTCTGCATTACTGTAGACAGTATTCATCACCAGGTTATTCCTGTTCCAGTAATTGATATAGTCCAGGTATGTTGTAAGGGTGCTGCCGGAGGTATCGAAGATATGTTTGAGATTGAGACTGGCTGCTATGTTGTTCCATCTTTCGTCGGAGTGGTCGGTGGTGCCGGTAAAATATTGAAAGGCGCCCGTCTTGTCGTATTCTTTGGAGAGATTGTCGGCAGAGGGGCCGGCCAGATTCCGGAAGGCGGTGACGACGGCTTCCAAACTGGTGGATTTTGAAAAATCGTGTTCGATCCCTGTCTTGATGACATGGGTGTTGAAACGATAGAGGAAGTGATCGTCCTGGAGATCGCCGCCATCGTAGCTATTATTGGTATAGAACCGGCGGTCGTTGGTCAGATGATTGAACAGCTTGCGGTAAGAATAATTATAACTGAAGAAAATATTGGTCCGCCCTCCCCGGTTGTTGATACTAAAACCAGCGTTGGCCTTGGGATATTTGCCCTGGCCATAACCGAAAGTCAGCGTTCCGTTAGTACCGGGGTGTGCTTCTTTTTTTAATTGTATGTTGATGATGCCTGCATTCCCGGAAGCGTCATACCGGACGGAAGGGTTGGTCATGATCTCCAGTTTGTCGATGGAAGCCGCGGGTATGCCTTTTAACAGACCGGCCAGGTCGGAGGAGGTGAGATAGGTCGGCTTCCCGTCCAACATGACCAGCACTCCCTGTCGACCTTTTAGCTGGATATTGTCATTGGGGTCTATCGAGACGCCGGGGGCCAGGGTTAGTGCGTCCAGGGCGCTGCCGCCCGCTCCGGTGATGCTGTTGGCGACGTGAATGACGGTCTTGTCGGGGAGGACTTCGATGACCGGTCGTTTGCCTTCGACGGTGACTTCTTTTAGGGAGTCGATGCGGGGATGTGCGGTGGTGTCGGCGCTATGCAATTGCGCGAAAGAAGAAACCGGGATTAAGCCGGGCAAGATAAAAAAGCTTAAAACAATCACCCATTTAAACATAAGCAGTCGGACTCTTTATTGCAATTAAAGATGTTTGTAAGGGAAATAGCGGGAATTTTCTGCAAAATACATGAGCGGCAGGCTGAAGGATCGGAATAAGGGTCCAACCCTGATATTTTCCCTGGGAAGTAGGTGCGGGTATGGGGGAAGATGCTGGCTATGGATCAGCGTCCGGCTTCCATCAGCTTCTCTACCACATAATAGGCAATGGGGCAAAACGTAGTATTTTTTTGGGTCAGCGCTGGCCTTTTTATCAGGACATCTTCATCGGTATAGGGGAAGCGTTCGCAGTCGGAAGGGCGCACCTCATATATAGCGCAATAATTGTCCGCTCCCAGAAAAGGGCAGGGAGTGGTCTTCACCACATAATCCCCTTCTTCATCCAGGCGCAGGTATTGTTGGATGAAGTCGCTCTCCTTCATTTTCAGGTGTTTGGAGATACGCCGGATATCCGGGGTCTTAAACCGGGGAGAATAGTTTTTGCAGCAGTTGGCGCATTTCAGGCAGTCGACCTGCCGGAATGCCTCCTCGTGCAGCTCAGGCAGGAGCTCCAGGACCTTGTTCTTAGCCCCTTTTTTATCTGCATTTTGCAGGAACCGGCGGTATTCCTTCTGGCGGGCCGCCGATTTCTTCTCCCAATTGTGCAATAATTCACTCATATTCGCATTAATAGCTGATTAACAAGCTCAAAATTACAAAGATCCGGTAATTCTCTTATTTTTGGCACGTGTTACACCTTAAAGAACAAATACTTCTCCTGGTAAGCACTCCCCTTTATCTTATCATCATTGGGATAGAGGTGATATTGAGTAACTACAAACATCTCAGGCTGTACACCTGGAAGGGCGCCGTCACCAACTTCTATCTTATGTTGCTGAACGGGGGGCTGGATCTCCTGTTCCGGGGCTTTTACCTTTTCGTACTCGATTATTGTTATAGTCATCACTGGATGTCCGTTACCAATGTGTTCTCCTATTGGTTCCTGCTGTTGCTGGGAGAGGATTTCCTCTATTACTGGCTGCACCGCTGGGATCATGAGGTGCGTCTTTTCTGGGCGGTGCATGTGACCCATCATTCCTCGGAGCAAATGAATTTTACGGTGGGGTTCCGGTCATCTGTCTTTCAGCCGCTGTATCGTTTCGTCTATTTCATTCCTTTGGCTTTGCTGGGGTTTAAGCCCCTGGATATCATTTTTATATATTCTGCCACCCAGATCTGGGGCATTTTCGTGCATACGGAGCTGATCGGTAAGATGGGCTGGTTGGAATATATCCTGGTCACCCCCTCCCATCACCGGGTGCATCATGCCAGCAATCCCAAATACCTGGATAAAAATATGGGTATGTTCCTGATCATCTGGGACCAGTTGTTCGGGACTTTTCAGCCGGAACTGTCCGCGGAGGAATATCAGCCCCGGAAGTATGGGCTGACAACGCCCCTGCAAAAGAATACCCCGGGAGAGATCATTTTTCATGAATGGAGCAATATCGGGAAGGACCTGGCCCGTAAAGACATTGGTTTCAAGGAGAAATGGTATTATCTGTTTGGCCCGCCCGGGTGGAGCCATGATGGCAGCCGGATGACCAGTGAGGAGATGCGGATGGCCGAGCACGGCTCGGCCGCGCGAAGCGCAATAAATGAGATTCGGCCTTCGAAAAGCTAGCTTTTCGAAGGCCGCTCGCTTATACCCCCTGCGAGCATTCCAGCACTCCATAAGAGCATCCCCCGATCGCCTTTGATTTTAATTTTCTTTTAATTGTATTCAGCTCCTCATCCCGGAATTGTCTTCTAATTTTGTACCTGAGCTCACATAGTTGCTGTCTGTATGTAGGAGTACACAACAACAACCAAGTTTAGCATTTAGGTTTTAGGGTTTAGGGGTTTTAAAGAAAAAAGGCCTGTCCCGGCTTCTAAAAATCGGGACGGCCTTTTTTCATGTTATCCACACCCACTCCACGGGTCAGGATCCCGACATTGTTTTCTCCCTCCATCGCCGTACCTTTGCACATTCTTTTTTTAAACGGTCAACCTCTATACTATACTTACTATGAATCTATTCGAACAACAGGCGAATGAATTCGCAGATCGCCATATCGGCCCCAATGAACACGAGACTACCCAAATGTTGAAAACCATTGGCGTGCGGTCCCTGGATGAGCTTATTGACAGGACGATACCCGCATCGATCCGCAGCAAAACAACGTTGCCCATTCCCGGCGCCCTCAGCGAGCATCAATATCTTACGGAGCTGAAACAGGTAGCCTCCCTGAATAAGGTATACAAATCCTATATCGGCCAGGGATATTACGACACCATCGTGCCCAGTGTCATTTTACGGAATGTCTTCGAAAACCCGGGCTGGTATACCCAGTATACCCCCTATCAGGCGGAGATCTCCCAGGGCCGCCTGGAAAGCCTGCTGAACTTCCAGACCATGGTATCCGACCTTACCGGTCTGCCCCTGGCCAATGCCTCTCTGCTGGATGAAGGCACTGCCGCTGCGGAGGCCATGACCATGTTCTTCAACCTGAAGAACAAAGACCACGAGCACGTCACCACTCCAAAATTCTTTGTAGATACGAACCTGTTCGCCCAGACAAAAGATATCCTTCTCACCAGGGCGCAGCCGGTAGGCATTGAGCTGGTAGAGGGGGATTTCCGCAATGCCGTGATCGACGCCTCTTATTTCGGCGCCATTGTTCAATATCCCGGCAGCGACGGGTCCATCCATGATTACCGGGCCTTTATACAACAGACCCATGCAGCGGGCGCGTATGTAGTAATGGCCACGGACCTGCTGGCGCTGACCCTGTTAACGCCCCCCGGAGAGCTGGGGGCGGATGTCGCCGTGGGCTCGTCCCAGCGTCTGGGTGTGCCGATGGGCTTCGGGGGGCCCCATGCCGCTTATTTTACCGCCAGAGATGATTTCAAGCGATCTATTCCCGGACGTATCATCGGGGTCAGCATCGATGCCCAGGGCAACCGGGCCCTTCGCATGGCCCTGCAGACGAGGGAGCAGCACATCAAACGGGAAAAAGCGACCTCCAATATATGTACGGCCCAGGCCCTGCTGGCCAATATGTCGGCCATGTATGCCGTCTATCACGGTCCGGAAGGACTGACCCGTATTGCCAAAAGGGTAAGTCTTTTAACCCGCACCCTCTCCCTGGAGCTGGAAGGGCTGGGGTATTCAAACCTGAATGAATTTTATTTCGATACGATCCAGCTCAAGGTAGCCGATCCTGCGGCGATCCGGAAGCTGGCGGAAGAGCGGGGTATCAATTTCCGGTATTACGGTTCTTCGATCGGTATTACCCTGGATGAGACCACCACCCAGCAGGATGTGCTGAACATCCTCTCCGTATTTACCGATGTTGAAGGAATGGAGGTGGCCACCGCTACTTTCGATGTGGATGATGTCAACCTGGACAACATCCCTTCCGTTGTCACCCGTGTCTCGGAATTCCTTACGCATCCTGTATTCAACACGCATCACAGCGAAACGGAAATGATGCGTTATCTGAGAAGCCTGGAAAATAAAGACCTTTCCCTCAATACCTCCATGATCTCCCTCGGATCGTGCACCATGAAGCTGAACGCAGCGACGGAACTGATCCCTGTGAGCTGGCCCGAATTCGGAGGCCTGCATCCTTTTGCCCCTGCCGATCAGTGGAAAGGTTACCGGAAGATACTGACCGAGCTGGAAAACTGGTTGAGCGCCATCACCGGGTTTGCCGCTACGTCCCTTCAGCCCAACAGCGGCGCCCAGGGTGAATATGCCGGTCTTCTTACTATCCGGGCTTATCATACCGCCCGGAATGAATCTCACCGGGATGTGATGCTGATCCCTATTTCCGCCCATGGCACCAACCCGGCCAGCGCCGTTATGGCGGGTATGAAAGTGGTGGTGGTGAAAAGTGATGAGGACGGTCATATCGACGTGGAAGATCTGAAAGCCAAGGCAGCGCAATATAAAACCCAGCTGGCCGGGCTGATGGTCACCTATCCGTCCACACACGGGGTATTCGAAGAAAGCATAAAAGACATTTGCCGGGCCATTCATGAGAATGGGGGCCTGGTTTATATGGATGGGGCCAATATGAATGCCCAGGTGGGGCTCACCAGTCCCGGCCTGATCGGCGCCGATGTCTGTCACCTGAACCTGCACAAGACGTTCGCCATTCCTCATGGTGGCGGTGGTCCCGGCATGGGCCCGATCTGTGTCAATGAAAAGCTGAAGCCTTATCTGCCGGGCCATGTGGAAGCTACCGGCCATAAGCTGCAAGCCGTCACCGGAACCACGGGTAAAGGGGAGCCGACGGTGCATGCCGTCAGTGCGGCGCCTTTCGGGTCCGCCAGCATCCTGCTGATCAGCTATGCCTATATAAAAATGCTGGGGGCAGAAGGGGTTACCCAGGCCACAAAATATGCGATCCTCAATGCCAACTATATGAAGGCGAGATTGGAAAAACATTATAAAATTCTCTATAGCGGCAGCAATGGCACCTGCGCCCATGAGTTCATCGTGGACCTCCGTCCTTTTAAAGCCAGTGCCGGTATTGAAGCGGAAGATGTGGCCAAACGGCTGATGGACTATGGCTTTCATGCTCCCACCCTTAGCTTCCCCGTACCGGGCACTATCATGATAGAGCCCACGGAGAGTGAGGATAAGGCTGAGCTGGATCGTTTCTGCCAGGCTATGATCAGCATTCATCAAGAGATCGTCGCCATCGAGGATGGAAAGGCTGACAAGACCGATAATGCGCTGAAGAACGCTCCGCATACCCAGCATGTCATCTGTGCAGATGAATGGGCGCATGCCTATTCCCGTACGCAGGCTGCTTTCCCCCTGCCTTATGTCAGGGACAACAAATTCTGGCCCAGTATCGGCAGGGTAAACAACACCTATGGCGACCGCAACCTTATCTGTACCTGTGAGCCGGTGAGCTCTTATGCGGAGGAAGTGACGGCGAATTAACAAGCTGTTGACCAAGTTTTGGATTTTATTTGTCGCTAACGGTATTAAATTGTCGGCAAAAATCCAGCTATGCCCTTTACTCTTGCCTCTCACCGATGGTTGACAAGTCTCCTGTGCGCCGGAGCCCTGATGTATGCAGGCTGCGCCCGTAAGTTAGCCCCCGATGGCCACTACCAGGATACGCCGGTGGTCGCGGACGGCAGTGCGGATGACTGGAACCTGCCTCTTCGTTTCAGCAATGAGAGTTATACCCTACAGTATAACGTTACCAATGACAACAAGAACTTATATGTTTGTGTCCTGTCGAGGGACCCTGCTACGCAGTTAAGGATATTACGGTCAGGCATGACTATTTATTTTGATCCGAAGGGAGATAAGAATAAAGATATCGGGCTTCATTATCCCCTTCTAAAGCCGGCTGATCCGGAGGCAACCCGTATCCGCTATGGTAACGGCGGCACTGGTGACAGTAAAGCCAGAAAGGAGGAATACCTGCTGCAATCCGATTCTTATGGCACAACCGGGTTTGCCGGTATAGAAAACGGGCAGTTTGGCGTGGCAGATCCGAAGAGCCCTTTCCAGGTGGTGATGAAGCTGAGCAACCAGGACAGTTTGCTGGTGTATGAGGTAGTGGTCCCTATAAAAAATGTATTGGGAGTGGACCCGGGCGACCGGTCTAAAAAGAAGAATTTCAGTGTGGGGATCGTATTGAACGCTGTAGCGAATTCCCCTGGCAGCCGGAGCAATGGAGGTCCCCGGCCCTCTTTCGGCGGTGGCGGAGGAGGTATGCATATGAGCATGGGCGGTATGCGGGGAGGCGGGGGCCGCAGGAATTATAATACCTCCGGTAATGGGCCTGCCTCCAAAGAAGAGGCCGACTGGTATAATTTCAGGCTGGTGACAAAAAAATAATACCGGGATCTAAAAAGACAAACCCCGGAGCTGAAGTCTCCGGGGTTTGCATTTTTAAACGGAGTGGTCCTTAGCGAACCATGATCCTTGTTATATATACCTGCTGCTGCTGATCCACTATTCTCACTACATAGCTACCCTGCGCCAATCCAGAGGACAGCGGTACTGTTTCAGCGTAATTGGACGGATTGGAGACCTGTATGCTCCTGGACTGTATAATCTGTCCCAACGGGTTTATCAGGTTCATCTCATAACGGCCGGCCTTCATGTTGTTAAACTGAAGCTGGAAGCTTTCGTGTGCCGGGTTGGGGTAGACGGCAATTACATTTCGGCCCGTGCCATTGAAATTCACCGATACTACTTTACTATAGATGAACTGTCCGTCCAGGTCAACTTCCCGCAGACGATAGTAATTGATCCCGTTGACAGGGGACCTGTCTGTAAAGGTGTAATTGGTTGGCGAACTGCTGTTATGCGCTGCCGTTACCTGTCCGATAGAGACGAAATTATTGTTGTCCGTGCTGCGCTGGATTTCGAAATGGTCGCTGTTTGCTTCCACGGCCGTGACCCAGTTCAACAGGACATCGCTTTTTTCCCCGCTGGCCGTGAACGAGAGCCAGGTAACGGGTAGCGGACCGGTGAAGCCGTTGTAGAGATAGACGCTGCCGGTACTTGCTGTCGTAATAAGTCCCGCCCCGGACGCCGTGCTGACTACCGGCAGGAGGCTGAGGTTGAGTCCCAGGTCGAGGGTACCATTGGGACTACTGATCAGGAAATCATCGAAGCCATCCTTATTGACGTCTCCGGCATAGTGTACACTTTCTCCCAGCAGGTTGGCTACAGAAAGCGCACCCGGGTCGTTAATCGTCAGAAAGGGAGCCACATTGTTGGCCATATGAGCGCCGACAGATCCTTTAAAGAGATAAGCCTGACCAGATATAGTAGAAGTGCCGTTGAGCACCGCGAGTAAGGTCGAAATAACGGGATTGCTGAGGGCCAGGCTGCCAGGCTCTCCTACGAGGACTTCGCCGCCTGCATCACCGGTGACATTACCTGCTTTGCCTACGCTGTAGCCGAATAAAAGATTGACGCCCACCCCTAATCCCGAAATAGCAGGACTACGGGGGCTGACCAGGGTGGTACCGCCTGTGGGGACGATGCCGGTGGCGCTGCCATAGTAGATATAAGCTTTGCCGGCTGCGCCTGTCAGATCCAGGGCCAGGGGCTCTCCTACGATGACATCGTCAAAGCCGTCGGCATCTACATCTCCGGCTCCGCTGACGCTAAAGCCGTATAGTGATGCTAAGACACCGGAGCTGGCAGCCAGGATCTGATCTGCTCCTGAAATAGTAGTTGCCGTGACCCCCCCGGACTTCCCGTAGAAAAGATAGGCATGTCCCTGCAACTGACCTGTTGCAGCCAGGAAGCCCGGCGCCCCGGCGATGATCGCATCGAAGGCGCCGCCTTGTACTTTTCCGGCTGAACTGACGCTGAACCCGACCAGGGAGGAAGCGGTCTGGCCGGCGATCCTGGCGGCCGGGGTGGTAATGATGCCCGTGGCCCCTCCTTTATAGATGTCTACCCGGCCTGCTGCGATGCCCGTCAGGCTGGTGGTAAAATAGGGAGATCCCACTGCGATGTCATCAAAAGCATCTCCGTCCATATTTCCCGCGTTGCTGACGCTAAAGCCAAAGAAGGGATTAGCGGGTGGGGTAAACAGGGGACTGGAGAAATCCGCTGCTGTCAGGGACAGTGTGGACGATGGCGCAGGGATGCTGTTTACATCCCCGGTGAAGACGCTGCCGGAGTACAGATAAACCTTACCAGTCGGCACCTGGGTAGGCACAAATGCCACTGTCAGGGTAATGGCGTCTGCGGGTGCGCCGACGACCACCCCCGACCGGGTGGTGGAGCCGTCAAATTTGCCTGCCCCGCTGACGCTGTATCCGAAGAGGGAGTTAGCTGCCAGTCCTGTCGGTTGTAATACTTTGGAAGGTGTGGAAGAAGGTCCTGTAGCCAGGGCGCCGTAATAAACAAAGGCGGCCCCCGTGACCGTTACGTTGGCGGAGAGCGTCCCCCCGGTAATGGAGGTGATATGCGTAAAGGTAGGCGAACCGATGATGATATCGTCGATGTTGTCTCCATTTACATCTCCCGTCCCGCTGATGGAAAAACCGAAGAGCATGTGAATGGTGGCGTCAATAAGACCGGAACCCAGTACATTATCCCCCTGGAAGATCTGAGCGGGCGTATGATTGAGTGGGTCCACCGTGATAGGGTAAGCCGCCTGGCCATCATCTACCGTCAGGTACAGGTGGTGGTCGTCTTTCATGCGTAGGGTAGCAGGGAGGACCTTTTTGTTCCGGTCCCATACTTTCAGGTGATCATAGACCAGCTTTACCTCCTCCGGGTGACCGGCCGTATACAGCAATAACTGATCGTTGCCGCCTACCCTGGCTTCCAGGTCACCGTCCAACTGCAGGAGAATCTGTAATTCCTTTTTACCGGAAGGTTGCTGGCTGATCAGGAAACTTTGTTCCATTCCCTGCTGTCCGTTATCATAACGGATGGCATATCCTCTGTAATCGTATAACAGGGTCTGGTCGTCCGGCTGGCTGACCTGTAAGAGGGGTTGTTTATGGATACGGCCATTCTTTCCCATGCCGGCAAAGGTGAAATGGGCATTCCATAGTCCCTTCGTGGATCCATCTTCGTTAAAACTGGAGACGGTGTATCCTTTTTCTGTAAACAGGTAACCCAGGTGCTGTGCATGATTCACTGCGCCGAAAATCCCCGGCTGGTCGAGGGTCCTGATATAATACTCTCTTTCTTCTAATTTAGCAACGGCCTGACTGTACCAGTTCCTTGTAATATTATGCGGTAGAATTTGGGTGGCCGGATCTCTTTGCGCGAGGGCAGCCATTGGCGTCTGTGCTGACAGATCTCCTGGCTTATCCTGGCAATATGCTTCGTTCGTTATAAAAAGGATAGCGGATAAACGGAAAATAAGGATCAGGGTGGTAATAGTAAAATTGGATCTCATAAAGTATTTCCTCATTGATGATTTAATAATTAATGAATAGGGTAATAGAGGGCAGTATGAACAGGATCCTGTGCGCTGCCTTTGATAACAGGCACAGGACGCCTTATTCATCTGAATGAAGGCCACCAGTAAAGCCGAAACCATTGTTGAAGTTCAACACAGCGGGGGGATTGCATCATCGTCGTCGCGACGCGATGTGCGGGTAATTGCCAGTACTAATCAAATGCGGAAAATTTGCGTAGGATGTTTCAGAGGTAAAAAACAATCTCTCAACCTTTATGATGAAAGATATCGGATAAATAGCTATTCAAAGGAATATAGATGTAGATACAGAACTAATACAATGTAGTAAAGGTACTACACATATCCGGCAAACAATCCCCCAAAAAACTCAAAAAAATACCTTTATTCGGTCAAAGCTCCCGCATTCAAATTAATCCAGCCTTCGGTAAATCCAGAACTGTCTAATTTACGTATATCCCGGACTATCAATAAAGTCATATTCTATCAAACCCCCTACCCGATTACCGATGCAGCGTTTCATTTTACGAGATGATAACCTGGAATCAGCCTTTATCGCACTATCGAAACAACTTTCCGCTCCGATCATAAATAATACTGTGTATATCCCCTCACCCAGGGGGAGTGGCCTGATAAAAAGCATATCCCTGGAAGAGGGTCTTCATATGCGTTACAGCAGGCTGCGTTATCATGAGGACATCGAGCTGATCCGTCTTGCCAAACAGGCGGATGGCGAAATCATTTTCGGGCTGTCCTTTCTGCTGACACCGGGCTCTCTCCAAATGACAAAGCCTTTTACCAAGTCTGTCCTGCCTGCCGGTTATCCCCACAATGTATTTCTAACGTCGAACAACACACGATTGTCCACCCGGATCCGGGAGGGGTTGTTATCCCACACTATTGAATTGTTGTTCTCCCGGGAATGGCTCTATACCCATCTTGCCGGTATGGAAGAGAAAATAGAGGCTGTCATGGAGGTGCTGGAAGGAGAAGAGTTGGAATCCATTATAACCGAGACGACTCAACCGGTCGATGATCACCTGCTGAGTGAGATGGAATTCGAGTTGAATAAGCCCTTTATTAATTTATTGACGCTGCGGTCGAGGGCGCTGACCCTGCTGGCCAATATTATCAACCGGTTGCCCGGGCGTAACCGGTCTCCGGTTCCTGCCAGAGAAGCCTATTATGTGCAGACTATAAGGCTGGTGGAGCAGCGGCTGGTACAGAGTCTGCAGGACATGCTGCCATCCCAGAAGCAGCTGGCCAGGGAATTCGCGCTGAGTGAGTCTACCTTGAAAAGGCATTTCAAAGCGATCTATGGGAAGACGATGTATGAATATTACCTGGAGAAGAAAATGGAGCTTGCCAAATGCCTGTTACAGGAGAAAAGGATCAGTGTTTCGGAAACGGCCTACCGGCTGGGTTATGAAAAGGTCAGCGCTTTTATTATTATTTTCAAGAAATACCACAAGGTGCTTCCAGGGTCACTCAAATAAGAAAGCAGCCCTCCCGTTTGACGGGAGGGCCTGCCCACTAGTAATTAGCCACTAATGCATTCAGTGAAATGGGATTGGTCGTATTGCCGGCCCGTCCCTTCAAAAAGATAGTGGTGGCCGTGCCGGCCGCCAGGGTCACCCCGTTGAGTGAAACGATGACTGAATCCGTGCCTGCTTTTTTTACGTCCACCGTATAGGTACCGGGGCTTACCGATTGAAAGGAATTATAGCCCGTATTACTGGCATTATCGGCTGTAGTTCGGTGGGTCTGGGCGGGATTGCCATTAAAAAAGACATCTACGGAGGGGACATCCGGGGACATATTAAAGAACCGGTAGCTGGCGGTGCTGACCGAGAGTGTACTGAAGTCATCTGCGATCCTCATCGCATTCACCGGTCCGCCGCTAACTGCATTATAGAGGATAATGGTATTAAAATCCAGGGAATCGTAGAGGGAGGAGGGAACGTCCGCCAATACGCTGTCGACCCCCCCGGCCTTGAACTGGATATCATAAGCTCCGGGTTTTATCTGTTCGTATTTGGGGTCATAAAACCCCGCGGGGGCAGCATTCTGGGAGGCTTTTGTCCCGTTGAGGTAAATATCGGCCGAAGAAGAGGACAGGTTCAGGATGGAAATGAAGGTGACCCCACTGGTACTATTGTTGAAACTTGACCCAGATTTAATGCAACCCGTTAATCCTCCGATCATTATGATTAAAACTACGAACTGGGAGAACATACCTCTTTTACTCATGATTTCTTTTTTTTTAATATCTGTAAATGCCTGCAAATGCAATTCTACTTCTCTGACAACTTCTACGTCTTTTTCGTTGCGCAGGTTGTTTTTTGGGGGGTACTCCCCAAAAAATATTTGCCATCCAGGGCCAAAGGGGGGCGGTGTCCCCCCTGCACGAAGTGCCAGACATCAAAAAAATGAGCGCGGAAGTCTACTTTTTAGTGCCGACTTCACGCGCTCAAGGATGGCAAATAAGATAAGAAATTGATCCGAACGGGCAATTTTATTCTACGGTTACCGTGATGGTAGTGGCCAGTTTGCTGCCATAAGAGCGATGAATACCGTCCGCAAATTGCAGGGTCAAAACGTGTTTGCCGGCGGGCAGAGTGACATCCGTGCTGGACTGGGCTTTTCCGAAATGCAGGTGATGCTCGTCCTTTGGCACTACTATGCCTGAAGGGATGGAGTCTCCGGCATCAATCAGCAGATGGTGATGTCCTGATCCGGCGACAATCGCTCCGGCGGTATCGAGTTTCAGGCCCTCAATACCCATTTCCACTTTGAAGGGAGATTTGATCTTCTGACCGTCCTTCAGGTTCTTAAAAAATACTTTTGCTCCGGCCGGCACTTCCGGTAAAGCGGTCGCTTTGGCGGCGGAATCCGCCGGTTTCATATTCATAGTAGTGTCGTGAGTGGCAGTCGCAGCAGTGGCCGTCGTGTCTTTGGAGGCAGCTGCATTGTCGCCGCCACTATTGCAAGCGGTCAGCGCTAACAGCAACGCGGCTGGAAGAAAATGGATCGTACGCATGATGTAGTTAATTTATTGAGGGATAAATTTAGGTAATAAGCGGCAATTCTATTCTTTCCTCCAAATTGTTTTATCCCGTATATCTCCTCGTTTGCCTCCGGGCGAAGGGATGCGGATGGTCCCCAGGTAGAAAAACCCCAGGAGCCTGTCCTCTCCTTCGAGGTGCAGAAAATCCCTGGCTGCCGGGTCATAGGTAATACCACCCGTACTCCAGTAACCGCCCAATCCATAGGCGGCGGCCGAGAGATAGATATTTTCAACGGCACAGGCTACCGCTGCGACCTCTTCCACTTCCGGGATGCTGACGGTGGTGCTGCGTTTCAAAATGATGGCTATAATATGAGAGCAAAGCAGGGGGTTGCTCAATAGTTTGTCAACCTTATCCTGTCTGAATTTTTCCCCGGCTGTCTCTTTATATCGGGAAGCCTGGAAGGAGGCAAATTTTTTTCGTCCTTCCCCGCTAAAGACGATAAATCTCCAGGGTTCGGTCTGTTTATGGTTAGGGGCCCAGTTGGCATTTTCCAGCAATTGCCAGACGGTATCATCGGGTATGAGAACAGACGGTTCGAATTGATCGGGGAACACGCTTCTGCGGGAGCGGATCAGGTGATTGATCTGTTGGATGGAGGGAAGGTCGTCCGTACCGGGTAACATAGTTTTTGGGAGCAAAGATAACGAGTTGAAGCTGGCAAAAGAGAAGGCAAAAAAAACCCCGTCGGCCTTTGGCGGACGGGGTAATTAATTTACTGCAGGATTTGGACGTTCCTTACAGCGAGCCCTAAACAGGACAGGACATTGGACATTTCAGGTTTTCAAAGATTGGATTTTGCCTTAACAAACGTGGTTTTCATTTCGGATATGGATCATTCATTCATTCACTGATGCAAAGTTCCGTCGATGCGGAGAAAAAACAAATTTTTAGTATGAACATTCTGTTGCTATTTGTGATTATCTTAATTACCTATACTGGCAAACCCTTATCCTCCCGTAAATACCTCCGGATACAAAGTAAAGATCCCGAAGGTTTTACCGTAGACTTCCCCTCTTTTTTCCGTAAATTCCGTAGATCAGTCGCCCTCTTCGGCCGGCCCGAATAGAAATGCTGGGAGCTGGCTAAAAAATCGTACCTTGCACCCCTATTTTATTACCAATACAATTAATGATGGACAACAAAACAACAGGCACCGTAAAGTTCTTCAACGCAGACAAAGGCTTCGGATTT
>DATJJD010000083.1:0-13566 GCA_035492545.1 Puia sp.
CAACGTTCCGACATAAGCTTTTACGATAGCACTCGTGGCGAGGAGAGGGTTGTCTCTAAAAATAAAATGCCCGCATCCATGGGCAGTAATGCCCTGACGATTAGGTTCGGCATCTGCAAATTGCTTGTGACAGTCTCTCCATCTGGCCTCCTTCGCCGAATCAAAGACCTGGACCGGAGGTGCAGTTCCTGCGACCAGATCAATGACCGGGATACTCGCCGGGAAAGGCATTTTCCTCATGAGCGCAACAGTATTGGGGAGATTCAAACTCTGGTAATAGGATGCCAGGTCTTTACTTTTTGTTGTATCCCAATATTTTCTTCTTAATGTAGTGACACTATCGACGTAGGTATCCATAAACCAGCAAACATGATTGATGTCGAACAACACCGCCGATCTTACTTTGTCAGGGTGTCTGGCAGCATAGAGTGTCGCACAAAATCCTCCAAAGGAATGTGCTACCAGCATGATGGTTCTATCGTAGCCCAATTTTCCGAGACCTGCTTCCAGGCCTTCGATACCCTGTAAAATTCCATGTTTGTCCATGTCCTGGTTACTGGAATCCAGTTCACTTTTTCCAACACCGGGGTGGTCATAGGTGATCAGCGTTGTTCCCGTAATATAGGACAAGGACTTCAAAAAAGCAGAATCCCAGGCAGCCCCATCCCCCCCGCCTCCGGCTTCAAACAGAATGGGCATCCCTTTTCCTTTGAGGATGTGAAAATGGAGCCTGTAACCGCCAACCTTGACTAATGTATCAATAGTCTGACACTGGCCGGAATGGGCCATGAGACCCCAAAAAACAAGCGTTGTAAAAAGATATATTTTCATGACGATTTAGATGCGTAGTTGCAGACATTCCACAACGCCGTCCGGCACACGCTGATCGAACTTCGTTCAGTACTGCTAAAAAATCAAAATAAATAGTAATCTTGCATCAAAATAAGGTTTAACCAATGAAATGTGCACTAGTCACCGGTGGATCAAGAGGGATCGGCAGGGCAATCTGTATTAAAATGGCGGAAATGGGCTATTTTGTCCTGGTCAATTATAGATCCAATGTGGAAGAAGCGGATAGAACGCTCGCTGAAATAAGACAGACCGGCGCAAATGGGGAACTGATCCGGTTTGATGTTTCGAATAAGGAAGACATAGCGGCAACGCTCGGCGGCTGGCTAACAGCCAACGAAGATAAATATATCGAGGTCCTGGTCAACAATGCCGGTATTAAAGAGGATGCCCTGATGATGTGGATGAAGGACGAACAATGGGAAAATGTTATAAAGACCAGCCTGGATGGCTTTTTCCATGTCACCCGCCTGGTATTGAACAGCATGCTGCTAAAAAGATTTGGAAGGATCATCAATATCGTCTCCCTTTCGGGCCTGAAAGGCCTGCCGGGGCAAACAAATTATTCGGCGGCAAAGGCAGGAGTCATCGGCGCTACCAAGGCCCTGGCTCAGGAGGTAGGCAGACGCGGGATCACCGTAAATGCCGTAGCTCCCGGATTCATACGGACAGATATGCTCGAAGGGCTGGATGAAAAAGCACTGTCTAAAATGATACCGGTCAACCGCTTCGGCCTGCCGGAAGAGGTCGCGCATGCCGTAGGCTTCCTGGCCTCAAAAGAAGCAGCCTATATAACCGCGGAAGTCCTATCCATCAATGGGGGGCTGTATTCGTAAGGTCGCACCATCAGCGGAGGGCTATACTCTTAAAATTCAAGCGTTGCTTTTAATAATAAGTTAATATTCACTCCGTTGTGTTAATGCTATTTTGCGGCTAGCCGGCACCGGATTTAACTTATTTTTGTGTTTTCCGATTATTTTTGTTATTTATGTGCGGTAAGACTGTTTACGAATATGCATAGAGTAGTGATCACAGGCATGGGTATTTACTCATGTATAGGAAAGGACCTTGTCGAAGTACGTGATTCCCTGTATAAAGGAAGATCCGGAATTATATATGACCCCGTGCGAAAAGAATTCGGCTATCGCTCCGGATTGACGGGCTTTGTCGAAAAGCCGAATTTAAAGGCTTTATTGGATAGAAGATCCCGTATCATGCTGCCCGAACAGGGAGAATATGCCTATCTGGCAACGATCGAGGCACTAAAAAATGCCGGGATCGACGAGGGTTACCTCGACCAGACCGAGGTAGGGATCTTGTACGGCAACGACAGCACCGCAAAATCGGTCATAGAATGCACCGATATCATCCGGAAAAAAAAGGATACCACGCTGGTAGGTTCGGGATCTGTCTTCCAGACGATGAATTCGACCGTGACCATGAACCTGGCCACCATTTTCAAGCTAAAAGGCGTCAATTTCACCATCAGCGCAGCCTGCGCCAGCGGCTCTCACTCCATCGGCGTAGGGTATCATTTTATAAAAAGCGGACTGCAGGATTGTATCATCTGCGGAGGAGCCCAGGAAGTGAATCATTTTTCCATGGGTAGCTTCGATGCGCTGTCTGCCTTTTCCATCCAGGAATCTACTCCAACAAAGGCCTCGAGACCCTTTGACAGAGATCGCGACGGCCTTATTCCCAGCGGAGGCGCCGCTACGGTCATCCTGGAAAGCCTTGATTCCGCGGTAAGAAGAGGGGCTCCCATCCTGGGAGAAGTAGTGGGTTATGGCTTTTCTTCCAATGGAGCGCATATCTCCAACCCAACGGTAGAAGGTCCGGTAAGGTCCCTCACCATGGCCTTGAAGGATGCCGGGATCCCGGCAGCTGAAATTGATTATATTAATGCACATGCCACCTCTACACCTGCCGGTGACGCGAGCGAAGCAATGGCGCTTGACGAAGTTTTTGGAGCTTCCCGTCCGCTGGTGAGCTCTACCAAATCAATGACCGGGCATGAATGCTGGATGGCCGGCGCCAGCGAAATAGTGTATTCGATGCTGATGATGCAAAACTCCTTTATTGCACCCAACATCAATTTCGAGAACCCCGATGAATATTCCGCCAAACTAAACCTTGCGACCGATACAGTCGAAAAGGATATCAATATGTTCTTGTCCAACTCCTTCGGATTTGGGGGAACCAACTCCTCCCTCATTATTAAAAAAACTGACTAAACAACCAACTGTATATGAAAATTGAAGAGATTATTAACCGGATCAACGCCTTCCTGGTAGAGGAATTTGAAGTAGATGCAGACAAGATCATACCTGAGGCCAGTCTAAAAGACACCCTTCAGTTAGATAGTCTTGATTATATCGATCTTGTCGTTGCCATCGAGAGCAATTTTGGGTTTAAAGTAAAACCCGAAGACTTCACCGGCATTACCACCTTCCAGGATCTGTATGATTATGTGAGCAGCCACAAACAACTGAAAGAACTTGTATAATGTCCGGATGGCAAGGCAAATCTAAGGGTCAGCCTTGGGGATATCGCATTTTTGTAGGCATTTTGAAGAGATGGGGCGTCATACCGGCCTACCTTTTGCTGAGATTTGTCGCATTTTACTATTTGCTGTTCTCCTTCAGATCGTCCAAATTTGCCTTTGACTTCTTTCGCAAAAAGATCGGATACGGTTTGGGAAAATCCCTGATCAGGATTTATCAGAATTACTACCTGCTGGGTCAGAGTATTATTGATAAAGTAGTTGTTATGTCAGGTATTCCCAATAAATTCACCTTCAATTTTGATGGAGAAGATCATCTCCGGGAAATAGTTGCGCTGCAAAAAGGAGGCTTATTGTTGAGCGCTCATTTAGGTAACTGGGAAGTTGCAGGGCATTTGCTGAAACGGCTGGATACCCGGATCAATATCGTAATGTTCGATGGCGAACACCAGCAGATAAAGGAATACATTGCGGCGGTGACCGGGAAGAGGAATGTGAACGTCATTTTAATAAAGGACGATCTTTCCCACATTTATGCCATTAGCGACGCTTTCAGTAACAATGAGCTGGTGTGCATGCATGCGGACCGGTTTATTGAAGGTAATAAGACCCTGACAAGCAAATTCCTGGGCGAAGCAGCCAGATTCCCGATGGGGCCGTTCGTACTGGCCGCCAGGTTTAAAGTGCCGGTCTCTTTCGTTTTCGCTATGAAAGAAACCCCGTTGCATTACCATTTTTTTGCCAGTAAGATCAAAGACTATACCCATTCGGGCAAGGAGATGGTTATGCAGGAGATGCTCAACGATTTTGTTGGTGAAATGGAAAGTATGGTAAAAAGATACCCCGAACAATGGTATAATTATTATAACTTTTGGCAATAATCGTCTTTATCATTCAAACAAAAACCTTACATCATGAAAAGTGTAAAAAAACTCGGTTGGCTGCTGGCCTTTTTGTTCGTTTGCGTAAATATAAAGTCGGCTTCCGCACAGACTGATGATATTACCTGGCTTGGCCTGGACTTCAGTCAGGCTAAATTTATCGGACCTGCTTCTCAGTTCAAAGATGCAGGAGCGGTCACGGAGGAGGATTTCAGGGATAAATATACCGTCGCCTGGAATCAGCTGTATATCGATGAACAAAAAAAATACAATGTGGCTGAGATGGTGCATCGCCCGACCGTAAAATATGCCCTGGAGGTTACCGCAAAAGCCAATGCCAATATCAAAAGGGATGTCTTCGGCGCCAGTCCCAATGACTTTAAGACACTCGATGAAAAAAAGATCGGCGACCTCGTAAGCAAATATGATTTTCAGGGAAAGACAGGCCAGGGTGTCCTGTTCTTCGTGGAAGGAATGAGTAAGGGCCAGGCAGAAGCAGGCGCATGGGTGACACTGGTGGATATGAAAACAAAAAAAGTACTGTTTACCACGTTTAAGATCGGAAAGGCCGCAGGTTTTGGGTTCAGAAATTACTGGGCAAAGTCATGGGTCAACATCATGAAACAGGCAAAATCCAATTTTAAATAATCGCATTCATCTAACCCAATTTTCAATGACTTTTTTCGAGAAGGACAAAAATTCTGCTTTTGAAGCTAAGGAAACGGCACAGTGGATCGCATTCGGACCGGTAATTTTTCAATCAGCAAGAGTATTACGAAATTCAGGGATATTGAAGGTAATCGAGGACAGCGGCTCATCAGGATTAACTTTGGCGGAGATCGCAGAGAAAGTGAAACTGCCCTTGTACGGAGTAAGGGTCCTGCTGGAATCGGCATTGAGCATCGGACTGGTCCTTGTAAAAAAGAGTAAATATAGTTTAGCCAAAACCGGTCATTTTATTCTGAATGACCCGCTCACAAAGACCAATATGGATTTCGTACACGATGTGTGTTACAAAGGTCTTTTTTCACTGGATGAAAGTATTAAGACAGGGAAGCCGGTGGGGTTGAAAGAATTCGGAGAGTGGCGAACGATCTATGAAGGTTTGTCTCAATTGCCGGAGCAGGTGCAGAAAAGCTGGTTTAGCTTCGATCATTTTTTCTCCGACGATGCATTTGACCTGGTCCTTCCGAAAGTATATGTCAATGGCACCAAGAAATTACTGGATATCGGCGGCAATACGGGGAAATGGGCCATTGCCTCTACGAAATATGCGGCCGATATCCAGATAACCCTCATGGATCTGCCGGGACAGCTGAATATGGCAAAGGCCAAAATTTCCGATCTGGGCCTGACGGATCGGGTGTCATTTTTCCCTACGAATATCCTGGATGAGGAGGTGAAATTCCCGACAGGATTCGATGCCGTCTGGATGAGCCAGTTCCTGGATTGCTTTTCAGAGGCCGAGATCGTTTCCATCCTGAAAAGATGCCTTGCATCGCTGAATGATGACGGTTATGTCTTCATCCTGGAGCCCTTTTGGGACAGGCAGCGATATGAGATTGCCGCCTTCTGCCTGCAGCAGACCTCTCTTTATTTTACTGCCCTTGCCAATGGCAACAGCCAGATGTACAGCGCGGAAACATTCTTACGTTGCATTGACGAAGCAGGTTTTACCATCGCCGAAGAGGTAAATAATATCGGCTTAAGCCAGACCTTATTAAAATGTAAAAAGAAAATAGCCTAATAAACCCCCTTAACCTGCTAATATGAATACAGAAAAAGTAGACGTACTGGTAATTGGCGCCGGCCCTGCCGGGACTGTAGCTGCCTCTATTGTTAATAAAGCTGGCTTCAAAGTCAGGATCGTAGAGAAGCTCCGGTTTCCCCGTTTCGTGATCGGGGAAAGCCTGTTGCCCCGTTGTATGGAAGCTTTGACAGAAGCAGGATTTGTAGAAGCGGTAAAGGAAAAAGGCTTCCAGGAAAAGTTCGGAGCCAAATTCGTAAAGAACGGCGTGATCTGTGATTATTTGTTTGCGGACCAGTTTACGGATGGCTGGAACTGGACCTGGCAGGTGCCCAGGAGTGAATTTGACGCGACACTCGCCGACACCGTGGAAAAAATGGGAGTGCCTGTCTCCTATGAGACTACCGTAACGAATATTGTCTTTACCGGCACCGATTCCGTCACAACGGTGGAAGATACTCAGGGTAATAAGACAGAGATAACAGCGAGGTTCATTATCGATGGCAGCGGTTATGGCCGGGTAATCCCCCGGTTGTTCAACCTCGACAAACCATCCAACCTTCCTCCCCGCAAGGCACTGTTTGCCCATACGGTTGATCTGAAAAGATCGACGGCCGATGAGCCCAACCGAATTACCATTGTCGTGCACCAGCCGGGTGTCTGGATCTGGGTGATCCCTTTTTCAAGTGGTATCACCTCCCTGGGTTTTGTAGGCGAACCCGGATTTTTCAAGCAATATGAAGGCAGCAATGAAGAGCAGCTGCGCGCCCTGATAGCAGCGGACCCTTACCTGAGCGAACGGTTTAAAGACGTGGAATTCGTATTCGAGCCAAGAGTCCTGGAGTCCTGGTCGAGCACTACCGAAAAATTTTATGGCGACGGGTTCGTCCTCACAGGTAATGTAACGGAATTCCTGGATCCGGTGTTCTCTTCCGGGGTCACGCTGGCAACAGTCTCAAGCCAGCTCGCGGCTCACCTGGTTATTCGTACCCTGAATGGCGAAACCGTAGACTGGGATAAAGAATATTCGGAGCAAATGATGCAGGGCGTAAATACCTTCCGTTCTTATGTAATGGCCTGGTATGAGGGTACGCTCGATACGATCTTCTTTGCAGACAACCAGGACCCTGAGATCAAGAAGAAGATCTGTTCCGTCCTGGCCGGATATGTCTGGGACCTGAATAATCCTTATGTGAAGAATCATACGACAGCCCTGCATAAATTAGCCCGGACCATCGGGCTGAGGGACGCGGTGGCGAAAATACAATAGACGATCGTTGAAAGACGAAATCGACGATCGCTGAAACACGCGGGTCATTGTGAAGCAACTAAACTAATTTGAACATGGATAAATTAATGGCTGATCTGAAAGTACAGATCATTGAGCAACTGAATTTGCAGAATACGAAACCGGAGGATATTGGCGATGATCAGCCTCTCTTTGTGGAAGGCCTCGGACTGGATTCCATCGACGCGCTGGAACTGATCGTTCTGCTGCAGCAAAATTATAAGATCAAGCTCGCCAGTGCCGCAGAAGGACAAAAAGTGTTCGGCTCCGTAAGAACAATGGCCGAATATATCACCGCTCACCAGGTATAAAAATTCTAAAAGGTGCCACGTCAGCATGCTAAATTTCAGGAACACGAACATATTTTTTTCTGTCGTGCTGATCGCTTTGATCGGTTGTAACTTTTTTTACAACATTCCTTTTTATATTTATCCCATCCTGCTGTTTGTTTATTCGCTCGTCCTTTTTTACGGTTGTTATTTCGTGTTTTCCAGTTTTTTCCTGCCGGTGATCTGTTCGGCGACCACTGCAAAAAAAGAAATTGCCCTGAGCTTTGACGATGGCCCGGCTACATCCTATACCCCGGAGATCCTGGGGATACTGCGGGAAGAAAAGGTGAACGCGGCATTCTTTTGCATTGGCAGCCGCATAGCCGGTAACGAAAAGATATTCCGCCAGATCCACGAGGAAGGACATATTATCGGAAATCACAGCTATTCCCATCATTTCTGGTTCGATATGTTCTCTTCCCGGAAAATGCTGGCTGACCTGAGAAGGATGGACAGCGCCATGGAGAAGGTGACCGGCTTGTTGCCCAGGTTGTTCAGGCCCCCCTACGGAGTGACCAATCCCAATCTCAAAAAAGCTATCATCACCGGTGGGTATACGCCCGTCGGCTGGAGTATCCGATCGCTGGATACGGTAATCGACGATGACCGGAAATTATTGAAAAAGATCAATAAGGCCCTGAAGCCCGGCGCCGTTATCCTCTTCCATGACACGAGCCGGACGACAATGGCAATACTCCCCCTGTTCCTCCGGCAGGTAAAAGAAAGCGGGTACGAGATAGTCAGGCTGGATAAAATGCTAAATTTGCAGGCATATGCATAAATTACTACTAACGCTGCTGATCCTCGGCAGCGGAGCCGGTCTGAAAGCGCAGTATACCGGGTATGCTCCGGTGTCGGATCTCCCGAAGTTCAAAGAGTTGTTCTCGGTGGAAGCGCGAAAGGTGAACAGCATCAAAAGTGACTTTACCCAGGAAAAGAACCTGAGCATGTTATCGGAAAAGATCCTATCCCAGGGAAAGTTCTGGTTCAAGAAAGACAGCCGCGTCCGGATGGAATATACGAAGCCGTTTACCTACCTGATGATCATCAATAAGGATAAGGTTTTCGTAAAAGACGGCCAGAAACAAAATACGATCTCCACCAAATCGAATAAGCTATTTCAGCAGATCAATAAGATCACCGTAGACTGTGTGCAGGGGACCGTACTCACCAACCCGGATTTCAGCACCCGGGTATTCGAGAACAGGACCGGCTACCTGGTGGAATTAACCCCCATATCAAAGAACCTGGCAGCGTTCTTTAAAACGATCGTTGTCACCGTCGATAAAAAGGATTATTCCGTCACAGATATTGAAATGAATGAAAATTCAGGAGACAATACCATCATTCATTTTATCAACAAAGAAATGAATACAAATCTTCCGGATGCGCTGTTTGCTATTAATTAGTTGCCTCATTATGCAATTGGGATGCAGATCTGTCTACAGGAACCTGCAGGACACCACGGGGGATCTCAACTCGATACAGAAATTCAAACCCGCCGTTACAACGGCCCTCTATAGGACCAATGTAAACATAATAGGGAAATACCTGAGCGGCCTCCTGCTGTTAAAGACTATGCCCGACAGCAGCATCCGCGTGGTCTTTTCCACAGAAATGGGATTTAAGTTCTTCGATTTTGAATTTGCACCCGGGGGGAGGTTCAAAGTGAATTATATTATAAAGAAAATGAACAAACGGCCGGTCATCAAGACCCTCCGGCAGGACTTCTCGCTGGTCCTGATGTTATCACTGGATACCTCAGCGGCCTATATCCGGAAAGACAGCCAGTTTCTGTATCATGTCTTTCCCCAAAAGAAAGGATTCTATTACTATATTACCGATCCGGCCGGGGATGAACTAGTGAGAATGGAACGGTCCTCCAGACGGAAGCCCGTAGTAGAAGCGATCATGAAAAACTACAGCAATGGGATGCCCGATACCATCGGTATCTCGCACAGGTATTTCACTTTCACCATCGGCTTAAAAAAGTTGGAAAGATAATGTTACAAGGCGATTTTTTCCATATCACGACAGTTGAGACAGCGGGTAATACCGCAAAGGTGCTGCTGGAGATAAATCCGGCCCATGCCATCTTCGAAGGGCATTTTCCCGGTCGTCCGGTCGTGCCGGGCGTGTGTCTGATGCAAATGGTGAAGGAAATAGCCGAAAAGGTCCTGGAAAAAGAGATCAGGCTCGTAAAGGCTGACCAGATAAAGTTCCTGGCGCCGCTGATCCCGGCAGAAAACCAACCCCTCCAAATGGAATTAAAATTCACGGCCCGGAAGAACAGCGAGACGGGGGTTGACGCCCAACTCGTCAATGAGACGGAGGTGACCGCCCAGCTCGTCAATGAGACCACCGTGTTCTTCAAGTTCAAAGGGCTGTTCGCCTGAGCCGCATTCAAAAGGCTGTCGCCTGAGCCTTCAAAAGGCTGTTCGCCTGAGCCGGCAGTTTATTTTTTGGTTAGTTTCTTTATTCTATCTTTAATATGATCCTCCTCCTTTTTCGTAGCGATCTCCTTTGTCAGCGCCAGCTGATAAAAATGCAGGGCCTTCTGTAGCTGCCCACGTTTATAGGAGTAGTCCCCGGCCAGCACATACGCATCATAAAATTCCGGGTTGCTGGCGACAAGGCTGTCTGCATCCACTTCTCCCCCTTCGGCGATGCGCTGCTTGAACTTCCGGAAGGTTTCGAATTCCCTGTAAGCCGGTGTCAGCAAAAAGGAGTCAGCCGGGATCGTCAGAGCAGGTTCCGAGATCTCCTGGTCCTGCTGCATTCCCTGCAAGGCAAATACTTTATGCAGATCATAGGCGACATATTCCCCCAATTGCCAGGGAGCGGTAGAGACCCATACCAATAATTTTTGGGGTTCAAAAACAATAGAATGATGTGCGATCATTTGATTGATCGCCTTTTCGTTGCCAGTGCCGATATCGGCATTGTGTAATCCTTTCCGGTCCCTTAAGATATCGATGGTCTTGCGGACCGTATTTTTTCCGTTGGCATTCAGCAGTTCCATGAGTCGCTGATACCTGTAGGGTGAGGCGCTTTCAGCCATCTGCTCCCGGTTGTTCTTCGATTGGGCCAAACTCTCACCCTGAAAATGGTTGGTACAGAGGATAAAGTCCTGACGGGGATCATAGATATCGAGGGCCGTGGGCGTCTTCTCGATGATGACTGCTTTTTTGTCTGCTGCCGACGCCACCAGGAACGACTCAGAGACGAACATCTTTCTTTCTCCGGCGATCTTCTCCGCCTCCTCGATATTCTTCGCATATTGTAATATTTCCCTGGCCACCAGCGAAACGGGAGTGGCAGACCCGGAAGGGATATCGGACTTGGCAGCATTGATCGTCACGGTGAGCCCCTTTTCGTTCATTCCCGAGACTACCCCGATAAAGCCTCCCCAGGTAACGGTCATAAATTTATAGCCCTTCGAAGGATTGACAAATGCGATCAGCTTGTCTTCAGCAAATTTATCTCCTACATAGAAATCGAAATTCCGGCCGATGATCATGCTGCTGTCCTGCGACCGGGCATCCCAGGTGCCAAAAGAGGTACATCCCACCAGTGCCATACTTTGCAGTGCATGACCGATATCATGCGCAGCATGATAATTTAATATACGCTGATAATTGGAGCCGATGTAATCATATTTGTCGGAAGCGGACTGGGACACGCCATAGATCTCCTCCTTATATTCTTCCGTTATGTTCTTATCAAGGTCGCGGTTGAACCAGCCGACAAAGTATTTAAGAAAATGCCGGTAAAAGTTTGAAGGGATCATTTTGTCGATCTGCTCATTAAAATGGTCTTCCTGCCGCACCACCAGCTCTTTGGAGAGCCGGCCGTTTATGACGCCCCGCTCGAAAGGGCTGCCTTCCACATACATCTCGTAAAGACCGCTCTTGCTTTTTCGGAACCAGCTGTTCTTGATGGTATAAAAGCCGCTGCTCATTTCCTTGCGTCGTAATTCCAGGCTGCTCTTATCGGCAGGATCCGGCGGATCGACCACGGCGACGGAGTAGAGGTAAATACATCCAATAACCAGCAGTAACAGAAAACCGCCTAAGACATATAACAGCCTTTTCCAGATCTTTTTACTCCTACGCATTTCTTATTTTGTTTATGATATCATCATTCCCGATCAGGGCATTAGCCGTCACGATGGCGCTCATCGCAGCGCCCAGAACACCATGCAAATTGAGATTCTGACCTGTAAAAAATAAATTCGGCAATTTGGTACGCGGGGAAATAAAGGTCTTCAACGAGTCCTTATAGTCTTTGGCGATGCCATATAACGAACCGTCTTCCGTACCGATATAATCCCTGTATGAAAGGGGGGTAGCCGTGTAGTAAGCCTTTATATGATCCCTGATCCCCGGAAATTTCCGCTCTATATAATCCAGGAGGATCTCCGCCTTTTGTCTCTTGAAGGCCTCATAATCTTCGCCCCTGTCTTCTACATGAGAAACCGTATTATGGATATGTTCCCACTGCCGCACCTCTTCGTATTTCATATAGGCGAGGATGGTCATTCCCTCTGCATAATCCGGAGATTTTGAGGAGGCTCCAAAGAATGCCGCATATCCCAACGGCCAGTTCTCCCCGGTATAGACGTCTGTTTTCCAAACACATCCTTTGTTGTAGACATAATAATTGTGTTTGAAATATTTAAAGGAGTTCTTCTTAAAAACGATGTTCAGGGTAAAACAGCCGATCGTGTTTTCCAGGCTTTTCAGCCGGTTACGGTATACCTTCTTTATCAGGTCGGTATCTGTCATTTCCAGTGTCCTCACCGGGTGTACATTGGAAATGAAATGGCTGGCGGACATCCTGGATCCATCAGCCAGCTCTACCGCGCTGGCCTTCCCTCCTTCCACGATGATCTTTTTGACGGCACAGTTACGGATGACCGATCCCCCCATGTTCAGTATGTTCCTGGCGAGGTATTTGGCCAGCTGTGAGCCGCCGTCGATACATTTATAAGAACTTTCGATATAGCTGTTGATGATCAGGGCATGTACATACAGAGGGGTCTTGTCGGGCATACCTGCGTACAGCGGGTTGTTGCCGGCCAGGACTTCCCGCAGAACAGGGTTGGTGGTGATCGAGTCGATAAATCCCTTTGTGTCGATCGTCAGCACATCGGCCTTTTCATGTTCATCGCCGCCGGAACGCAGGTTATATAAGGGGAATTTGCTGCAGACTTCCTTTATCTTATCACAGTAGGCATGCAGGGCTTCTTCCTCTTCGGGGAAGTCGATCAAAAGCTTGCTGATAAAATTGTCATATCCCTGGGCATATACATATTCTTTTTCATCGCCTTCGAAGAGGATCTTGTCAAATACGTCCTCTTCCATTTTTTGCAGCTTGATCTTATCCAGGATGTCAACGTATTTGAGGATCTGGTAAAGGTTCTGGCCTTTTTCCAGCCCCCCCAGGTAATGTACGCCGGAGTCGAAGATCACGCGATCCCGGACATAGGTTTGCAGACATCCGCCGATCTGCCTGTTCTTTTCCAGGACGCACACTTTAAATCCCTCCTTCATCAGCAGGTTGCCGCAGACGAGTCCTCCCATGCCGCTTCCTATTATTATCACGTCAAAATCCTGCATAGTCAATTTGCCTGTTTTAATACAATAAAAACGTTGGACGTAAATTTTGTCCTGTCGATTACCTCGTATTTCATCCCTTTTTCGATAGCAATGCCTTCAATTAGTTTTGTCGGGATAAAGGAGAGTCCTTTGCCGGAAGTCTTATTAAACCTGAAGACCTTCGTCGAGAAAAATTCCGTCAGCTTTGTCGTCCTGTGTTTTGCCACCAGGTCCATATTCCCATCCCTGATAAGGATCGTTCCGCCCGGGCGGAGATGCCGGATACATTTTTCGATCAGTTCCGTCTGCTGTCCCGGCTGAAGATAATGCAGCATATCGGCCAGGATGATCGCGTCATATTCCTCAAAT
>DATJJD010000084.1:0-5136 GCA_035492545.1 Puia sp.
CCCTGGAATAACCACCAGAACCCCCAAAAGGCAACATGCCTGGCGATGCGGTATTTTGGTTGGTTGGAAAATATGAAGGGGTAGTGTTCCATGCCTTTTTGTGTCTTGGCGCCTTATAAAAATACGGCTATTTGTGCTGAAATTCAGCCGCCGCCGGCCATTTGTCGTCGAAATGACCCCTTTTGGCGACAAACGGTTTTTGTATACCGTGGTTCTCCCAGGCGACGATGGATTGTTCCAGCGCCCTCTTTAGCCGCATCAATGTTTTCTTTTTTTTCAGGTCCAGCTTTACTCCTTCCACTTTTTCGTGGTAGACAAGGACGCCTTCATTATTGAAGAAATAAATCATGAAATTCTTCGGGTCTTTTATATTGCTGACCACCTGCCAATAGCCCTTATCAGAAACCCATTTCGGAATGGGTCTGCCGGTCGTTGTTTCCTGTGCCAGACCCTTTATTGATCCTATTGCCAATGCCAGCATCAGCCCCCAATTTAAAAATCTCCTTTTCATAAAAATAGTTTGTTTGGATAAATGATATCACAAAACTATCTGTCAAAGAAAGGGGGAAAACACAAAATGGACCTATCAACCCGGATAGATCCTATACAGGATAAATATGGCGACGAAAGAAGTTGGTCTATTTTTCAGATAAGGTGAGGACACAGGTCATTTCCGTGTCGTCGATATGGGTGCCGATACTCTTATAGAATTCGATGGCGTTGGCATTCCAACGGGAAACCAGCCAGCGGACGGTCTTACATTTATGTTCCTTCGCCAGGCCGATGACCGAATCCAGCAGCCGTTTTCCAATGCCATATTTTCGGAAGCTGTCTTTGACATAAAGGTCATCCAGGTAGATGCCTCTGCCCGTCCAGGAATAATAGGCAAAGAACCAGGTGGCAAAACCTACGACCTGGTTATCTGCTTCGGCGACAAAACACTGAAAGTACGCTTCGTCTTCGAGGAGCTGTTCCAGGGTGATATGCATTTTTTCCGGGGTCTTTTGGAAAACGGCAAACTCCGTGAATAGCGATAATACAGCGGGGAAGTCCTGGCGGTTGGCTTTTCTGATGGCGATCTTCATAATTTACTAAAAATAGGAAATTATCTGGCAGGTAGGGTACTAGCCCTGGCTTTACTCAGCACTTCAGGAGTCATGCCCAGGTAGGTTGCAATGTCCTGCAAGGAAGCCATGGCCAGCAGGTGAGGTTCGTTTTCGAGAAGCAACTGGTACCGCTCCAGCGCTGTTTTCTTTTTTATCAAAAACTCACGTTGAAGGCTCCGCATATAATATTTTTCAGTCAGCACCCGGCCGTGGTAGTTGAATTCGGGAAATTCTTTGTAAACCGACTGCAGCTGATCATAAGAAATATAATAAGCGGTACAGTCTTCCAGCGCGACAATATATTCATAGCTCGGTATCCTTTCCAAAAAGCTTTCTACGGAAAAGATCACATCCCCTTCCTTCATGAACCAGTTAGTGATCTCTTCTCCTTTGGTGTTTATATAGTAGGCTCTTATCGCGCCCTCCATGATAAAATATACGTTGGAAGATATTTGCCCTTCCCGTAGCAAAAATTCCTTTTTTGAAAATCGTTTTTCCTTCAAAACTGAAAAGAGATGGTCTGCTAAGGCTGTTGAAAGAGGTTGAAGGGCATTCAGCGTGTCAAATAGTTCCATAAGAGATGGATAAGGTTAAAAGTATCCATGAATGTAGGAAAAGAGGGGGTTTGAAAAGGTACCCGAAACCTGTCTTTTCGGGTACATACTATTGATTTTTAATAATTTATAAACAAAAACCCTTACCCCTTGCTGCCCGTATTCATTCTCGTCAGTTGAGCCAGTGTATAGGCGCCTGCAGCCATTACCAGGTCACGAACCGCCACGTCCGGATAATGACCGCCGATAAGTAATTGTTTCTTGCCTTCTTTTCATTAAAATACCAGGTCTGATAATCAATACTTTAAGACCTAATCATTCTACATCGAAACAACCTGGCCCAATTAATAACTTTAACTTTTTTTGCTTAAACGATTAAACACAATATATTTGCTCTTGTAACGCTTTGCTTAAACGATTAAACACGTGCCATGCCAGACCTTTCTGCAAACCAATACCACTTCCCCAAGGGGTTTAAATGGCTGCCTGAACTTTTTTTCAGCGGCTAACCCTTTCCACACTACTCTATAAGCCATTTCTGCCGCTCTCCGTTTATAAAAAATTAAATTTTAAAGGGGCAGCCGGCTTTCTATTGCCATCTATTTTCTCTCAAAAATAAAAGACTGCCATATGAGTAAACATTTTAAACTAACGACATTTTTTTTGTCAGCCTTATTGCTCGGTTGCTGTTCGGCTGTTTTTGCCCAACGACCTATAACAGGAAAAGTTGCAGATGAAAAATCAACTCCTTTAGCGGGTGCTACCATTAAAATATCCGGTAAACGCACCGCCGTTGTAACCGGTGCAGATGGTTCTTTTTCCATTAATGCAACAAAAGGAGAAATTTTAGAGATCAGCTACATTGGAAAAGCTACCCAAAAAGTAACCATCGGAGAGAAGACTGTCATCAACGTTACCCTGAAAGAACCAGCTGACGCCGGTCTTAATGAAGTGGTGGTAACCGGTTATATGACACAAAAGAAGGCGGACCTGACAGGCGCTGTGGCGGTCATCGGTCCAAAGGAATTGAGCAAAAGCCATGGCACGACCAACGTGATGCAGGCCTTGCAAGGGGTAGTACCCGGTCTCCATATCACTACGGATGGCAATCCGTCCGGAAATGTGGGCATACAGGTAAGAGGACTTACATCCCTCAACGGGGGAAGCCCCCTCATCGTTATCGATGGCGTACCAAGTTATGTGAACTTGCGGGATGTCAACCCGGAGAACATTGCTTCCATACAGGTGCTGAAGGATGCCTATTCCGCCAGTATCTATGGTACCCAGGGCGGCGCCGGCGTTATCCTCATAGAAACAAAGAAGGGACAGGCCGGGAAAACAAGAATATCCTATCATGGTTCCGTGGGTGTTGCCGATCTCCCGCACAAGGTGCCCATGCTGAATACGCAGCAATACGGCCAGGCACTGTGGCAGGCTGCCGTTAATGACGGGCAGGACCCCAATGCCGTCACACAGATCTATAAATATGACTGGCATAAAGACGCCAATGGGATTCCCATACTGGATAAGGCAACGCCCCGGCAGTACCTCAATGCAGATTCCACTATGCTGGCGGGCAATACCAACTGGCTGGATGCCATTTCCCAGGCAGGCCTTCAGAATAACCACCAACTTACCATCTCAGGAGGCAGTGAAAAATCAACTTCCTTATTATCCCTGAACTTTTTGCAGAACCAGGGAACACAGATCTATACAGGTTTCACCCGCTTCAGCCTGCGTGTCAATACCGACTATAAGGTCATTAAGGATCATTTTACCATCGGCGAAAACATGGAGGTGTCGCGCATGATAGACCATAATCAGAATGTCATGCATGATGCCCTGGTTGAACCGCCCATCATTCCCGTGCATACCACCACCGGTGGCTGGGGCGGCTCTGCCGTGGCCTATGGGATGGACGACTATTGGAACCCGGTAAGAGAGCTCACCCTGAATAAAGATAATGGCAACACCTACAATAAGATATTTGGGGATGTGCATGCCAATGTAATGTTCCTCAATCACTTCACCTTTCATTCGCAACTGGGTCTGATCTATACGGAAGGATATCACCGTACGATCCAGTTTACCTTTGTCGAGGGTGGGGGCAAGTTCAATCCCATCAGCAGTGTCGACCAATGGTATATGCAGGAAGCCATCCTGGATTTTGCCAATACCCTTGATTACAAGCTCAACGCCGGCAAACACAATCTGGATGTACTGGTCGGTATGGAGGCCAATAAATATAAAACGGAGACCATGGACGCCAGCCGGCAGACGCTTGCCTTCCAAAATTATGACTACGCTTACCTCAGCACAGCTACGGGTAATATGTCCATGAGTGGGGGCGGAGATAAATACAACCTGCTTTCAACTTTCGGTAAATTCAATTATTCGTATGATTCCCGTTATCTTTTGTCCGGATCGCTCCGTTATGACGGTTCTTCCAAATTCGGTACCAACAACCGGTATGCCTTATTTCCCGCCCTGTCCGCCGGTTGGCGCATCAGCAATGAGAAGTTTATGGCGGACAACAGTTTGTTCTCTGATCTGAAGCTCAGGGCAAGCTGGGGTCGCAACGGCAGCCTCGCGCAGATCAGCTCTCTATCCGCACAAACCTATTTCGGCTCGGATTACAACGTCACCTCCTATGGTATTAACGGCAATGAGACGGGCAGCCTCCCTTCCGGATATTACAGGATCCAGACCGGCAACCCCGACCTGCGGTGGGAAACCACGAACCAGACAAATATCGGTCTTGACTTTGGCCTGCTGAATCAAAGAGTCTCCGGGTCCCTGGATTTTTACAGGAAAAAAACCGATGGCATGCTGATCCAGCCTCCCTACCTGGGAACCTTCGGTGAAGGGGCCTATCAATATATCAACGCTGCCAATATGACCAATAAAGGGGTTGAGCTTTCCATTGGTTATAACGGCAATAGGGGGAAAGACTTCAGCTATCAGGTCCGCGGCAATATCGCCTACAACAAAAATGTCGTCAATAGCCTGCCGGCTTCCGTACAATACTCCTGGGGCGGCAGTGCGCTGAAAGGCGATAATATCGATGGACATCCGTGGGGCTCTACCTATGGGTTCATCGCTGACGGTATTTACAAAACGCAGGATGCCGTTACCAACTCTCCCGATCAGCCCGGAAAGGGACTCGGCAGGATCCGTTACAAAGATATTTCCGGCCCGGATGGGAAACCGGACGGCAAGATCGATTACAACTATGACCAAACCTGGATTGGTAATGGGTCCACGCCTAAGATAGAATATGGCTTGTCACTGGGCTTTAACTATAAGAACTTCGACTTCTCCATGTTCTGGCAAGGCATCGCAGCCGTAAAAGCCTATGATGGCTGGAAATCATACAGCGACTTCTGGAATGTATGGGTACAAAACGGCTTTAACCATCCCACGCGTGTGCTGGATGCCTGGTCTGCCTCTAATCCCAATTCAAATATACCGGCCCT
>DATJJD010000085.1:0-7249 GCA_035492545.1 Puia sp.
CGTGTGGACGACCGTATACAATCCCCCGGTGCCCTGTTATACTTTCTGGGACTATGCCTGTGGCACCACCATCAACATCCATATCACCGATCCGCGGGTGCCCGGCAACTGCTGCTGCGACTGCCCTATGCCGGGAGATGAAGTCTGGATCAGAACCGTGGGCGGCACCAGCGTGTCGCATATCAACCAACAAAACATCCTTCAGCCTCCGCCCGGTCAAACGGTGAACTATAACCGTATCGGGCTGACGGATGCGGCGGCTATCTACGATCCCTGGTTCCTTCCCACTACCGTGGGTGACTACAAACGTCCCTTTGGCGGCTCCCCCACCTTCGTCGTAGGCTTCGGCAACGACCTGCCCAACAACGGCATCTATTATTACCGGTGGAGCTATAAGAAAGTGGCAGGTCCCGACCTGATAGCCGTCAGCGACGCTTACAAACCCCTGTTGCCTATCGGCGGCATCACCCCCAAAGGATATGAGTTTACATATACGGACTCGCACGGGGATACCCAATTCGGTTCCAACAGCGTGAAGCTGGGACCTTTCACCCAGGGCAGCAATGATAATTTATACATCATCCCTCCCGAACGTCCGGACATGGCCCCCTTCAGCGTTCCGGAAGCAAATCCGCAATGGGTCGAGCCTTCTTACCGCAACCTCAGCATCACCTTCGACTCCAATGCCCTGGTGGATGCAAGCCTGACGACGGGAGATGGATTGTATGAATTTAAGCTGGAACTATTCGACAAGACCGGCGCCCTGCTGACGAATATTCCGAAGGCGACTTTCAAAACGCCGGATTATAACAATGCAGGCTTCAGCGTGAATGCACCGGATATCCTGCTGGACAGTCCCACCCTCACCACGGCCAATGGGTATAATATGCTGATGCGGATCGACAACTCTGCTTGTCAGGCCGACATCTTCACGGTGAAGGTCAATGGCCTGCCTGCCGCCTCGGATTGCTGCGGATTTGTCTCCTATGCGCCCGAAGATGTGGAAGCCGTACTCGATCTCTCCTTCCAGGCCGTGCAGCCCAATAATTTTGCCGTATTCAGCTTCAGTGTGGAAAGAGGTACCTGCGGAGATGTCGCTATCGCAGATGCCAACGGAATGGTCATCGATAGTGCGGGTGGTTATACCCGCAACAGCAGCAGCATCTATGACAAACCTTTTACCCCTGCACAATTACTGGGATCCTGTTATGACGGAGGCGTCGGCAAGGCAGCGTTTGCGGAGACCCTCTCCGTAGCCGCCATGGCCACCGATGGTACGTATCGCCTCACCAGCAAGGACGATGGAAGAGTAGCCGCCTTTGCATTGGAACCTTGAGGACCAGCATTCGGTCGACTTGTAGGGCGACCTCGACCATAGATCTTCGTTTGTTAGTTTGTTCCGGGCCCTTTGATCCTATTTTTTCTGTTGCTCAGGCAGGGACAGGCTTCTTCGGAAGTCTGCTCCCTTGCTTATTTTACCGGCGCCCCCGGTAGTAACAAGGCCCGCATGGCCGGGTCAAAAAATATAAACTATGTCCTGCTGTGGAAATAAAAGAGCCGCCTTTGTACAACAACCAACTGCTGGCGGCGGCAGGTCTCTCACCCGTGTGACCCCCAAAATGTGGAGCGACTGGCATTTTGAGAACACCGGCGAACCGGCGGTAACCCTCCATGGCGCCGTGACGGGTAAACATTATCACTGGGCCCATAAGGGGGATGTCCAGGCGGTTGACTACCGCGATGCCGGCCCCCTGGGGCAATACCAGGCTGTGTTAAAAAGAGTGCGGTAGAGGCGGGCGGGCCATCGAAGTCAATCCGTTCAATGCAGCCAGACCACCTTCTGTTCGGACTGGTGCGGCTGTCCTATAATATCTTTATACAGCTCCGGTCTCCGTGCTTTCCGATACCGGTAACCACCCGCCAGGGTCAACGCATCCGGGGTCAGCTCCGCCAGGGCGAAGGCATCGTCCAACTCCCTGCATTCCGCCATGACATCCCCATAAGGATCGATGATCATCGAGCAGCCATTCTTCAACTGATCGTCATCCATCCCAATAGGATTGGAAAAGACCGCATAGATCGCATTGTCATAAGCCCGGGCGGGCAGCCATTTCATCAGCCAGCTCCTGCCTTTCAGTCCATCGAACTCCTGGCGCAGGATCTCCCGGTTAGCCGCCTTATCCTTCCACAATTCCGGATCGACAAATCCGGCCCCGGGCCGCGTGGAAGGCGTACACATCGTCACATGCGGCATAAAGATGATCTGGGCTCCCAGCAAAGCCGTCGCCCTTACATTTTCAATAATATTGTTGTCATAACAGATCAGGATGCCACATTTCCAGCCGCCTATCTCAAAGACAGTGTAAGCATCCCCGGGAGTCAGGTGGGGATTGATGAAAGGATGCAGCTTTCTATGCCGGGCCACCATTCCCTCTTTGTCGACGCAGACATAGGCTTTGAAAAGATTGCCTTCGGCATCTTTCTCGAAAAGGCCGGCCAGGATTACGATGTCCAGCTCCCGGGCATAGGCTGTTAAAGTTTGCACGCTGGGGCTGTCTGGCGCCACAGGCAGTGTGCCGGAGTCCCCCGACGCCTGGCGCCCTTCCGGCAGGACCTCCGCCAGGTCCAGCATCTGCTCGCGGGAGAGATGCCGGGCAAAGGTATACCCGGTGATGCTGCACTCGTGAAAAGCAATGACCTGCGCCCCCTGCGCCGCCGCCTTGCCGGCTAATGACCGGATGACCGAAAGGTTGTAGGCTTTGTCCCCACTCCTGTTCTCGAATTGCGCTGTAGCGACCTTTATATTTTCCATATTATTCATTCTTATAAACCACCCCATCCTTCATCACAAACTTCACGCTGCCCATCACATGGATATCCTTGGTAGGATCCCCCTCCACCGCCACAATATCCGCCAGCTTCCCTTTTTCGATCGTGCCCACTTTATCGCTGACGCCGATCAGCTCGGACGCATTCACCGTCGCACATTTGATGGCTTCCAGGGCCGGCATGCCGGCTTCCGTCATGTACACGAACTCGATCCAGTTCTTTCCATGCGCATACACACCTGCGTCCGTGCCAAACGCTATCTTCACACCCGCCTTATACGCCTTCGCAAAGGTACCCTGTATTACCGGTCCGATGGCAATGGCCTTTGCCGCGATGACCGGGGGGAAATAACCCGGCTTCTTACTGGCCGAATCCGCCACCGACTTGCCGGCGATGATGGTAGGCACATACCAGGTACCATATTTCTTGAACAGGCTGATGGTCTCATCATCCATCAGCGTGCCATGTTCGATAGACGTCACCCCCGCCCGGATGGCCCTTTTCATGGCCTCTGCTCCATGGGCATGGGCTGCCACCGGCATTCCATAGTCCTTCGCCGTCTCCACGATAGCCCGGATCTCCTCTTCGGAGAATTGCGGACCGGTGCCATCCTTCTCCAGGCTCAACACCCCGCCGGAAGCCGTAATTTTGATCAGGTCGGCCCCTTCCTTATACATCTGCCGGACGGCATGGATACATTCGTCTTTCCCGTCGGCTACCGTCTCCGTAGTATACTCGTCCGCCGTCAGCCCCTTCCGGTAGCCGTGCGTGGGATCTCCATGTCCGCCCGTGGAAGAGATGATCTTTCCTGCCGTATACATTCGCGGCCCGATCACCGTCCCCTTCTTAATAGCATTACGCAGGGCGATGTTGACACCACTACCCCCTACATCCCGTACGGTGGTAAACCCTGCCATCAGGGTCGTCTTCGCATAGACCGTCGACTCAAAAGCCACATCCGCATCGCTGAGGGTAAACCCTTTTATCTGTGCGTTGGGGCTGGTCTCATGCTCCAGGTGAACGTGCGCGTCGATCAGGCCCGGCATTACCGTCAGGCCCTTCAGATCGATGGCCTTATCCCCCTGGGCCAGCGGTACATAACCCTTTTGCAGGTCCGTGATCTTATTGCCTTCGACGATGATGGACATCTCCGCCAGAACCTGCAGCGACTTCGGGTCGATCAGCTTCCCGCAGTAGACAATGGTTCTTTGGGCAAAAAGGAGTTGGGATCCGCATAACGCGAACAGGAACAGTAATTTTCTCATGTGTGCCTTTTTAGTAAGAAATGAATGTACAAAAAAGTTCACAATGGAACAGCTGTTGTATCATAAACGGACAACGTATTTTCTTTATATTACTTAAATCATTGATTTCAAACTACCCATACTCTGGCATTTTTTTCGCGGAAAAAAAGCATGCTCAAAAACTACTTCAAGATCGCCTGGCGGAATATCACCCGCCATCGGGTGCATACGGCTATTAACGTAACCGGGCTGGCCCTGGGAATGACCTGCTGCCTCTTCATCTTGCTTTGGGTACAGGACGAAAAGAGCATCGACAATTTTTATCCCGACGGGCAAAACCTCTATACGGCTTACCAGGCGGTGACGGCTGACGGCAAGACCAGGGGCAGCTACACCACACCTACGCGATATACCGATCATGTCATCATCTCCCTTGAGGGCATCAAAGAGGCCGTTCCGGAAATAAAACAACAGGCTTTTTACCAAACCGGTTACGAGCTTCCCTGGGGACATGCGGAATCCTTCCGGGTCGGCGAAAAATTGCTGAAGCTGGAAGGCTCCCGGGCCAGCGAAGACTTCTTCACTACCTTACATATGCCCCTGCTGGCAGGCGATGCCGCCACCGCCCTGCGGGATGTCAACAGCATCGTCCTTTCCCGGAAAATGGCCGAACAATTTTTTGGCAGCCCCGCAGCGGCCATCGGCAAGACTATCCGTTATGAAAACCGCCTCGACTTCGCCATTACAGGTGTCTTTGACAACCTTCCGGCAGCGAGCTCGCTGAAATACCAGTTTCTAATCAGTTGGAAGACACAGGAGAGAGGGCAGCTGGAATATGCTTCCAATAATTTCAGAACCTTCTTCCGTCTATCCCCCGGCGCCGACGTGAAAGTTACGGAGGACAAGATCAACAGGGTCCTGCAAACCCGTCTGCAACGCCAGCCCGGCGTCAGCGTATGGGTAGGCCTGCAACGATACAGCGACCAATACCTTCATTCCATTTTCGTCAACGGACGACCCGGGGACGGCCGCATCGAATACGTCCGTTTATTCAGCGGGGTCGCTATTTTCATCCTGATCATCGCCTGTATCAACTTTATGAATCTGGCCACGGCACGGTCTGTCAAAAGAGCGAAAGAAATCGGGCTTCGCAAAGTGATAGGGTCCACCCGCGGCCGCCTGATCGGGCAGTTCCTGGGCGAAGCCCTGGTCTTCTCCTTCCTGGCTATGGCGCTGTCCATCCTGTTCCTGTTCATCCTGTTGCCGGCCTTTAACCAATTCACCGGGAAAGCCATTACATCCCCGCTGATACACCCCTCGTTCTGGTTCTCCACACTGGTTCTCGCAGTGATAACGGGTCTCGCTGCGGGCAGCTACCCAGCCCTCTATCTCTCCTCTCTGCAGCCCATCCGGATTATCAAAGGGACGATGCATTTCTCCCAGACGGCCGTCTGGTTCCGGAAAGGCCTCACCGTCTTCCAGTTCACGTTGTCTATTCTGCTGATCATCGCTACCATTGTCATCACCCGGCAAACCAACTACGTGCAAAATGCCCATCTGGGTTATGACCGGGAGAACCTGATCTATGTCCGCATCGAAGGCAACCTGACAAAAATCAACAATTATTTATCCTTTAAGAACCAGGCTTCCGGCATGCCGGGCATCGCCATGGTGGACCGGAGCTCGGAAGCCCCCCATGCCATGGACTTCGTGGTAGCGGATGACATCCATTGGGAGGGCCAGCAAAAGAACCAGTCCGTCGGTTTCAAACCCGCCTCGGTGGGCTTCGATTTCATAAAATTAATGAACCTGAAAATAGCAGAGGGCCGTGACTTCTCGCGGCTGAATGCCCTGGATTCCTCGGATGCTTTTATGGTGAATGAAGAGGCCGTTCGGGAAATGGGTATGAAAGATCCTATCGGGAAATGGGTCTCCGCCTGGAAAAAGAAGGGCCATATCATCGCCGTGTTAAAAGACTATCATACCCACTCGCTGCATGAGCCGATCAAACCGATCATGATCGACGTAAAAGAGTATGAAGACTTTGGGGTGATCATGATCCGCACCCAGCCCGGCAAAACAAAGGAAGCTCTCGCGAGCCTGGCGACGCTCTACAGAGACATCAATCCGGACTATGCCTTCGCCTATCAATTTGTCGATGAGGAATATAAGAAACTATATAGTAGTGAGCTGATCATTTCGCAACTCTCCGTACTGTTTGCAACCCTTGCGATCCTCATCTCCTGCCTGGGGCTGCTGGGACTCGTTATGTTCGCCGCCGAACAACGGATCAAAGAGATCGGCATCCGCAAAGTGCTGGGGGCCTCCCTGGCTCAGATCATTACGCTGTTCTCAAAAGATTTCCTGAAGTTAATTCTCATCGCTTTTCTTATTGCAGCTCCTTTGGCCTGGTATTTCCTCCATCAGTGGCTGCAGGACTTTGCCTATAAGATCGCGCTGTCCTGGTGGATCTTTGCGTTGGCAGGCGGCGCCTCAGTCCTCATCGCCCTGTTGACCATGAGCTATCAGGCGGTGAAGGCGGCATTGGCCAACCCGACGAAGAGCCTGAGAGCGGAATGATGCTCCTCAGGCCGGTTACATATAAAACACATCCGATTCAGGGGCATTTTTGACGGCCGCCCTTGAAAAGACAATATCTTTGACCAGCCGGAGAAATTTTTTCAACCGCTTCTCTCTTCCTGAATCGAAAAAGCCCGGATCCTCGCAATTTTCGTCGATGGATATTTCCTGCGAAGTATGTGCTGTCGTCGCCTTGATGACGGTGAACAGCTTCGGCATTCTATTGCAATTGTCCTTCAGCGTCGTCTTGCCTTCGATATGATCCAATTTAAGTGAATACCAGGCATCGATGAGGCGGTTCCGCTCATCTTCCGTCAGCCCCAGACCTATTGCCAGCGGCGGCCTGGATAGGTACAACATCGTGAAGGTATCTTTTTTAAGATTCACCTTCCACGTCTGAGCGAAAGCCACCTCAATGGCAATATTTCTATCGACCTCCGGTTTTCCTCTACAACCGGCGCAGTATGCCGCAATGGCCACAAAAAGGATAAGTTTATTCATAAGGCTAATTTACTTCACAAGTCCCACATTAATCAACGGAATTTTTCTCCAGGAGTAAGAGCTGGGATACCATCCCGCGCCCAACCCTCTCCAGA
>DATJJD010000086.1:0-33257 GCA_035492545.1 Puia sp.
GTTCCGGAAAGACCCTTCCATCCAATGGGTCGATGCCCGGGAATTCGGAGAGAACCCAATTAAATTCGTTTCTCAACCATAAATCCTCTGCCCCGCCCACCAGCCTTCCTCTCACCATTCCCCTTTACCTATCCGCCCACCAGTCTTCCCCTCGCCATTCCCCTTTATCAACCCGCTCATCAGCCGTCCCCTCACCATTCCCCTTTATCAACCCGCCTCCCTACCTCCCAATTCCCCCTCTTTAATCAGTTGTATATACAATTGCCTCATTTTCCAAACGGGGCCTGACCACCTAATTGCATATACAACTCAAAAAGTACATAGTCCCCCGCCCCAATCTCTTATTCTCCTCACTCCAATCCACCTCACTCCAACCCATCCTCAATCCGTCCCGGCAAATCCATGTCTATCCGCTGCCCCGCCATCACCCCTCGCCCCGCCGGCCTCCCAAGTAAAAAATAACCCAATCATAATATTGCCGTAACACACTTTCGTCCAAAATTTGCGACTTAAATTATACCGCCTGGTGACATCCAACCTGCACAAACTGATAGCAAGGGAATTCGGAGATGATTTTTTATGGGGAGTGGCCATGGCTGCCGTACAAAATGAAGGCGCTTACAACAGCTACGGAAAAGGCCCGTCTATCTGGGACAATTTCGCCCGCCGCCAGGGAAAGATCAAAGGGGGCCACAAACCTACCATCGCCTGCGACTTTTACCATCGTTACAAGGACGATCTCCTGTTGACAAAAGCGCTGGGCTTCAACGTATTCCGTTTCTCCATCTCCTGGCCTCGTATCCTGCCGGAAGGCATCGGCCGCGTCAATAAGGAAGGCATAGCGTTCTATCACCGGGTCATCGACGAATGCCTCAAACTGGGATTGACACCCTATGTAACCCTCTACCATTGGGACCTGCCGGCCGCATTGGAAAAAGAAGGAGGCTGGACCAGCCATCTCATGTTGAAATGGTTTACCCGCTATGCAACCCTCTGCGCGGAGGAATATGGGGACAAGGTCAAGAACTGGATCGTTCTCAACGAGCCCTTTGGGTTTACCAGCCTGGGTTACATGCTGGGCAAACATGCCCCGGGCAGAATGGGGCTCTCCAATTTCCTGCCCGCCATCCATCACGCCGCCCTCGCACAGGCCGAAGGAGGACGTATCCTCCGGCAATTCGTAAAAGACGCCCATATCGGCACCAGTTTCTCCTGCTCGGAAGTCATCCCCTATACCGACTCCCCGGAAGACATTCAGGCCGCCAAAAGACTGGATATCCTGATGAACCGCCTGTTCATCGAACCCGCCCTGGGCAGAGGTTACCCCCGCGAAGACTTCAAATTCCTGGAACGCCTGGAATTACATAACAAAAGCTGGAAATACACCGAAAGGATGCAATTCAACTTCGACTTCATCGGCATCCAGAACTATTTCCCGGTAGTAGTCCGGCATAACTCCCTCATTCCTATCGTTCAGGCTTCCGAAGTAAAAGCCTCCGTACGAAAAGTACCGGCTACGGCCATGGGCTGGGAGATCAACCCCGACAGCTTTTATCGCCTGATCAAACGTTTCTGGCTCTATGGCGGCGTAAAAGAGATCATCATCAGCGAGGGCGGGGCAGCCTTTAAGGACGAGCTCATCAATGGCGTCATCGACGATCAGGATCGGATCGACTACCTGCAGCAATACCTGCTGGCCGTCCTGAAAGCCAAGAAAGAAGGGGTCAACATCAAAGGCTATTTCGCCTGGACCCTGATGGATAATTTTGAGTGGGCCGAAGGCTATCGGGCCCGCTTTGGCCTCATCCACGTCGACTTTAATACCCAGTTACGGACGATCAAGAATTCCGGCTACTGGTTCCGGGACTGGCTTAGCGGAAAATGAGCGGGAAAAATGATTTTATTTTCCTATTTTTAGGGGTATCTATTTAGTAACCCCATTTCTTCCACGATTAGTATGCAGGATAAAGATCGGCTAAACACCCGGGACAGGGACCCTGAACTGGAAGTGCATTTTATCAGGATCTTCCGGGAGCATGAGTATAAATTATATACTTTGGCCCTCCGGCTCACTAAATCCGACCTTTACGCAAAAGATATTATTCAGGAAGTTTTTTTGTCGCTGTGGGACCACCGCAGCAATATCACCGGTATCCACAACATGGAAGCCTGGCTGTACCGCGTTACGGAAAATAAAATCCTGGACTTTCTGAGAAAGGCAGCCGTTAACAGCCGCCTGAAGAAAGCCGTTTGGGACAACCTTCAGGATATCCTGACCAATGAGACGATCAACCTGGTAGAAGCCAAAGAATGCGAATCCATCATCCGTAAGGCAGTCGACAGCCTTCCCCCCCAGCGGCAACTGATCTACCGGCTCAACAGGGATAAAGGCCTGAGTTACCAGGAGATTGCCGATGAACTGAGTGTATCAAGACATACTGTTAAGAATCAAGTATTTAGCGCGTTGGAATCCATTCGCAAATTCGTGACCCGCCACCGATTGCTTTTTTTGTTTTTATGGTATTTATTTTTTTACGGAATAGGAAGAGCCAGCACCTGTTTCGTCTTATTTAAGGGGGAAACCTTTCTACTATCATGAAGGACAAACTGGCATACCTTTTCTGGCAATACCTAAAGAATACTTCTACCGAAGAGGAATTGGAAGAATTCCTGTCCTACGTGAAACAGGCTGAATATGATCAGACCCTGCGGGACCTGATACGGGATGTTTACAACAGCATCCATGAGACCGACCCCTCCATCATTTCCTATATTGACGGAAACGGCAGCCTGGTGCTCAAATCTCCGGTCCAGGACCTTCCGGATGCCTACCGGCCCACAACGTTGCGGAAAAAGAAATGGGTCCTGCCGGCCGCTTCCCTCCTGGTAGTATCCGTTTTAGCTACCTTCCTCTGGTGGAAAGGTAAAGCCACGGCCTCAGGCCGGCATGAACCGATGGCCGTCCAATCCCTGACAAGAAAGATCACGGAAACATCTGAACAGAAATTTCTGCTATTGCCGGATAGCACCCAGGTTTGGCTCAATGGAGACAGCTACCTGGAATTCCCCGATGAGTTTACGGATAAAAAAAGAGAAGTTTATCTGTCCGGCGAGGCCTGGTTCGACGTCCGGCATGCCGAAGAAGTGCCATTCATCATACACACGGGTAAAATTACCACTACCGTCATGGGGACTGCATTTAATATCAAAGCCTATCCTTATCTTCGAACCGTGGTAATATCGGTCAGCCGGGGTAAAATAAAGGTCAGCCGGGGAGAGGATGTGGTGGCTATCCTGCAGAAAGGACAGCAGATAAAGGTCAGCAATATAGATACCCTGATCCGGGAAAAAAATATTGATATCGGCAAAATAGCATCCTGGCAACAAGGCTATATTTCTTATGAAGATGAAACGATGGGCGACATCCTTCGGGACCTGGAACATCTTTATAATACCGAGATCAACGTTACGGATCAATCTCTGCTGAATATGCGGATTACCACCTCGTTTAACAGGTCTATAGGAAAGGAACAGGCATTGAAGATCATTTGCAAACTCGTAGACAAACAGCTTGGCAATAGGAACGGACATTATGTTATAGAATAACTGCTTATGATCCTGTCTCTCTCTAAGGGATAATCCATCCTCCCATAAGGCCGCACGATGCCATTTGAAAAAAGAATTTGCATTTCATGAAGAGTTCTTTACTCCCGCTGTTGCTGACAGCCTGCTTTTTATTAGCGGGACGGGTAAGTAACGGCCAGGATCTCAGCAAAATTGAGATCTCCATTCATCTGAAAAATACCACCCTGAAAAAAGCCTTCCATGAAATGGAAGGCTTGTCGGCTATTTCCTTCACCTACAAGACAGACGACATCGCCGGTTATAAAAATATCAATTTACAGGAAGAACATATCTCCCTCTCCGACCTCCTGAACATATTATTGAAGAACACGGATCTTCAATATGAACAGGTCAATGCGAATATTATTATTAAAAAGAAAAAAGAAGCGACCGCCACATCCATATCTCCCTGGGATCTGGGCGGCGCCGCCAACAAGGACAGCATCAGGGGAAAAGTGGTCGATGAAAAAGGGGAAGAGCTGGTAGGCGTAACCGTGAGTGTGAAAGGTCATTCCAAAGCGACCCAGACAAATGTTTACGGCGATTTCCTGCTGGTAGTGCCAAACAAACGGGCGGTGCTGACCTTCTCCTACGTCGGCCATGCCGGCAGGACCATTGACCTGGAGAAAGAAGACGCTAACCTGGTCGTCCTGAAGGCAGGGGTTTCCAACATGCGGGAAGTGGTCGTCACGGCATTGGGCCTCTCCAAGGACTCTAAAAAACTGGGCTATTCCGTTACGACTATCGGTGGCGATCAGCTGAACAGGGCCCGGGAGACCAATGTGGCCCTCTCCCTGGCGGGACAGGTCGCCGGTCTCAACGTACATGGCACCAGCGGGGGACCCGGCGGCAGCGCCCGTATCCTTTTACGGGGCATGCCCAGCATGAACTCCGGCGGTTCACCCCTCTTCGTCATCAACGGGGTGCCGATGGACAACACCCAACGGGGGGCTGCTGGCGAGTGGGGCGGCTCCGACTACGGGGACGGCATCGGCAACATCAACCCCGATGATATTGAGACCGTCACCGTCTTAAAAGGTCAGGCGGCTTCCGCCCTCTATGGTACCCGGGCTACCAACGGCGTCATCATGATCACCACCAAAACAGGGAAAAAAGGGGATTTTACAGTAGAATATAATACCAACGCGGCCTGGGATAAGGCGATCAACAGCACTAACTATCAATATGTGTATGGACAGGGTCAGAATGGCAACAAACCAGCCAACCAGACCGAAGCACGCAACACGGCCCGGCTGGCCTGGGGCGCTAAGATGGATGGCTCGCTCTCCCCCCAGTTCGATGGGAACAGCTACCCTTATTCTCCCTATAAAAATAACATTGCCGACTTCTACCGGACCGGCCCTTCCCTGACCAATACGATAGCGGTCAGCAATGGAGGAGACCGGGGGACCTTCCGGCTTTCCCTCTCCAACCTCGACAACAGCTCCATCGTGCGTAACAGCGGACTGAACCGGAAGACGATCAACCTCAACGTCATGCAGAAGATCACGGACAAGCTCAGCGCTACCGTCATTGCCAACTACATCGACGAGCAGGACAAGAACCGGTCTCAATTGAGTGACGGACCCGGTAACCCCAACAACGGGATGTTCCTGGCCCCGAATATTAAGGAGAAGATCCTGGCGCCAGGTTATGACGCACAGGGGAATGAGGTCGTCTTCAGCGACGACAATTATGTGACCAATCCCTGGTTTGCCGTCAACAAATTCATCAACAACACAGGCCGTAAACGGATGATCGCAGCCGTATCGGCTAAATACAATTTCACCGACTGGCTGTACGCCCAGGGCCGGGTCGGCTATGACCAGGAAAATGACCGTCTCTTCCAGGTGACGCCCACGGGAACAAATTTCTCCTTCAATGCAGCCGGGCAATCGGGACAACTGAATGAACTGACCAATCTCCAGACCTTCGAGCTCAACCTGGATGGCCTCATCGGAGTTTCTCATCACCTGACCGAAGATTTGAAACTGGACGCTACACTGGGTATCAACTCGCGGAAGAACGGGTATGAATATATCGAGATCTATGGCAGCCAGTTCGTCATCCCTTACCTGTATACACCCTCTAACGTGGTAACCTATGGCAGGTATTATTACTACTATCAAAAATTGGTCAACTCCGGTTACTATACCCTGGATTTTAATTATAAGGATTTTTTATTCCTGACGACGACGGGCCGTTATGATGCGTATTCCACCCTGCTGGACCATAACCGGACCATCTTTACACCCTCCGTATCGGCAGGGTTTATTTTTACCCAGTTCCTGCATACGCCCTTGTTGAACTATGGCAAGCTGCGGGCCGCCTATGCGCAAACCAGCGGCGAGCCGATCGGCGGGCCTAATAATACCCAGAGCGGCGCCTATCAGACCAGCCTGTATTATGGCGTGGGTAATGCCATTAACGGCGTACCGGTAGGACTCCTGAACGGGTCCAGCGGCAGCGTGAACAATCTTCCTTCCCTACCCAACCTTTTCCTGAAACCTTTTGTACTCGCCGAGATCGAATTTGGAACGGAGCTGAAATTCTTTAACAGCCGCCTGGGCCTGGACGTCGCCTACTTCTCCCGCAAGACGAAACATGAGATACAAAGCGCCCCCCTGAGTGAAGCAACCGGGTACTCTAATACCTATGTAGGAACAGGCTCCACCTGGAACAGAGGACTGGAAGTGGAATTGACCGGGACCCCCGTCAACACCAATAAATTCAGCTGGAATATTACGTTCAACCTGACCAACGTAAAGAATAAGATCCTGGAGACCGATGAAGCGGGTAACAACGTGACGCTGGGGACCTACAGGCCGCTCAATGCGAATACAGCCTTTGTCAAGGGCATGCCTGGCCCCCAGATCCTGGCGCACGATTATACCTATGATGTCAAGGGCGACATCATCGTGGATGCCAGCGGCTTGCCCATACAGGGCGGCCTGGTTCCGATGGGAAATGTACTACCGACCACTTATGGCGGATTAAAGAATGATTTCTCCTACAGGAACTTTAACCTCTCTTTCCTCATCGACTACAACTATGGGAATAAGATCCTTTCGGCCACCAGCTATTACACCATCTACCGGGGCCTGAACAAGATGACCCTTGCAGGTCGCGAAACGGGTATTACCATCGGGGTACTGAGCGGCAGCATTCCGAATACGGTGGCGGCGGACGCCGAGGATTATTATCAGCGGCTGTCCGGCATTTCAAAACTGAATGTACTCAACGGGGACTATATCAAGCTCCGGCAGATCACCTTCGGCTACACCCTCTCCGAAAAAGCCCTGGCGCGCCTGCCTGTATTCCGGGCGATCGAAATATCATTGGTGGCCCGCAACCTGCTGACGTTGATGAAACATAGCGACAACATCGATCCGGAGGCAGCCTTCTCCTCCAATGTCAAATACGCCGGCATCGAAGGCACCAGCCTGCCTTCTTCCCGGACATTCGGGGTCAACGCCAACTTTAAGTTCAGGAACGGGAAGGCTAACAAACCTCCTTCGTATCTGCAATGATCCGGACACACCCGGCTCCTCCCGTTGGCCTTCGTCGCATCTCTCCGGTCTCACCGAACCATCGGTCGGATCCCTGCCGCACGCACCCGCTCTACAATAGTCTGCCCCAACGCCTTCCCTTCTACCTGCCCTCCCGTGATGGCATCCCGGTAATGAATACCGCCATATAGTCTCGAGATCGCCGCCTCTTCCGCGGCCTGCCGGAAAGAAGAAAAAGTCCTCGGCTTGATATCCCATAACTCCTCCGTATTGTCGGTATACGAAAAAGGATCTCCTAATAAATAGCTCAGCACCTCCGCCGCGGCAGTGGAGATCACGCTATGCCCGCTGGTATATTCCGGGAAAGGGGGCGTCTGCAAAACAGGCTGCCATTTGACATCCATGTATTTATTGATATAGGTCTCCGGCCGGATACGGCTGCTCTGATATTTTTCCTCCCAACAGCTGATAAAAGCGTCCATCAGCGTCACCGCCACCACCGCATGAACCAGGATAGAAGGCCCCAGGCCCAGTCCCGCCTGTCGGGTAGTGATCCCCGTGATATCCATCCAGTGCCCCCCCGGGCTGATCTTCTTATACCCGATCATCATATGCCCCGAAGTATTGACGGCAAAAGGATTACAATCCCAGAAGCCGGCAATGGCCAGCTGCTCAGGGGTCAGCTGCTTCGATACGTCATATACTTCTTTGACCAGCTGGTACATGGGACTGGTGGTATCCTTGCTGAATTTGACCAGGGGCGGGGCGGGGAACTGCGTGCTGGAATCGATCACCATCGGCCGGATGGTGTTCCAATGAGGTTCCACGGCTTCGATATAAGCCGGTGGGGTAGGGTACCAATGCCCCTCTTCCTTCAACGGCGTATACCGCAGCAGGGTGCTGAGCTTATTATAATGATCCGTCTTTGACCAGCTGACGATCTGAGCGGCCACTTCATTCGCAACGGCTACTGAGCGGGCGATGAGGGCCGCCGGAACTTTCTTTTTCCGGAGAGACTGAAGGAATTTCTCCTCATTCTCCTGTAACGTAGCCCCCGAGGGCAGGAGTTGCCTGCCCGTCTCCAGAATGCAATACAAAGCGGCTATCCGGTAGTCATAGTCCCGGGGGGCCGCGGAGATCCGGGACGTAGTATAGCTCCGGATGAACCGGGCCGGCCCCGGCAACGTGCTGTCATTCTGCGCTACAATATCATAAGCGCCTATCGTGGCATAGGAATAATACCGGGAGGCCGCGGGTGGGTTCACTACATCATGCACCATCACCATCGTCAGCGCAAAGACGGCTGGCCGCAAATAATCCCTCAACGCGGAGTCTGGCAGCCTGCCTGTCTTCTGCCCATGGACCAGCGGACTCCATAACAATAAGAATATGATAATTTTTTTCATGGCTCCCTGTAAAATTGTAATTTCTCCCCCGCAGCAGCAACGAAAATATATTTCCTCCCCTGGATCTTCATCTCATCGGCGGATTTTACATCGCCGGTAATGCTCAACCCTGCCTTCAGTTGGTCCACATATCCGAAGCCCCCCTTTCCATCCCCTGTCAGCAGACATCCGTAATTGGCATCCATGCTGCCTAACTTGAGCCGGTTGTCCGAATGATTGCCCAGGAGCAAAAGGTCTGTTTTCCCGTCGTGATTAAAGTCCCCGGCCAGTATCCGGGTCACCATGGAGAATTGAGCCTGCAAAGGCAGCGCGGCCGGCACGAACTTCCCGCCCCGGCGTAACAGGCACATCGTCCTTGTCTCATTGACCATCCACTTCCCGGCCTGTGCCAACTCCTCCTTGCTAAAAATATCGCTCATCGTGGCATTCGAATAATCCCGGTAAGAACCGAATTTTTTTCGCATGGGATAGATCTGTTCATTCAATTCATCCCTGCTGACATAGGGATAACTTTTCCCCTGGATATAAAAATTAAAGAAAGGGTCGATCGAACCATTTTTGTCGAAGTCGGAATAGATCATCTCAGCCGGCTCTTTCTCCGAAGCCTGTATTTGCGTATTCAAACCCAGGTTACCCGCAATAATATCCAACTGACCATCTCCATCCACATCAGCCAGGGTCAGACAGGACCAGAATCCATTCAACGGCTGGTCAAAATATTCCCGGGTCTTATCGGTAAACCCTTGCGGCGTATTTATATAAACCGTGACAGGCATGAACTCGCCGCAAAGGAGGAGATCCTTTCTCCCATCTCCATCCAGGTCGATCCACTGCGCATCCGTAACCAGCCCAACCTTCGAAAAAGGAATATCCGTCACCGTGAAATGCCCCTTCCCGTCATTGGTCAGTAAATAGCTTTCAGGGGCCTGCGGATATTTCCCGGGAATGACCCTACCTCCGATAAAGAGGTCAATATCCCCATCCCCGTCATAATCACAGGGACGTACACAGGACTTACTGGAGGCGCTGACATCCGGCAGGGCGCCCTTTGCCAGGGTGAGATTGCCCTTTCCGTCGTTCAGGTACAATTCATCCTGGAGGGCAGGAGTACCCGGCTCCCAAAGGGAATATCCTCCTTTGGCGACGTACAGGTCCGGCCATCCATCCCCGTTGGCATCAAAAAAAACAGCGGCCGATATCGCCGAGCTGTTCTCATCCCCGATGGACAAACCAGCCAGCGGCAAAAAACCGCCACCTGTCTGTCCCGTACTGGCCCCTGCCTGCCCCGCACCCGTCTGCTGCAGGTACACTTTGCCTGCCTGGTTCTTATCCCCACTTATAAATAGATCCTCCCTTCCGTCTTTATTGACATCCCCCCTCGCCACCACCGGGCCCGTCCTGGAATACATGAACAGCATCAGCAGCTGACGCTTGAAATCATTCTCACTAAAAGCCTGATGCGTATAATCCAGCACCCCCTCCTCCCTGGAAAAGAAAGGTCGGCCCGTCAATGTCGCCCCGTCGCCGCCACTGCCCGTCGCCCCACCACCTGCACCCGCCGACGCGGTCCCGCCCGTCCCAGCCCTGGTCAACGCATCCCCCTCCCGCACCGTCAACAACTGATTGGCCTCTACTCCCGTCAACAGCTGCTCTGTCTGATCAGGCCAGATGATCCGCACCGAGTCGACACGCTTCGCCGCGCCAAGCCCAAAATGCACTACGGTAGTCACACAGGATAAATAACCCCGGTTGGGATTCAGCTCCTCATATTGCAGCATGCCTCCGCTGTATACATACACTTTTGCCCCGATAGCCTTGGTATTGCCTCCTTTCCCCTCCAGACTAAGAGACAGATAGGAAGTATGGGATAACTCCCGGCTCATATTCTTATACACCGAGGCATTTTCATTGATATTATTGATCACCAGGTCCAGGTCCCCGTCATTATCCAGGTCGGCATAGACAGCTCCATTCGACAAGGACGGCCTGCCCATACCCCACTCCTGCTGTTTGTTGGAAAAGGTAAGATCGTGGTTGTTCCGGAATATATAATTGGGCAGCATCGTAGAAGGCATTGCCTGAACAAGATCCATCAACTTCGGCGCCTCCCGGTCCATGGCCTTTTTTATTTTGTAGTCGCCCCAGTAGCGGAGGAAATCCTTGTTGGTATAATCCCGCATATACCCATTCGTGACAAACAGGTCTTTATACCCGTCGTTATCGAAATCAGCCAGCAGGGGGCACCAGCTCCAGTCGGTATTGGAAACCCCTGCCAGCTGCCCGATCTCGCTGAAGGTGCCGTCGCCATTGTTCAGTTGCAGCATATTGCGCATATACTGCCGGTGCAGGTCCTGGCTGATCATCAATTCAAAGGATTCATAATTCTCCTGGAGCTGTAATAACTTCTGGCGCCTGTTGTCGGGCGGCAGCATATCCAGCGTGATGATGTCGGGCAGCCCGTCGTTATTATAATCGGCGATGTCTACCCCCATGGAGAACTGTGACAGATGACGAAAGGCGACACTACTGCACTCTGTGAAACCACTCTTGCCATTATTCAGATAACAATAATCCGGTTCGTTGTAGTCATTGGTTACATAAACATCCTGCCATCCATCTTTATTGATGTCCGCAACGGCAATGCCCAATCCGAAGGTGAGCGGGTTCTGACGGATACCGGCTTTTTTGGAGACATCGACAAAATGACCGCCCTGGTTTTCAAATAATTTATCCCCCGCCAGTTCATCCGTCTCTGCCCGGTATTTGGCCAGCTCCATATTGTCGATCTTTTTTACATTATGGTTCAAAAGGAACATATCCAGGTCCCCGTCATTGTCATAGTCGAAGAATACAGCCTGCGTGCTGTAACCGGCATCATCCAGCCCATACTCCTTTGCCTTCTCCTGGAAATGCAGATTGCCCTGGTTGATGAATAGCTGGTTCCTTCGCAGGGCCTCGTCGACCTTGCCCGAATAACAGATATAGATATCCAGCAGCCCGTCGCCATTGACATCCGCCATCGTGACGCCGGTCTTCCAGCCGCCTTCCCTTCCCTCCAGCCCAGCCTCTTTGGTGATGTCTTTAAAATGCAGGGACCCCAGGTTCAGGAACAGTTTGTTCGGTCGCATATTCCCGGACAATAAAATATCCGGTAGTCCATCATTGTTGATATCCCCTACAGCTACTCCTCCGCCATTGTAAAAGTACTCGTATGCCAGCACGTTGAGATTCTCCGTCTCACTGATATCATTGCTGAACCGGATGCCCGTTTCCTTGGGAGATAGTAATTGGAACAACGGCTGCTGCGCCATACCGGTACCGGCCGATAAGAGGAGGATCAACAGGGAAAGTAGAACGGCCGCCCTGGCCGGCGCGGAGATTAGCTTCATAACGGATGAAAGATAACTATTTTTAAATGAAGACAGGACTGCATAACTGCAGCCCTGTCTGTTTTTATAGCAACGGCCTTGAAATTTATTTATCCCACCAGACACGGGAATTAAAGAGATCCCCACCGGTAAGATTGGTGACAGCAGCCTTATAGTTGGCTGGGTTGGTGGCAGCTTCCGTAATAGGATACTGCTGTCTCCTGGGAATGGAGCCACTGGAGAAATTGCCCGTATAATTCACGGGCGTCAGCGAAGGGTAGCCGGATCTTTTCCAGTTATTCCAGCATTCCACGAAGTCGAGCAACGTACCGCTTGTAGCCCAATATTCGGTATTGATCTGCTGTAAGGAATTGGTAAGGGAAGACACATCCAGGGGATGAGCGGCAGCATAGCTGGTTGCCGTACCCGCAGAAATAGCTGCGCTGGCGGCAAGAGTGCCATAAGTCTGTATGGCGGCAGCCAGTCCGTTTGCATAATGCGTAGCAGCCGTACTACCGACATTCCAACCCCTTGCCGCGGCTTCCGCCAGCAGGTATTCCGTTTGCGCATACGTCAGCACAAAACCCGGCGTATTGAGGGAAATATAGGTCGAGGTGGTTGGACGCGAATACCAACCCACTTTGTTGAGGCTTTTGCCTCCTACCGAACCGGAAGCTCCGGGATAACCGGCAGAAGTGCTGATATCCGTAGCGCCGGCATTCTGATCATAGCCATTGGGCATTCCCAATTGTTTGGAAGGAGTGGGGTCGCCCGGCACGGATGGAATAGTCGACTTCAGCGCCTTGGCCGTAGCATCATAGGAAGTATCAGGGACTTCCGCGATAACGGCAAGCCGGGGGTCGTTGCCCGTTTTAAGATAATTGATCAGGATCTTGCCCCACTTTACTTCGGAATAATCTTCCGGCACTACCAGGGCGCTGGAGTTATTGTTACCATAACCATTGGCATTGTCGAATACCTGGTACAGGTTATCGGCATTGCTGGCGAGGGTACCGCCGGCTGCCGCTTTTTCAGCGTACTTCTGGGCCGTGGTGGCATCCGCCTTCGTCAGGCGCATAGCCATCCGCAACATCAGCGAATAACCGAATTTCTTCCACTGGGCTATATTGCCTTTATAAGACCAGGCATCGTTCGTGGGGGTCGCTTTCGCCGCGTCCAGCGTGGGCAGCACGGAATCCAACTTGCTCAGCATGGAAGTATAGATGTCCTGTTGTTTGTCATATACCGGAAGCGAAATGCCCGATTTGGCCTGTAAGGCCTGGGAAAAAGGAATATCACCATAAGTATCCGTCAGGACCTGGATATTCAGCAGCTCCAGGATAAGGGCGATGCCGCTCAGGTTGCTCAGCGCGGCATTGTCCTTCGTCAGGCTTTGGATCTCATAAAAATAGCTGGCGGAATTATACGCCCGGGTCCACAGCCTTCCCTGGTAATCGGTAAGGTTGCCGGACCCTACGTACTTGTCGCCATTGCTGTAATAGCTGGGATACGCTGCGGAAGCAAAAGTTTGCACCCACATGCTTTGGAATAATATCGGACCATTATATCCCTGGTTGGCGATGAAGTAAGCCGTCTGGCCCCCTGACAGCAACAAATTCGGATCGAATTGCGAGGCAGATGCCTGCGTGGGATCCGTATTGATCTCATCGAATTTTTTGGTACAGCTCCCCAGGGTCAGAATAGCTGCGGAACTTATATATAGCAACAATTTTTTTGGCATGTTCATACTTTTCGTTTTAATGGTGTTCGTAAACGGAAGTTCGGGGTTTTCCAATTTCATGGTAACTATTTTTTGAATTTGAAATTAGCATTGATCCCGAATGTCCGCGAAGAAGGCAAACTGGTGCCTTCGATGCCCGCATACTTGACGCTGGAGGCAAACTGTGCTTCCGGATCGATGTTGTCGCTATGTTTCATGATCGTCCACAGGTTACGTCCCACCAGGGAGACGTCGATAGCCCGGAACAAAGGAATATTTCCCAGCACTTTCTCCGAGATCGTGTAACCCAGGGTGACCTGGCGGAGTTTGATAAAGTCGCCGTTCAGTACGTTCACCCGGCTGACCTGGGCCAGTGCCTGGTAATAGGACTGTGCGGTCGCTGTGACGGTATTCGCTGCACCACTGGACGTTACACCCGTCGTGATTCCTGTCTCCCGTCCTGTCAGGGTCATCTTGTTCAACCCGCGCCAGATGGTATAATAGCTGGTGGCCGAAAGGATCTTATTCCCATAGTTATAGTCGATGAGGAAAGATAAATTCCAGCTCTTGTATGAAAATTCATTCCGCAGGCCGCCGTATGTGGTCGGCAGCACGTTGCCGAATGGCTTCAGGGTGGGGTTGAAGACGGGTAGGCCGCTGTTATCTACGACCATTTCTCCCTTGCTGTCATACGTATAATCCCTCGCCATGATCTGGGGACCCGACATGCCCTTGACAAAGGCCGTATTGGCGTTGAGCGGACGGTAAGTACCCTGGGTAAGGGGATTCCCGGCTGCATCTGTTTCCAGGATCTTATTCGTCACATGCGTGAAATTGAAGGTGATATTCCATTTGAAATCGTTGGTCCGGATGGGAGTGCCCGTAACCTGGATTTCTACCCCATTATTTTGCGTGGAGCCCGTACCTACATACGTGCTGGAATAACCCGTCGCCTGGCTCAGGGTAGCTTGTTGGATCTCATGTTTGGTCTTGCGGTTGAAATAGGCGACGTCCAGGCCCAGCCGGCTGTTCAGGAACTTCAGCTCCGTACCGAATTCCACTTCCGTCAGCACAAAGGGCTTCAGGAAGAGGTTCGGCAGGGAAGGCAGGTTGTTTACGTTACCGCCGGCTCCGTTCAACAGCCCTACCGGTACGCCGTTGATACCATTCCCCACGCCATAATAAAGGCTCGTCTGATAGGCTCCGCTGTTGGTGTTATTGGGACCACCGATGGGCTCGCCGCTGGTCTGCGCGTAAGCAGCCCGCAGCTTGCCATAGTTCAGCACATCGCTATGCATGAACTGGGAGAATACAAAACCTGCCGACACGGAAGGCGTGAAGATACCCCTGTTATTGCTGGGCAGCGTCGAATACGCATCATAACGGCCGGTGGTGGTCAGGTACAAAAAGTCTTTATAGTTGAAGTCCAGGCTATAGTAGGCCGAATGCACTACTTTCTGATAGTAGTAGTAATTCCTGCCGAACGTCACCACATTGGAAGGAGTATACAGGTAAGGGATAACGAACTGGCTACCGTTGATCTGCACATACTCATAATTGTTCGTCCGGGAGTTGACACCAAGGGTCGCATCCAGGTTCAGGTCCTTCGTCAGGTGATGCGAGGCGCCCAGGATCCCATCCAGGTTCAGCTCGGAAGTCTGAAGATTGGTCAACCCGTTCAACTGTCCGGATTGTCCCGCGGAGTTAAAAGAATAGTTGGTTCCGGTAGGCGTCACCTGGAAGATCCGGTCATTCTCCAGATCATAGCCGACCCGGCCTTGCAGGTACAGCCAATCGGTGAAATTATATTTACCCGACACGGAAGAGATCAGTCGTTTGCGGCCCGTATTGTTGATGAATTTGTTGACGGCAAAATAAGGATTGGTTACATAGTTGTCATCGCTGAAGACGATCTCATTGCCTTTCGAGTCATACCCGGGCGAAAGGATCTTCTCCTTGATATTCGGGGCGAGGAACATCCCGTTATTGGGGTTGCCGGGTCCATCGCTCAATTGGGACCGGTTCCGGTCCTGCTCGTCGATATAGTTGGCAATAATGCTGGCGGTGAGCTTGTCCGTGATCTTCTGCATGACATTCAGATTGATCGTCTTCCGGTTTATTCCGCTGTTACGTACGATGGAGCTGTTGTCAAGATTGGAGAGCGATAACCGGAACGTTCCCCGTTCCCCGCCGCCGCTGACAGCGATCGTATTGGTCAGGGAAGGCCCGGTCCGGTAGAAGTCGGCGATATTCTTTTTATAGGGGGAATAAGCATAGCTGTTGCCATCAAATGCGATAACGGAGGCCCCATCCATCTTAGCTCCCCAGGCCAGCCTTCCCGTATTCTGCGCCTCGGTCTGGTTAGCCGGCTTGTTGCCGTTCTGCCCTTGCCCATATACATATTGATAATCCGTGAAATTGATCGCCTTATCCCACATGGAGTTGAGATTGTAGTCAACGGAGAAATCATTCTTTTTACCCGTCTTGGTGGTGATCATGATGACGCCATTCGAAGCCCGGGCGCCATACAGTGCGGAGGCCGCCTGTCCTTTTAACACCGTCATGGTCTCGATGTCATCGGGGTTAATGTTGCCGATGCCGTCCCCGTTATCGGAACCGCCCCACTCGCCGGAAGAACCCCGCTGGGAGTTATCCATAGGCACCCCGTTGATGACAAAGAGGGGTGAGCCACCGGAGTTCATGCTGGGCATGCCCCTTAAAAGGATTCGGGCGCTGCTGCCCGGTCCCCCGCTGGCGCCATGGACGTTGAGCCCGGCTACCTGTCCCGCCAGGGAGAGGGCCACATTGGTCTCCCGGGCCCTGTTCAACTGATCTCCATTTACCGTAGTTACGGAATAGGTGAGCTTTTTAGCTTCTTTGGAGATACCCAACGCCGTGACTACCACTTCACTCAACTGAGCGCTGGACTGGTCGAGGGAGATGAGGACATTCGTTTCCGTGGCCTCCACGGGAACCGACTTGGAGGAATAACCCACCGATGAAAGCTCTAACACCAGCGCCCCCGCCGGTACATTCAGCGAAAAACTGCCCCCGGCATTGGTGATGGCTGAAATGTTTTTTCCTTTTACTTTCACTGTCACGGCGGGAAGGGCGTTGCCGGACTTGGAGTCCTTGATATTTCCGGTTAACTGCCTGGTCTGGGCCCAGCTTCCTGAGGCCACAAGCAACAGGGCAAGGAGAAACTTGAATTTTCTCATAAATGTTGTAGTTTTTTGGCTATAGCGTGAATAAAATGGTTAGGGGACTCAGGGTCCTCTGATATAATGACGTACCGGAAAGAAGATGTTCTTATTCCCTTTTCAAAAAAAGATGTTCATGTACCGGGAAGGTCCGAACAGCTTCTCAGGCAAGTCACATATATATAAATATAATATATAATATCATTTCATAGAAAAAAATAATATTATATTTATCAGGCATGGCTGCAAAGAAGCAATCCTATATTACCTTATTCCTGGTCCTGATCGTTTATATAGCCACTACCCAGTGGATCAGGCCCATCCCCCCGCCCGGCTCTCCGCCCGGCCCCGGGCAGAATAAGGGCGGTTTCATCGGCTCGGCTTCCTGCGCCTCCTGTCATAAGGAGATCTATGATGCCCATATCCAGACAGCTCACTACCGGGATTCCCGCCCGGCAGCCAGGGAATTCATCCGGGGAAGCTTCGACAAGCGGAAAAACCGGTTTACCTACAACCAGCACATGGAGGTGGTGATGGAAAAGAAGAAGGAGAAATTTTTCCAGACGGCCTATTTCAACGGGACCCTCCTGGAAAGCGAACCCTTTGACATCGTCATAGGCTCCGGCAGAAAAGGACAAACCTATCTGTATTGGGACAGTATCCGGCTGTTTCAGCTCCCGATCTCCTGGTATGGGCCTTCGGATAGGTGGTGTAACAGTCCCGGCTATCCCACCAACCTGATCTATTTTAACAAACAGGTCCAGCCTCAATGTATGGAATGCCATAGCACCTACGCCCGGACGGAAGATTTGGATAACCTGGGCGCGGTATTCGACAAAGCAAGCATTATCTATGGAATTGACTGCGAAAAATGTCACGGCCCCGCCGCGGACCATGTAACATTCCACCAGGCTCACCCCGGTGAAAAAACAGGCCGTTTTATTATCAATGCCTCCCACCTGGGACGATCGCAAAGGCTGGATGCCTGCGCCCTCTGCCACTCCGGGCTGCGTAAGCCCCTCCGGCCCGCCTTCACCTTTGCCATAGGGGATACCCTGGATAATTTCTCCATAGCCTCCTATGACTCGGACAGCGTCTCCTCATTGGACGTCCATGCCAACCAGTATGGACTGCTGACTTCCAGCAAATGTTTTCAAAATAGCCAGATGGACTGCTCTTCCTGTCATAATGTGCACGTCACCCAGATCAATAACCCTTCCCAGTTCGCCCAGCGATGTATGACCTGCCACAACGATGCGGGACATTCCAACTGCACCTTCCCGGCCGTTAAAGAATTATCCCTTCTTAATAATTGTATCGACTGCCACATGCCCCGGCTTCCCTCTAATAAAATCCTCCTCCAGGTGGCCGGCACGGATACTACCACCCAGGACCTGGTCCGGACCCACCACATCGGTCTCTACCCAGCCGCCGTGAAAGCATTCCTGTCCCGACAGCCAACCCATCCATGATAGCCACCTGGTTACCGCTTCAGCCACGATTTCCACCGGTTCACCCTCCATTTATCCCAAGTTTTTTAAAAAACAAACTATCTTTTGTTATTTTTTTAAAAAGTTTTATAACTTAGCCGAAGTTTACCAAAACTAATATTAGTTATAACAGAACTATGCAGGAGAAGAAATTGGGCTATAAAAGAGACATTCTCAGAAATTTATATTTCGCAGGCTCCCTGTCCTGTGCCGAATTAAGCGATCAGATCGATAAAAGCTTACCTCTGACAACCAAAATGCTAAACGATCTGATGACGGAAGGATGGGTGGTTGAAAAAGGGCATGCCCCCTCCACCGGCGGAAGAAGACCCTTACAATATTCCCTGAAGCCCGATACCATGTACATCCTGTCCGTAGCCATGGACCAATTCGTTACCCGGATTGCCATCCTCGATATGCACAACCGGTATCTGACAGGCATTGAAAAATTTGAACTGCCTTTATCAAAGAATCCCCAGGCCCTTTCCCAACTGGCGGAGAAACTCGAACAGGTCATCGTGGGTTCAAATATCCCCCGGGATAAGATCATCGGAATAGGAATAGGCATGCCGGGATTTGTGGATGCAGTAAAAGGGATCAATTACTCCTTTTTGGAGATCCCCAATGGCTCGATTACAGAATATATAGCAGCGAAGCTGGAACTACCCGTATTCATCAACAACGATAGCAGCCTCATCGCACTGGCGGAGTTGAAGTTCGGAGCTGCCCGTAACCGGAAGACCGCTATGGTCATCAACATCGGGTGGGGAATTGGACTGGGCCTGGTCATCAACGGGGAGTTATACCAGGGAGAGAATGGCTTTGCAGGGGAATTTAGTCACATCCCCCTGTTCTTACATGGAAAATTGTGCTCTTGCGGGAAAAGAGGATGCCTGGAAACAGAATCTTCCTTACTGGTAGTCCTGGAAAAAGCCCGGGAAGGCCTGCAGGCCGGTCGCCAATCCGTAATCAAGGAATTGTCGGCAGAGCATTTGGAGCAGGCGATTGAATCCGTCATCACAGCAGCCGGTAAAGGGGACCAGTTTATGATCGAACTATTGTCCGATGCCGGATATACCATCGGCAGGGGAGTGGCCGTCTTAATACACGTGCTTAACCCGGAAGTCATCATCCTCAGTGGAAGAGGCGCCTCGCCGGGCATCATCTGGCAAACGCCGATACAACAGGCTTTGAACGAGCACTGTATCCCCCGCCTCGCCGCCAGTACCAGCATCGAGATCTCAAACCTTGGATATAACGCTGAAATTATAGGGGCCGCGGCCCTGGTAATGGAAAACTGCTATCAATTGAGACACATACCGGCACTGACTACCTAACCCCAACCGGACTTTTAATAACTACTACTCTGCTACACATCAGATTTTCGAATTTTTTTTTGTAACGACTTTGTTTATTATTTAAAACCACTAAAACAAACTGCTATGAGTAAATCAAGAAGTTTCTTGATGCTTTTATTGCTGCTGGGCATAGGAAGCATCACCGCGTTTGGGCAAGAAAAAAGAACCGTCTCCGGCACCGTGCTGGATAGTGCGGGAATTGCCCTGAAAGATGTATCGGTCACCGTAAGAGGTGGTTCGACCGGTACCTCTACCGATGCTGAAGGACATTTTAAAATTCAGGTCTCCGCCAAAGATGTACTGGTATTCAGCGCCGTTGGGTATACAAAAAATGAGATCCCGGTAGGCTCCCGGAACAATTTTTCCGTTTCCTTACAACACAGCTCGGCAAACCTGGAAGAGGTAGTGGTCACCTCCCTGGGCATTAGGAAACAAGCCCGGTCCCTGGGTTATGCCGTCAGCTCGGTGTCCGCCAAAGACATCACGGAGAGCGGCAGCACCAACTTTGCCTCCGCCCTCTATGGCAAGGCGGCTGGTGTAAAAATTACCTCCGCCCCCGGCGGCGCCTCCAGCGCCGTGGCCGTGCAGATCAGGGGTGTATCCTCCATCAACCTGAATACCCAGCCCCTCTACGTCGTGGATGGGGTGCCCATCCGCCTCTACAACGACCCTTCGGGCAACCTGGGCAACAACTCCAATAACAATGGTTACTACAGCAACCAGCGGATCCAGGGCAACGGCGTATTGGACATCAACCCCGAAGACATCGATAACATCACCATCTTAAAAGGCGCCAGCGCCTCCGCCCTGTATGGTTCCGAAGCCACCAATGGCGTCGTGGTCATCACCACCAAAAAAGGTGGTAAAGGCAAAGGACTGGGCGTAGAGCTGAACTATGTGTACAACAAGGAAAAATTAGCCACCAGCCCCGATTACCAGAATGAATATGGACCGGGCTACGACGCACAGACTAATGTGGCCAATGGTATTGCTGACGCAGATGGCTGGGCGACCGCAGATGCCTTTCATCACCCCTATTACCGGGCATATGCCATGTTCGGCCCCAAATTCGACGGCTCTCAGATAAGATACTGGGATGGCACCATGAGACCCTACGTAGCAAACCCCAACAACTATAAAAACTTCTTCTCTACCGGCTACAACTCCGCCGGCAATGTCGCCGTTTCGAATTCCAGCGACAAAGGCAACTACCGCTTCTCCTATACCCGCACGGACTATAAAAGCATCCTGCCGGGCAGCAACCTGAACAAAAACAACTTCAACTTCAACGGTACCCTGAAGCTGAGTGACCGCATCAGCGTAGACCTGGTGTCTTCCTACAACTACAACTTCACCCACAACCGCGCCTACCTGATGAGCCTCATCTTCAGCGACTACGGTGGCTACTTCAGCCGCCTGGACGACATGAGCGCCTATTTTTCTAAATATCAGACGACAAATGGCTACAAATATGTCATTCCGTCCAATAACGCTTACGACCAGGATCAGAAACTGGCCTATAACGTCCGGGCTACTAACCTGATGGATTACTTATGGACGGCCCTGAGGGACCGCTATGACGAAACGCAGAATCGTTTCATCAACAGCGTCACGTTGAATGTCGGTATCACCAACGACCTGAAATTCAGGGGAAGGGTAGGCGGCGACCTTACCAGCCTGGGCGTCGTGGAAGAAGACCATAACACCAAGCCCGCTGTGACTGGCAATTCCGGAGCCTACGTGGTGACGGCCAGCAACTACAACATCTTCTACGGGGACGCCTTGCTGGTATATAACCCTAAGATCAATAAAGACCTTAGCCTTGGCTTCACGGGAGGCTTCACCGGCCGCAAACAGGTCTATCGTTATCAGAATTCATCCACCGCCACCGGCTTGCAGGACGAAAACTTCTTCAGCATCACTAACTCTGTAGGAGCGCCCACCACCGTGGCTTCCCGCGCGGAACAGGTCGATGTGGCCGGCTTCGGTATGGTGAATGTCAACTATAAGAATTTCTTATTTGTGGAAGGGACCGGCCGGTATGAGTCTACCTCTACCTTGCCTCCCGGCGTCAACAGCTATTTCTATCCTTCCGTCAACGCCGGCTTTGTCTTATCGGACGTGGTGAAATTACCCGCCCTGATAAATTATGCCAAGCTGCGGGCTTCTTATGGCCTGGTGGGTAACCATCCCAACATCTTCCAGTCCAATGTGGCCTACCGCACCACCGGCATTAGCTACAACAACAGCAATATCCTGTTTCAATCCTCCAACAGCTCCGGCTTTGGGAATAACGACATCCGGTCCGAGAAAAAGAGAGAGACGGAATTCGGTTTAGAGACGAAATTGCTCAACGATCGGATAGGAGTAGACTTCAGTTACTACAATAACAAGGTGAGCAACCAGATCCTCACCCTGTCCACTGCTTCTTCCACAGGATCCAGCTCCGTCCTGGCCAACGCCGGCGACCTGTCCAACTATGGCTTCGAAGCGGCTATCTCAGCCACTCCCATCGTAAACAGAAACTTCCGGTGGACCACCCGCTTCAACTTCGCCGTCAACAAGAACAAACTGGTGCGCCTCCCCAATGGCCAGAACACACTGACCAGCAGCAGCCAGGACGGTGGTTACCTGATCATACAGGCTAAGGTAGGCGACCCCCTGGGCAACATCTACGTTCACCCCAAAGCCACCGATGCCAAAGGCAATGCTATCATCGACGACTATGGCCTCTATACCAACAACACCAATGATTACAAATATGTCGGCAACATCATGCCCAAAGTGATCGGAGGTTTTTCCAACTCCCTCTCCTATAGGAGCTTCACCCTGGACCTGACCATCGATTACCGCTTCGGAGGCAAACTGGCTTCTATCCCTACGTATTACCAACTGGGTGCCGGTATGTTCAAGAGCACCCTCAAATACCGGGACGCAGCACGTGGTGGGATCTCTTATGATGTCAACAGCGATGCCAATGCAGACTACACCGCCAATCCGAATGGAGCGCGTCATGACGGGGTTATCCTGAAGGGGGTCACTTCCTCCGGGGCCACCAATACCAAAGTCATCACTGCGGCGATGTACTATCTGAATACCTACGACTGGGAAACCAACGGTCTCTACGAAAATGCCGTGTTCGACAACAGTTATGTCAAGCTGAGAGAAGCGACGCTGAGCTATAACCTGCCTGGCCGCCTCACTTCAAAGATGCATTTCCAGAGCCTGCAGGTAGCCTTCATCGCCCGGAACCTGTTTTATATCTATAAGACCCTGCCGTATGGACTGGATCCGGAAGTAGCCGTAGGCTCTTCCTGGCTGGCCCAGGGTATCGACGGTGGTTCCGCCGCACCGACCAGGAGTTTTGGCCTGAGCCTGCGCGCCCGATTTTAGGAAAATTGAATCATAAAAACATTAAATAGCCAACAATGAAACGAATTTTGATAAGTGCCGCTTCCCTCATCCTGCTGGCAGGTAGTTTCAGTTCCTGCAAAAAGACGATAGAGGCCGATTACTTAAACCCGGAGACCACTACCACAGGGTCGATGAGCAAACTGCTCACCGGCATGTTCCTGAATCCCAGGATCCATCCTTCTTATTACGACTTTGCAACCTTTGTATTGCCGACCACGGCAGCTTTTTCACAGCTGACCGCCATGTCGCCCGGTGCCCAGATGTACGTGCCCTCCATTAATTATAATCAATCCCGCTGGAATCATTATTACAGCGGCTCTATGCCGACAGACCCTAACCAGGCGCCCGACTATAACTACGACGGCCCCGGCATCCTGAGCAGTTACCGCGAAATGCAGACCACCTATGCAGCCCTTTCTCCAACCGAACAGGCCAAACAGTATGTGTTCCTGCAATGCGCCAAAGTGATCCTGTACGATCAGACAGCCCAGATGATAGACCTCTGGGGAGACATTCCTTTCTTCAAAGCAGGCTCCCTGAATACGGCAAGCCGGTCGGTGGACAATGCCCCCTTTGACAATGCGACAGCTCTCTATGATACCCTGATCACCGGCCTGAAAGACCTGAACAGTTATTTCGACACGGCGAAAATTGCCACGGAAACCCAGGCCAGCCTTACCAAACAGGATATCTTATTAGGCGGCAGTATCAGCGCGTGGAGGCGTTATACCAACTCTTTACGCCTGCGGCTGCTGATGCGTATCTCTTACCAGGATGAAACAACGGCAAAGACAGAAGTGACGACCATGCTCGGAGACCCCACCACCTATCCCCTGATAACCAGCAACGCACAGAACGTAACATTGAAGATGAGCGGGCTTAACCTCAAGAGTGATCTGCAAGGCGCCCTGAAACTCAGCCCCTACGCACCCGCTTACCTGCTGGATACCCTGATGGTGAATAACAGCGACCCAAGAACTGCTGTACTTTGGGACTCCGCACAGGGCACGGCTTATAAAGGCTTCCCCTCCAACGGCACCGTATCGGATTACGAAGCAGTAGGGGTATACGCTACTTATGACACGGTCACATTCATGTACAATTACAACGTTCCCGGGGTACTGTTTACGGCCGCCGAGGTGAGTTTCCTGACAGCAGAGGCCAATGAAAGATGGGGTGCGGGATCTACTCCGGCCGCAACGGCTTATGCTGCCGGCATCCATCAATCCACCGATTTCTACTATAGCATCAACCAAACGGCCAACCTGAGTAGCGGCAGCTGGGCTTCCACTCCCTCTCCCGCTGCTTCAGCAGTGGACGCCTATATCGCGAATGTTGCGTATACAGGCACCACCGCCCAGAAGCTGGCGGCCATAGCTACCCAGAACTGGATCAACTTCTTTATCCTGCAGGCCGGCCAGGCCTGGGCAGAAGTGAGAAGGACGGGATACCCGGCGCTGCACTTCGCAACCGCCTCTTTCGGCGATGCCCCTCAGCCCCCGACCCGCCTCCTCTACCCGCCAAACGAACAACTGTATAATCCCACCAATTATGCAGCCGTTTCCGCAAAAGATACCCGGACTGCCAAGGTCTTCTGGCAGACCAAATAAAAAAAAACGGCCCGCGAAAGCGGGCCGTTTTTTTTTATTTAAAATTCTTACTTATTTGAAGTCGTGATGAATCGCATTGCTAAAGGTCTTCAGGTTCCAGCCCCCGGCAACGATGATCCGGCGAATGGTCTGCAATGGGTCCGTAGGGTCCATTTTATCAGCTAACTGAAATGAGGCAATAAACCCCCTCTTCCTCAGCTCCGGCAATGCCTCGCGATTCCACAGACCGAAAGGAAAGGCAAAATAACGGATAGGTGTCCCCGTAATAGCCTCCAGCTGTTTGGTTGGCTTGTCGATCTGGATCTCCCAATCCTTGCCCTGGTACTTTTTCACATTGTGATGGTCCCAGGTATGGCTGCCGATCACATTCCCCGCATTGTATAATTCCTTAACCTGGTCCTTGCTCATATAATGAGGCAGTCTTCCCAGCGACACCGTCATAATAAAGAAAACGCCTTTGAAGCCATGTTTCTTCATCTCCGGATAAGCCACGGTAAACTGATCCTCATCGGTATCGTCGAAGGTCAGCATGATAGGCTTGCTGGGTAGTGCGGCGCCCGTCGTGAGATAGGCGTACAGCTGATCGGGCAGAATAGTGTGATAACCACTGTCGGCCAGCATTTTCAACTGTTCCCGCAGGGTAGCCGGGGGCATGATATAATCTTTCGCCATCTTGGAATCCGTAGGCTTCCAGTCGCGTATCTGATGGTAACAAAGGATAGGCACTTCTTTACGCCCCAGGATAACCGCTGGCGGCGGCACTTTGATCCCGGAAAAATTCGCCGGTGCGGCCGCCGTATCCGCGGCGCCGGGAACTACCGCTGCAGTAGCATCCGCAGCAGCGGTCGCCGTAGTGTCTTTACTGCCGGAAGCAGCCGCAGCCACCTTTCCTCCATCTCCCCCGGAGGACCCGCAAGCCGCCAATGCAAAAAATAAGATGCCAAGCCCTGCACTAACAAAATGTTTCTTCATGATTTTAATAGGTATTGTTCTTGTTTAATTGTGTTTCCATCGGTTAGCTACATAGTCATTTCATGTCTCCGGCATTGCCATTCCCTTCAGTCATTTACCCCCGGGATAACCTTTACCACCTCTTCCAGCCAGCGCTGATCCTCCGCATCGAAGGCATTCAATTCCACGCTGTCGGCATCCAGCACCCCGATGACCTCGCCTTTATGAAAAACAGGCACGACGATCTCGGACCGGGACAGACTGCTGCAGGAAATATGTCCGGGAAAGGCTTCCACATCCGGAACGACGAGCGTAGCTGCTTTCTCCCAGCTGGTGCCGCAAACCCCCTTGCCTTTACGGATACGGGTACAGGCAACGGGCCCCTGAAAAGGGCCTACGACCAGCTCATTATTCTTCACCAGGTAAAATCCAACCCAAAGCCAGCCAAACTGTTCTTTCAGAGCGGCCGCAATATTCGCCAGGTTGGCGGTTCCATCCCTTTCTCCGGCTACCAGGGCCCCGATCTGGGGCAGGAGGGAGGTATAACGCTCAGTCTTACTGCCGGCGATAATCTGTAAATCTTCAGCCATGGCCGCAAAGTTAATGTCTTTATCTTTCTTATCTTACAGAAAAGTCACAATCACCAAGTCACATGCCCCGATTCAACATCGATCCGGATATTACCAAAGCACATACCCCCGACACCGGTTTCTATACCGACCCGGTATTGTTCTCAGCTTCCAAAGAGAAATTATTTGCCGCTTCCTGGTTATTCATCGGCGATACGGATCAGGTAAAGACCCCCGGGGAGGCAACCCCCTTAACGTTGCTGGAAAATTTCCTGGATGAGCCCCTGGTGCTGGTAAGGGATAAGGACAGCCGGCTTCATCTCCTCTCCAATGTATGTACGCATCGGGGCAATCTTCTCATAGGAGAGGCCTGTAAGGTAACTAACCTCCGCTGCCGCTATCATGGCCGGCAATTTCACCTGGATGGCAAATTCCTGTCCATGCCGGAGTTCAGAGAAGTAAAAGACTTTCCGTCAAAAGCAGATGACCTGGTGTCCCTGCCCCTGATGCAATGGGGTAAATGGCTATTCACTTCGCTGAATGCCGCCGTCCCTTCATTGGGCGCCCGCCTTTCACAAACCCCAGGCTCCCCGGCCGCCCCTGCCTTCGACTCTTTCTGGGGCGAAATAGCCGCCCGTATGAACTGGCTGCCGCTGGACGACTTTACCTTCCGCCCCGAGCTGTCCCGCGACTTCACCGTCAAGGCTCACTGGGCCCTTTACTGTGAGAATTACCTGGAAGGCTTTCACATTCCCTTTGTCCATGCCGGCCTGAATGCGGTGATCGACTTCGGTAACTATACGACGGAACTCTTTCAATACTCCAACCTGCAGCTGGGCATCGCCAAAGGTGAGGAAGACTGTTTTGACCTGCCCCCATCTTCCCCGGATTATGGGAAAAAGGTCGCCGCCTATTATTTCTTTGTATTTCCCAACATGATGTTCAATTTCTATCCCTGGGGCCTCTCCGTGAATATCGTCAAACCCGTGAGTTTGCAGGAGACCAGCGTATCCTTTCTCACCTATGTGTCGGATGAATCGAAGTTTAACAAAGGGGCCGGCTCCGGATTGGATGCCGTGGAAATGGAAGATGAAGAAGTAGTGGAAGCAGTACAGAAAGGCGTCCGCTCACGGTATTACTCTCATGGACGTTACTCCCCCAACCGCGAGCAGGGCACTCATCATTTTCACCGGATCATGGCTGGATTGATAGGCGTCCTCCTTTTCCTGTTCCTCCGTCTCCCCGTTTATTCGCAATTTGCTTCCCATCCCCATGAACAGGGACCGGATACTTTTTATCTTCTTCGGCCGGACAGGGTATTCGACGGTGAACAGATGCACCCCGGCTGGCAGGTGGTGGTCCACAACGGTCTCATCGAAGGGGTGGGCCCCGAGGGCTCCATCACGGTCCCCGCAGGTGCGACGATCCTGCCGCTCAAAGGCATGACTTTGTTGCCGGGACTCATCGAAGGACATAGCCACTTATTCCTGCACCCCTACAACGAGACACCCTGGGACGACCAGGTATTAAAAGAATCCCGGGCCGAACGAATGGCAAGGGCGACGGTACATGCCCGCAAGACGCTGCTGGCTGGCTTTACCACGACCCGGGACCTTGGAACGGAAGGAGCCGGCTATGATGACGTAGGCCTGAAAGAGGCCATTGAAAAAGGCATCATCCCCGGTCCTCACATGCTGGTGGCCACCCGCGCCATCGTCGCTACCGGCAGCTATGGGCCCAATCAACTTAGCTATGACATCGAAACGGTCCATGGGGCGGCGGAAGCAGATGGCATGGACGCCCTGATCCGGGAAGTCCGAACCCAGATCGGGAAAGGAGCGGATGTGATAAAAGTATATGCGGACTATCGCTGGGGACTGGATGGACAGGCTGCGCCCACCTTTACGGTTGACGAACTGAAAAAAGTAGTGGAAGTGGCGGGCAGCAGCGGCCGGCCGGTAGTCGTTCACAGCTCCACACCCGAAGGGATGCGGAGGGCCATTGCAGCCGGCGTCACCACGATTGAACATGGAGATGGAGGTACCCCTGAAATTTTTGCTGCCATGAAAGCAAAAGGTATCGCCTTATGTCCCACCCTGGCCGCCGGGGACGCCGTTGCACAATATAAAGGCTGGAAGAAAGGTACCGACCCCGAGCCTTCCCGGATAAAGAAAAAAAGACTCAACTTTAAGGAGGCCCTTGCATCGGGGGTGACTATCTGCATGGGCGGCGACGTGGGCGTGTTCACCCATGGGGATAATGCCCGTGAAATGGAGGCCATGGCCGACTACGGAATGTTGCCCCTGGACGTGCTCCGGTCAGCTACCTCCGTCAATGCCGATGTCTTTAAGATCAACGATAAGGTAGGGCGGGTAAAAGCTGGACTGCTGGCCGACCTCCTGGTGGTGGAAGGGGATCCTTCGACAAATATCTCGCTGGTCCGTAAAGTGAAATGGGTAATGAAAGAAGGAGTTATTTATCAGCCCGCGTCTTCAGCCCTGTAAGTCGTCCAGTGCGTCCCGAATGTCGGCTGTCCGGCAGCGTCCCAACCCCGGACAGTGGCTGCTGCTTCATCAACTCCGGTTTGGCCGCAACACGGGCTTTACCTTGTCAGCCCTCTGATCACCTCCCCATGCTCCGGGTACCGCCCGGCCAGGGTCTCCCGGTCCGCCAGCTCGAACTCCGCAAAGTCGAATCCCGGCGCCACCGTACAACCCACCAGCGCATACTCGCTTCCTTCCGCCGGCACGGAGGCAAACCAGCTTCCGGCCCGGATCACCGTCTGAAAGCTTTCCCCCTTCTCGACATTACTTCCCAGGCGATGAAGGGTGAGACCACCCGTATGGCCGATCTCATAGATCAACAGGGTATCTCCATAGTAGAAATGCCAGCACTCATCCGAGGCAATCCGGTGAAAAGCGGAGAAATCTCCCCTCCCCAGCAGGAAATAGATGCTGGTAGCTGCATTACGGTCTCCCTGGAAAAGGATGGGCAGGGATTGACGGGGAATGGTCAGGGGTGAACGATAAACTTCCCGGAAGGCCCCTCCTTCAACATGCCGGGTCAGGTCCAGTTTTTTGATCCAATAGGCTGCGTCGGGTCGCATAATAGGTAGTAGTTATTCCTTAGTGTTCGATGGTAACGTGGGCAGCATAGACATCCATCAGGGAATCTCTGATATGGGTGGTATCCCTTATCGTCGCGGCAATGGGGAAATATAACTTGAAATAGGATGAGTCCTTCTGGTCCATTTTGATATTCAGCTGATAACCCAGTAACTGGTTATATCTCCGCAAGGCCTTACCTTTCTTCGTCGTCTCGAGAATGACAAATTTATACAGGCTGGCTCCGGGGGGTACTACCGTAGGGACGGAGGTGGCTGCAGTAGAAGGGGTAACGCCCGGAGCAGGTGTGTCGGCCGGTTTCGTAGAAGTGGCTCCGCCGGCAGGCTGCCCTGCACCGGACTGTCCCGCAGCACCAGGCTGTCCCGCACCCGCCGATCCAGCTCCTGCCTGGCCGCCGGCACTTTGACTGCTGTCCGCCGTACGATTGGAATCAGGAGTCATCGCCTTGGCTTCGGCTGCCGGTTTGGGTTCCACGGTGGGCTCCACAAACGTATTGCGTTTATACAGGTAATAGCCTCCCCAGCCGATAGCGACCAACCCGCCGATCAGGCCGATCAGCAACAGGGCCTGCCGGATGGTATTGGACTTGGGCTCATATTCCCGGGGCGGTGGCTCATCATACGTCGTTGCCGGCCTCTTCTCTTTTCTTTCCATGGCCGGATCCTGCAAACGGGCCGTGCTGTATTCCCCGGGGGTAAAATCCAGCCGGCCATCCTTATTCTGCATCAGGGTACCGATCCCCTCCAGATAAAAAGGTTTGCCAATATTGAGTAATTGCTTGCCGGTCGTGAGAAAGAAATCCAGGTCGGCTGCCGCCAGGGGCTTCATTTTGCCCGTATGCTCCTTGATAAAAGTGATCAGCCCGTCTTCAGGGGTGGTGACCAGGCTATTGGAAAAGGTAATTCCCGTAGCAACGGCTTGCCCACTCTTGTCGGACTCCTCGGGGATCACGGCGGCCGGGTCTAGGATAAAACGGCCAATTCCGGGCAGTTCCAGTTTCTTGGTCTGGTATAGATACTGGGATAATAGTTGAGGTAACTTCAAACCGTATGGATTTTGAGTTCGTAAGATAAAAAAACTTCCCCGTAATACATTGGAAATGACAAATTATCCTGATCCGGGGCTACCTTTGCAGTATAACTTTTCTTCATGCTTACACCCCGGGAAAAGGATTTTGTCCGGTATTGGGAACAAAACAGGCTCCGTCGCAAAAAGACCTTTCGCCAATTCCTGGTAGGCATCCCCATCGGCTTGCTTATTGCCCTTCCTATAGCCATCAGCCTGAAATCCGGCTGGGACAAACGGGCTGCCCTCGAAGCCAATAGCCCGGACTTCAACCCCCTGGTCCTGCTCTTCGCCCTGGTGATCATCGTAGCCTTCACCGCCATCTTTTATCAGCAACACAAATGGGATCAGTATGAACAGCGGTACCGCGAATTATTGAGCCGATCCACAGAAGAGGCGCCAAAAGATGAAGAGAATTAAAAAAAATATAATTTTTTTAATTTCTCTTGCAGCAATTCATAGAAGGGGATTGTCTAATACTACAGGGGCTATATTTGCGTAAAATAATTGCATGCGGAATTTATTGTGGTGTTTTGTAATAGCATCCTGTTGTTTTGGTTCTTGTTCGAAGAAAAAATGCTCGTTTAGTGATGACGGGATCATCGCTCCAACAACTGAACAACAGGCCGTTAAACATTATTTAGATTCATTAGGTATCATCGCAGCATTGCACCCCAGAGGGTTTTATTACAAAATTGACAATGCCGGGACGGGGGCTACACCGGGAGAATGCTCCCAGCTCACGATGGCTTATACAGGGCAATTGACCGATGGAAAGGTATTCGATCAGCAGAACAGCTTCGCAACGGAACTGGCAAACCTGATCGACGGATGGCAACAAGGGGTGCCGCTTATAAAGAAAGGAGGAAGTATCTGGCTTTATATTCCCCCTTCACTCGGTTATGGAGGACAGGCACAGAAAGACGCAACTACCGGAAATATTGTAATTCCAGCTTATTCTATCCTGATTTTTAATATACATCTGCTTGATGTGCAGTAACCATGAACTACCTGCTAACAGCCCCTGCATAACCACAGGGGCTTTTTTTTGCGCTCAGCCGCCGGTCCCTTTTATCTTATCTTTGTCAAAATCAACATCCCTTGCCACACGAATCCATCTCCGTATTCGACATGTTCAAAATAGGAATCGGCCCCTCCAGCTCCCATACCCTCGGCCCCTGGCGGGCAGCCCAGCGATTCACCGACTCCCTCGAACGACAATCCGGCCTCTCCCAACTCGTCACCCTGCAGGTCTTATTATACGGTTCCCTGGCCAAAACCGGCAAAGGACATGGCACCGACGTCGCCATCCAACTGGGCCTGGCCGGTGAAGACCCCGTCACCTTCGACCCGGGTAACCTCGACACTACCATCCAGGAGATCCTCACCCGGAAGCGACTCCGGGTTAAAGGCTCCCGGGAAATTGACTTCGACCCCCAGACAGACATATCCTTTCTTTATACCGAGTCCCTGCCTTATCACCCCAACGCCATGACCTTCCTGGCTACCCTCCGCAACGGTGCACAATTGGCCGAGACCTGGTATTCCATCGGCGGCGGCTTTGTAAAGAAAGAAGGGGAGGAGACCACCTCCGCCAGCACGGCCGTTCAACTGCCCTTCCCCATCAATACCAATGCAGACCTGCTCCACTGGTGCCGCAAGACAGGCATGAGCATCCACGAAGTGGTTATGGAAAATGAAGGCGCCTGGCGCCCGGAGACAGCAACCCGCGCCGGAGTCCTCAACATCTGGCGTGTCATGAAGGAATGTGTCTACCGGGGCTGTCATTCGGAAGGTATGCTCCCGGGCGGCCTGAATGTCCAGCGCCGGGCAGCAGCCCTCAACAAAAAATTGATCGGAGGGCGTCCCTACCACGACTTCGATTCTTGGGTGAAAGCCATCCGTGCCGGTGGCAGCGACTTCAAATATATCCTGGATTGGGTGAGCTGCTTTGCCCTGGCCGTCAATGAAGAAAATGCCTCCTTCGGAAGAGTGGTCACCGCTCCCACCAACGGCGCCGCCGGGGTGATACCCGCCGTCCTACAATATTATGTGCTTTTTTGTGACGGGTACCAGGAAGAAAAGATCATCCAGTACATCCTGACAGCCTCCGAGATCGGCAGCATCTTCAAGAAAGGCGCGACCATTTCCGCCGCGATGGGGGGATGTCAGGCAGAGATCGGCGTATCTTCCGCGATGGCCGCTGCTGCCCTGACCGAATGCGTGGGGGGATCCCAACGTCAGGCCATGATGGCTGCGGAGATTGCCATGGAGCATCACCTGGGCCTTACCTGCGACCCTATCGGTGGATTAGTGCAGATACCCTGCATCGAGAGGAATACCATGGGAGCGATCAAAGCCATCACCGCGTCCCAACTGGCGCTACAAAGTACCCCCGACTTTGCGAAAGTATCCCTGGATGCCGTTATCAGCACCATGTGGAGTACGGCCCAGGACATGAACAGTAAATACAAGGAAACCTCCGACGGAGGATTGGCCATTCAGATCCCGCTGGGTTTGAGTGAGTGTTAGAATTCCATAGCCTCCCCCGTCAATGTTTCAACCAAAGAAAAGGCTTGCGAATTCAGTTCTGACGGCTGTTTGGAGAGTTCTTCCGGCTGATAGAGATATTTTATGGCCAGGTAGAGGGGTTTCCACTGATCTTTCAGATAAATGATTTTTTCATCCACGAATATTGATGCTTCCTCAATGATTTTATTGATTGCATGGTAAAGTCCGGCGTTAATCAATTTATTAACTAACAAACAAATAATATAAATTGAAATCAACAGATGTTCTTGTTGTCTTTCGACTTGATTGAAAAGTATCACTATCTTAAAGTGATATT
>DATJJD010000087.1:0-30599 GCA_035492545.1 Puia sp.
CGATAATGGAATTAGAAATGCCGTCATAAATGATTTCAAATTGCTAACCCTTCGGAATGACATCGGCTCATTATGGGAGAACTATCTGATATCAGAACGAATCAAACGGAATGAGTATCGGCGGGAAAATGTCGAATATTACTTTTGGCGAGGTTATAACCAGCAGGAGGTTGATCTGATAGAGTTCCAAAATGGAACTCTATCGGCTTTTGAGTTTAAATACTCTTCAAATAAAAAATTTAAAATTCCATCCGCGTTCAAAGAAGCATATCCGGAAGCCTCATTTAAACAAATATCCAGAGACAGCTATTTGGACTGGATAGAGTAAGGTAGTTCTTCAACATAAGAAATAAAGGACGCAAGATGCAGCGAGGATTGAAAGCAAGAATATCCAGAGTGGGATCCTTATTGTCAAAAAGGAAAGGATGTCTTCTTGGATTTTCGGCCAGTTGATGCGGGAGGTAAGTTGGCAACAAAGGGCCGTTAGAAGGGCGGCAATAAGTTTGCTTGCTACGGGGTCTGTCCAAATATTTTTCAGGAAACTCATCCAGGTAGAATTTTGTTTTGAGAAAATTTACTAAACCTGGTTGGAGATAGCGAGCAAGTTCAAGGGACAACTTTACAGGACGGCGTGAAAGGCTTATCAGTCACTTTTCTTACCGCCTTTCTTAGGGCGGCTGCGGACTTCGGCACTATAGTCATGGATAAGGTTGACGATGATCTTTTCATCGGCGGCGGTGGCTTTTTCACTGCCCTTCAGAAACGCGGCGATGCGATAGGCGTCGTAAAAAGTGAATTGGGCGGGATTCGCCACTAGTTCTTTGAATCGTTTGGGCGAGGTGCCGATCGCGAAGGAAAAGGGCGTCTTGTCTACTACGGCGAGTATTGCCCTAAACGTTTTGATCTCCCCACGGGCATAAAGTTCTCTTGCCTCAACGTCCCAATTTTTTGCCATGTTCGAATGTGGCTCGTAGTTGTCTAAAATGTTAATAAGTTAGACGAAAGATATAGTATAATATATGAAATGAGTATTTGGATAGTTAAGATGAATAGGCATGCGGTCGAATGTGGCTGGATTTCGTCGTTGAACCCGCTGCAAATAAAAATACCGGTACTGGGAAGTGCCGGCAAACGTCGGTTGAGCGTCGGTACGACGGTCAGTCGCCATTTTCCTCCCTGTTGTCTGCGACGAGGTACATGCCGGCCAACGCTTTTTGCAACAGCTCGTAAAAAGCCAACAACTGTTCGCGGTTTTGGAGGAGTTCACCGCAATGGCGGTCTCGCAGCCCACTTTTTAGCAGTTCCCAAAGAAAGGTGCGGGTCATGCCGATGGGGATGGCGTGGCAAAACGCAGACATTAATGCAGCTGGATCCGACAGGTCAGTTGTAGACAAATCAAAAACGGTATTTTTGGAATCGGCGAGTACGGATAAACGTGACATAAAGTAGAGATTGATAATGGAGTGTAAAGATAAGGAAAAGAGAAACCTGAATTGCTAAAAAAATTAGTAAGTCGAAGATCACGTCCTGAAAAAATCTTACACAGTTTGAATATAGCGGAATAGGCATTGAAATAGACGGGTGCTGGATACAAGGGATTATCCAATGGTGGAAGCTAAAGGTCGGGTGTAAAGTTGATAGTGAATTATTAAAGGCAACTCTTGGATTGAAAGAAGATATACAAGTAGTAAATTTTTTGCCATTAGAGCAGGATTGAACATGTCTCTGAGATTAGATTGTTTTCAAATTAGAAAATATACGTGATGATTAGTGAGAGAAAATTCCAATGCAGACGTAAAACCTGAGCGTGCAAAAAGAAGTAGATTAATAAAAAATGCCTTGTAATCAATTGATTATCAAGGCATTTGTGCGCGGGATGAGATTCGAACTCACACGCCCTTTCGAGCGCTACCACCTCAAAGTAGTGCGTCTACCAATTTCGCCACCCACGCAGACACCCTTTTTTATGAGGGATTGCAAAAATAGGATTTTCAGCCAGATTTCCAGCTATATGCCCCTATTTTCTTAGCACAATCCGGAAGGTCGTCCCCTTCCCTGGCTCCGACTGCTTAACAAATAGCTCCCCTTTATGATATTGTCCGATGATACGTTTGGAAAGGCTCAGCCCCAGCCCCCAACCCCTTTTCTTGGTGGTAAAACCCGGTTTGAAAACCTTCTGAAGATTTCTCGGGGCAATGCCCTTGCCCGTATCGGTCACATCTACCAGGACCTCTTTTTCGGATTCCTGGATAGCAACGGTGATAGCTCCTTTTCCATCCATGGCGTCCAGGGCATTCTTTAACAGGTTCTCGATCACCCAGTCGAATAGCGGTCCCGAAATAGGCACCAACAGCTTTTCCTGGCCGGCGGGGGGCTGCAGACTGAACTGTACTTTCCCCGCGGCCCTTTTCTTTATATATTCCACCATATTCCGGATCTGCCCGATCAGGTCTTTCTCTTCCAGCTGCGGTTTGCTGCCTATCTTCCCAAACCGGTCGGATACCAGCTTCAGCCTGTCGACATCTTTTTGTATTTCCTGGACGGTCCGGGCATCGGTATTGCTTTCTTTCAACATTTCCACCCAGCCTTCCAGGGAAGATACCGGGGTGCCCAGCTGGTGGGCCGTCTCCTTGGCCATGCCCGCCCAGAGCTGGTTTTGCGTAGCTTTATTACGGATCGTAATGGAATAGAGGGTGAAGAAGATAAAAAGGGCGACGATACACAACTGCACCAGGGGATAATATCTTACCTGGTCCAATAGGGAAGTATGTCCATAATAATAGCGGTTGGCGATGTAAGGGGTATCGCTAAGCTTAGCTTCCAACGGAGCGTTCTCTGACCTGAATTTTTTAAGCTTCCGGTAGAGATAGTCCTTGTCGGTGGAAGCCAGGGTGGAATCCAGGTTGATATAGCCTGTGATGCTGTCTGCCTCATTGGTCTCGATAATGGGAATGGACTGCTGCCCGTTGCGGATGAGGTTCGGGAGGGTGAGGTCCATTCCGGGGTTCTTAAGGATCGATTCGCTGGCGGCTACCCACATAGCTACTTTTTGCCGTTCTTCCCCTGCTATCTTTTTAGCCAGGAATTGCGAGTAGAAGATCGTAGCGCTTACAATTACAATGGCAATAAGGGCCAATAACGATCGCCAGTTGAGCAATGATCGAATCATAGACCGAATTTATAAAAACCACTCCACTAAATCCCTATTCCCTTATTTTTGGGCTTTATTTATTAACCAATAGCGTGAAGTGCCAACAATAGCCATTGTTATCTTGAACTGGAACGGACGTAAGCACCTGGAAACATTTCTCCCTTCTGTAATGGCCAGTACCTGCCCTTTTAAAGAGGTCATCGTGGCCGACAACGCTTCGACCGATGACTCGGTTCCTTTTCTAAAGGAGAGCTACCCCCAGCTGCGGGTGATCTCCCTCGACCGGAACTATGGGTTTGCCGGGGGATATAATGAGGCGCTGAAACAAGTACAGAGCGACTATTATGTGCTGCTCAACTCCGATGTGGAAGTAGAGCCGGGCTGGATAGAGCCTATATTGGACCTGATGGAAAAAAATCCCTCCATCGGAGCCTGCCAGCCCAAACTCCGCATGTACACGAACAAAGAGCTGTTTGAATATGCCGGGGCAGCAGGGGGCTGGCTGGATCACTACGGATATCCTTTTGCCAAAGGACGGATCTTTGATGTCTGTGAAAAAGATGAGGGACAATATGATACCATCGAGCCCATCTTCTGGGCCAGCGGGGCAGCCCTTTTCGTGCGGGCCCGCCTTTATCATGAACTGGGTGGCCTGGACCGCTATTTTTTCGCCCACCAGGAAGAGATCGACCTCTGCTGGCGCATCCAGCTGGCAGGGTACAAAGTATATACCTGTCCAACTTCCGTGGTCTATCACCTGGGGGGCGGCACCCTTCCAAAAGGTAATGAAAGAAAGGTCTTCCTCAACTTCCGGAATAACCTCATTATGCTGGCCAAGAACCTGCCGACGGGGCAGCTGCTCTGGAAGATGCCCATGCGATTCTTTTTGGATAGCATCTCGGCCTGGAAATCGCTGTTTGCAGGGGAGGGTATCTATTTTGTAGCCATCCTGGAAGCCCATCTTGCTTTTATTAAGTGGTTGTTATTCAAGCGGAAGCAAAGTGTATTTCCCCTAAAAAGGCATGGAACCCTCTCCGGGTGGTATTCCCGCAGCATCATCTGGCAGTATTTTATAGCAGGGAGAAAAACTTTTAGGGAAATAATGAAGGACAAAAGCTGATTTTTTCAGGCAAACCATTATTTTTGCCTAGCAATTAAATAGTTATGGATCAAGATCAAGAAGTTAGAGACCCCAAATTGAAAGACATTGCTTATAGCTGGGTAAATTCTTCCGTTTTCCTGTTTTATTTGCAGGTATTTTGTATGGTAGCCCTGATCGTCGGCGGCTGCTACGGATTGTATACACATCGCTATAAGGGTAAACCGGAAGTGAATGTACCGGCTAACACCCTGTATACACCTCAGTATAAGTAAAAAAGACAAAAAATTTTTTCGGGAATTATACATTCCTTATTTTTGCAACCCCATTAAAAATACAAGAAGAGAAAGGGGATGAGAAGTAGGGGTAATTGATAGTTCTTAGGTATTATTAATAATGCGGAAGTAGCTCAGTTGGTAGAGCGCAACCTTGCCAAGGTTGAGGTCGCGGGTTCGAGCCTCGTCTTCCGCTCAAAGTTCCATCCGCGAGTCGAATTGACTTTGCAGGTGGAATTTTTAGTTTTAGCGTTTTCGTCGAAGGCGCCTACCTGGGTGGCGGAATTGGTAGACGCGCTGGACTTAAAATCCAGTTTCCCGCAACGGAAGTACGGGTTCAACTCCCGTCCCGGGTACACAGGTAAAACCCGCTCTAGTAGCGGGTTTCCTCGTTTTTAGGCACTGCCTTTTTCCTCTCTTTTCTCTGCGATATTTGCCAAATTACTGGCTCCTGCTTTTGAGTGAAGTTATGGCCGGCACCTGAATATCATTTGAGCAGTAGTCCAGGGTCTATTCCGCTCTCAAGCTCTTCACCGGGTTGGCCACAGCCGCCCGGACGGTTTGAAAGGCAATCGTAAAGAGCGCGATCCCGAGTGCCGCGGTTCCGGCGGCGACCAGGACCCAGGCGTTTAAGCTGGTTCGATAGGAGAACCGGCTTAGGAAGTTGTTCATGAACAACCAGGACAGGGGCGTGGCGATGACGATGGAGACCAGGATCAGTTGGATAAAGCTTCGGGCCAACAGGGTAGTGATATTGGCCACGGAGGCCCCCAGGACTTTGCGGATGCCGATCTCCTTGGTCCGGTTCTCCGCCAAATAGGTCGAGAGCCCGAGGAGGCCCATGCAGGAGACAAAGATCGCGAGGAACGCGAAGATATTGACCAGAGAGCCGGTGTTTTTGGACTGCTCGAATTTTGCCGCATAGGCTTCATCCGCAAAACGAAACCCGGTCAGGTAATCGGGGTTATATTTTTTTACGATCGCCTCTGCCTGTTGTACGGTCTGAAAACCAGATTGATTCCCGCTCAGCCGGATGGTTAGGATGCCGTTGCCTTTTCCTCCTTTGATCAGTACAGGTTTGCTGGCCTGGTCGGGTTCGCCGATCAAAAAATCCTTTACGACACCCACGATCTTCCAGCGTTCGTCTTCATCCATGATAATCGAACCGACAGGTTGTTTAAATCCCAGAACTTTTACGGTCGCCTCATTTACTACACAGGAAAATGTGTCCGCCGAATAGCTGGCCAGATCGATGTCTCTTCCTGCTAACAATGTCAGCCCATTGGTCCGGATAAAATCGCCGCCTTCCTCCATCAGTACAAAGGCAGGATTTGCTTTGGGGTCCATGCCTGACCATTTGAGGCCCGACTCTTCAGCGGTGATGTCGGTGACCGTAGTGCTTGACATGCACACAGCGGTGGCCGTTCCGGTATTGATCAGCTCATTCCTGAGGGCGACGTAGTTTTTGCGCAGGTCGCGATTGAGTGTTTGAAAAACCAGATTCTCTTTAACAAAACCGATATCCCGGTTGAGCCCGTAGCGGATTTGTTTTTGAAAGATGACCGTGAAATTGATCAGGAAGATCGAACAAACAAATTGTAAGACTACCAGGATCTTTCTTGGTGTGACCAGGGTATTGCTGCTTTTTACCGCCCCCTTGAGTACCCTTACCGGCCGGAAAGACGACAAATAAAAAGCCGGATAACTGCCTGCCAGCAAGCCCGTCAACAGGATAAAACCCAGAGCCATGGCCCAGAAAGAGGGCGATGTCCAGGGTATCATCAACTGCGCATGGATGAGTGAACTGAAGACCGGAAGGCTGATCTCCGCCAGTATAAACGCGACAATACCGGCCAGTACCGCCATCAGCACCGATTCCCCGATGAACTGCAGGAGCAAGGAACCCCGGGCGGCGCCGATCACCTTGCGCACCCCTACTTCTTTGGCCCGTTTCTCACTGCGGGCGGTGCTGAGGTTCATGAAATTGATACAGGCGATGAGCAGGATGATCCCTGCCAGCATACCCAGCATGCGGAGGTTATCGATATTGCCGCCATCCGGCTTTCCATTGATAAACTTATTCTCAAGGTATACTTTGGTAAGAGGGTAAAGGAATATTTTCTGGCCGTTCAGGGCCGTACTACTTTTTGCGGCCACATCGGCGATCTTTTTGTTGAACGCATCGATCTGCGTGTTCGGGTCCAACTCCACAAATGTATTCGAGTTCTGGTTGTTCCAGGTGCCGGCGCTTCGTCCCTTGATCTCCAGATATTGCCAGGACAGCAGATAGTCGAATTTGAACTGGGTATTACCCGGCAGATCTTTTAACACGCCGGTGACGGTGAAGTTGTCGCCGTATGGGGTGGTGAGCGTTTTATTGATCGGGTTCTCGCCGCCAAACAGTTTTTTCGCGAGCTTTTGTGTAATAACGATGGAGTTGGCGTCGCCTAAGGCCGTCGCTGTATTTCCCTGTAGCAGGGGAAAACTAAACATGTTGAGGAAAGGGGCATCCGTAATGCTGCCTTGTTCCTGCGTTTTTTTGTCGGCATAGCGTAACAACATGTTGGTGTATCTTACCCTTGCGATGTTCTTTATTTCAGGGAAATCCTTTTTCAGGGCGTCGGCGAGTGGTGGGGCTGTTGCGTTCCAGCATATCAGTTGACCGGAGACGATGCCTTTGTTATAGGCTTCGAAGATGGTTGTCTTTTTCTCATGGAACTGGTCGATGCTCAGTCCGTACTGGATGTTTAAGAACAGCAGGATCGCACCTGCCATTCCGAGGGCCAGCCCCATCATATTGATCAATGAATACACTTTGTTCCTTGTGATGTTACGCCAGGCGACCTTGAAATAGCTTGAAAACATATTATGCTTTAATTGAGTGAAAAGCTACAAGAGCAATTGGTAATACAACACACAACAAATGCCATTTTATAATTAATTATTAATCAATGAATTCATTGGCTTCGGCTAACTAAATCGTTCGATTTCGATACACACCGATGTCCGTTTATAACAAATTTATTAATCGTAAGGTGACAGCCTTCCTATATTTGTTTTTAAAAACAGCTTTAACCGATCATGTCCATCCTTATCACCGGCAGCGCCGGCCACCTTGGCGAAGCCCTTATGCGGACCCTTCGCACCGCCGGCCGGCCGGCAAAGGGAATAGATATCAAGGCTTCGCCGTTTACTGACTACGTCGGCTCCATCGGCGACCGGGATTTTATCCGGCAGCATATGCGCGGCATAAAGTCCGTCATACACGCAGCGACCCTGCACAAACCCCATGTCGCCACCCATACCAACCAGGATTTTATTGATACCAATCTCACCGGTACGTTGGTCCTTCTCGAAGAGGCCGTCGCTGCCGGCGTCGGATCTTTTATCTTCACCAGCACCACCAGCGCCTTCGGCTCTGCGCTGACACCCGCCCCGGGTGAACCGGCGGCCTGGGTAACGGAGGAGGTCATCCCCATTCCGAAGAATATCTATGGAGTGACGAAGGTGGCGGCCGAGGGACTCTGTGAGTTATTTTTCCGCAAACATCGTCTGCCGGTGATCGTGTTACGTACCTCCCGGTTCTTTCCGGAAGCCGATGACGATGCCGCTATCCGGGGAAAATACGGCATCGCCAACACCCAGGCTAATGAAATGCTCTATCGCCGGGTAGACATAGAAGACATTGTAAGCGCACATCTCCTGGCGATGGAAAAAGCTCCGCACCTTGGTTTTGGCCGTTATATTATTTCCGCGACGACCCCATTCACCCGTGAGGACCTGACCTCACTTCGTGCCAATGCGCCGCAAGTCGTGTCCCGGTTATTCCCGGAGGCAGAGGCTTTGTTCGCCATGCAAAATTGGACCCTGTTCCCTCATATTGACCGGGTCTATGTCAATCAACTGGCGATGAAGGACCTGGAATGGCGGCCAAAGTATGATTTTCAGCACGTTCTCCATTGTCTGCGTACCGAAAAAGACTTTCGGAGCCCGTTGGCCATCGAAGTAGGCAGCAAAGGCTATCATTCAACCCTATTCGAGCACGGTCCTTATCCCGTCGAATGACCAGTCGCCCGTCGAATAGTTCCGGGCGTTGAGTCTAATCCACGCCAAAGGCATAGGCATCCATGCTACTGGCCCCGGCAACCGGTTTGCCGGTAAAGAAGTATTCGCCCTTATCCAGTTTCTTCCCCGGAGTGATCTGGTAAATGCCTTCTTTCAACTTAATAATATCGACGCTGATAACATCTTCCCCGGTTTTTACCCCGGTAAAAGACCCGACTTTCATGCTGGGCACCTCGCGGTGGTCCTTTACGGACTTCAGACGATAAAGCACGACTTCCGGACTGGAAGTGCCTGACGTATTGATGACAAAACTTCCGGCATCCTCCAGGGACAGGCGGAGACTGGAGTGGAGGCCGTCAACCTGGAGAAGAATGCTGCCCCCGAAAAATCCCTGTTTGGTCCTCGTACCTGCCACGGCCTTTTCCAGCGGTTTTACCGCCTGTGTTGTTTTGTTATACGTGTAGACATGGTTGATGAGGTCGACCCCGGAAAGCCCGGCCAAACCGGCCGGTTTGGGGACATCATTTTTAGCCCCGACTGCAACCGCATCACTCTTGGCGACGGCCGGTTTACCGCTGCTCTTGTCCATCATGCTCTTTACGACATCGTCACCGACCCCCTGTTTTTTCAGATCGATGAGGCCGTTAGTGGAAAGATCGAACTTGCAGGTCGAGGATTCGATCTTGGAGATGATGATCATATTCCCCAGCCCGGCCTTCGTCATGGTTATGACATTCGCATTGGTAAGGATTTCTGCTTTATTTTGCGCCAGAGTTGTTTGCGCGAGGGTGAAAAGGGCTGCAAATGCAAGGGACAATACTCTCATTTTGAATGGTATTAGGTGTTTAGGAATAATAAGCCGCTTAAAATTATCGAACCTGCTACGTAAAAAAACAGGTGTTTTAGCGGTATTTAATGTGATATAACACCCTGAGTGGTATGAAATATGATAGGATCAACAGAAAGAATGCCTATGATCTATAAGGGGATAAACTATGATACGGGGACGAGGACGCTGACCGGCCGGGTGACGCGGGAAATATTCGATTTGGCGGTCGTTTCGAAGGAAATAGCGATTATTAAAAATGAACTTTATTGTAATGCCATCAGAATATCGGGATTCGACCTGGAAAGGATGGTCAAAGCGGCCGAAATAGCGCTGAAAGAAGGGTTGACTGTCTGGTTCTCGCCGTCCCTGCAGTATGAAAACCATGAGAGTGTTTTTAGATATATCGTTCAGAGCGCCGCGGCAGCCGAAAAGCTGAGAGCCGAATTTCCCCATATAATATTCGTGGCAGGTTGTGAACTGACCTTGTTTGCCAGCGATTTTGTAAAGGGAGAGACCGGGGAAGAGAGGATAAAAAACCTTTTCGGCCCACTCAGCATGCTTAAAAATATGATGGGAATCCGTCGCCGCTACAATAGCCTGCTAAATAAATTTTTAACCGAGGCAGTCCGCGAGATAAGGAAGCGGTTTAACGGCCAGATCACCTACGCATCGGGTACATGGGAAAAAGTGGATTGGGGACTGTTTGATATCATCGGCATCGATCATTATCGCGCTTCCTATAATAGATCAACCTATGTTAAAGAGTTAAAAAGTTATAAAAAATTTGTCAAGCCGGTGAGCATCATGGAATTTGGCTGCTGCACCTATAAAGGCGCAGAAGATAAAGGCGCTATGGGTTGGGCCATTGTGGATTGGAAGAAAGACCGGCCTACGCTAAAGGGTGATTATGTCCGGGATGAGGCCGTTCAGGCAAAATACCTGGGAGAGTTATTAGACATATTTGAGGCTGAGCAGGCCTTTGCTGCTTTTGTGTTCACCTTTACGATGGGCAATTATATCTATGACGAACGTGCCCTATACGATCTCGATATGGCATCCTACGGAATCGTGAGAGCCGTGGGAAACGGCAGACCCGGTTATCGCAACCTGCCCTGGATCCCCAAACAAGCGTTTTTTGAAGTAGCCCAATATTACAGGGACCACTAGGCCGCTCCCATTTTCTTACGGATCCGGCTAAGGGATTCCGGCGTGATGCCCATCATGGAAGCCAGGTATTTGAGCGGCACCTGGACAAATAATTCTTCATTTTGCGAAAACAGGAATTTATAGCGCTCTTCCGCACTCATGGACAGCAGGGCAAAGACCCTGGCTTCCAGGAAGCCAAAGCAACGGGTCAATAACCTCCTTTCCAGCAATGGCCATTTGTCGATGACCCGGGACAGATTGTTGTAATCCTTTTTATCGATGGTATACAACTCACAATGGGACAAGGCCCGGATAGTGAAACGGCTTGGCTCATCACAGACGATCCCGGACAGATCGGTAATAAAATTGCCCTTAAAGGAGATCCATTGCGTAATTTCCTTTTCGCCATGCGAGGCATACACTCTCAGGAGACCGGATCGGTGAAAGCTCAATTTTTGGCAGACCCTTCCTGCTTTCAGGAAATAATCGCCTTTCTCCAGCGTATCCTGGCGGAAGCAGGATACCAGATTTTTCATGTCAGCATCCGGTATGCCCATATAGGTATGTAGATATTGTTCCAACTCAGTCATATTACAAAGATATTAATAGAGAAGAGTTATAGGGGAGAATTCTTACCATAGATCAAGTAAACAGAATCCGGGTTGGGGTATTTTCGCTGTACTTATTAATTATTGCATATATGGTCATAGGTCATTTTGGTTTTGGATTAGGTGCTAAGAAATATGCCCCCAAACTTTCTCTCGGAACTCTTTTCATTGCCGTGCAATTTGCCGATCTTCTCTGGCCCATCCTGTTATTATTAAATATAGAGCATGTAGAATTACGCCCGGGTGATCCGAAGTTCCCCTTCGATTTTACAGACTATCCCTTTACGCATAGCCTGCTGATGGCTGCGATAGAAGGCCTTTGCTTCGGAGGGATCTATTGGATGATCAAAAAAGATCTTCGGACTGCCGGGGTGCTGGCTATCTGTGTGCTCAGCCATTGGGGGCTGGACCTGGTGGTTCATGCGCCGGATCTACCCCTGTACCCGGGGAATTCACCAAAAGTCGGTCTGGGCTTATGGAATTGGCCCTTGCTGACCGGGTTGGTGGAAGCGGCTCTCTTCGTCACCGGGCTGATCTTATATTACAAAAAGACCCGGGCCATACGTCCGGCAGGGAAATGGGGTTTGTGGTTACTGGTAGTCTTGCTGGTTATCGGGCACGTAGTCGGTTTATTCTCGCCTCTTCCGGACTCTGTCAGGGCTGTTGGCTGGGCAGCTCAATTTCAGTGGATCTATATCCTGCTGGCTTATTGGGTGGATCATAACAGGGTGGCTGATGATAAGCAATAACGTCTTACCTTAGGGCTGAGTTAATTTTATCCGCTTAAATCAGCCATTATGAAAAGATCATGGATCCTGTCTTGCACCATCCCGGCTCTCCTCTTTCTGACGATGCATACCATCGCACAACAACCATCGAAGTTCAATGGCATCGATGCTAATCTGGGCAATATCTTCCGGCTCTCCGACGCCAAAACACGTTCTATCAGCCCGGAGAATTTCAACGGAGCGAAAGGAGAGGGAGGCAAAGCCACGACGGGCACCGGCGCCAGCGCTGCCAGGGACCTGGGTACCGGATGGAAGCTTAGCCCCAGCGTGGTGATCAAATCAAAAACCACTTTCACCATCGCGGAGATCGATGGCTCCGGTTCCATTCAGCATATCTGGATGACGCCTACCGGGAACTGGAGAACCTCCATCCTCCGGTTCTACTGGGATGATGAGACGACGCCTTCTGTGGAAGCTCCCGTGGGCGATTTCTTCGGGATGGGATGGGGGATATACGCTCCATTACGTTCTCTGCCCATATGTGTCAATCCGGGCAGCGCCTTCAATTGCTACTGGCCGATGCCTTTCCGGAAAAAGTGTCGCATCACCATGGAAAATATTGACTCGAAGGACATGACCCTGTATTACCAGGTGGATTATATCCTGACGGAGGTCCCCTCCGATGCGGCATACTTTCACGCGCAGTTCAGAAGAGTGAACCCCTTACCTTATAAAGAAAATTATGTGCTGGTGGACAGCATCAAAGGGAAAGGACAGTATGTGGGTACCTATATGGCCTGGGGAGTGCATAACAATGGATGGTGGGGGGAAGGAGAGATCAAATTTTATATGGATGGCGACACCGATTATCCGACGATCTGCGGCACGGGCACGGAAGACTATTTCTGCGGGTCCTATGATTTCGATACACAAACAAAAAATGCAGCGGGTGTATCGGAGTCTCACTATACGGAATTCTCCACACCCTATTCCGGTCTGCCACAGGTGATAAAAGGGGATGGACATTATGATATAGCACAGCGCTTTGGCCTCTATCGCTGGCATATCACCGATCCGATCCGATTTGAAAAGAGCCTGAAAGTGACGATACAGGCCCTGGGATGGAGGAGTGAGGGCCGTTATCTCCCGTTACAGGACGACATCGCTTCCGTTGTTTTCTGGTATCAGGCAGAACCGCATACCCCGTTCCGGAAGCTGCCTTCAAAGGATCAACTGGAAGTAAACTAGCCCAGCTGCTCTATCAGCATTTTCTTGTAACAGGTAAATTTATATTTGTTAAAAGCTTCGGCGGCCTTGATGGCCAGCCCGCTTAATTCGTCCAATTCGTGGTTCTGGAACTGCTGGCTGATAAAGTAGGCATAATTCTTCCCGGAAAAAGCCACGATATCGTCATACAGCTCTTTATTGTCTTCGGGTGTGATGACGCCGGAATCTATTAATTCCCGGTAGGCTTTTTTCAGGGCCGGCTCGTAGGTTACTTTCAGGGAACTTATGATGGCGCTGACCTCGTCCAGGCTTATGCCGCCGGCATAAAAAGGGTGGATGGTCTGCAGGGTTTTATTGACCAGGGCCACATATTCCTCATTTCGGTTGGAGACGGCCTGGTAGGAGAGGTAGTTGGCTTTTACGGCCTCTTTCCTGCCAGGCTGTTGCAGAAAGAAGAGAAAGGCTTCTTTGTCTGCCGATTGCTGGGTGGCTATTTGTTCGGCAATTTCCTTTTCCAGCCGGGCGATAACGGCGTCGCAGTCTTTCCGGGAATATTTGTCCCCATCAAAATCAAAGCTGGTCACGTCTATCCTTTTTTCCCGGATGGCTTTTACGATCTCCAGGTCATTTTGATTACTGGTAATGGAAGATTGAAGCTGCCCGGTTTCTTCATTGAATAATTCCTCCAGGGTCCTGGTGGAACTTCCATGATCGCTTAACGTTGCGATGTCCCAATCCCTGATGTCTATATAACGGGCATCATAGGCTCCCTTATAGTCCGCAGGAAGGGCATACGTTTGCTTTTTAGCCGAATAAAAAGTTTCAAATTCCTGGTTATCATATTGCTCAGGAGTATCTTTTAAGGCCACCGATTTGTACAGGTTACCTGTCATTTGTTCCTGCAGGGTCTGAGGCTGGTTGAATAACTGCCAGACGGAGGTATCATCGACCGGTACCTCGATGGCCAACCGGTCCAGATTGGCTTTTCTTTCTTCCAGGGTCGGATGGCTGGCCCATTGATTTTTATAGTTGATCCTGGACCGGGAGAAAGATTGAATAAAATGATAGGATACCTCCGGCAAGCCCTGTCGTAATGGCAATTTATACTCGCTGGCCAATGACCGGAGAACCGTGAGCTGATTGGTAAAAATATTTTGAGCAACCTTATTTTCTTTCAACCGGTCGTTCGCATCCCGCAGGGCAGTGGCATAACAATTCCCGGCTACTTCGATCCTGCTGAGGGCGCTGACCAGGTTGTTGCTTCCGGATATACCGGCAGCGACGGCATCGGCATGAAATTCCATTTCGCGGCTAAGGCTCATATAGCTTTTGTTGATAATGGTATACATACCCCTGAGCACCCATTGTATGCCCTGGGCGATCTTAACGGTAATGCCGACAAAAAACCGTAGATAGCTGTGAATATTACCCCAGGAACTTAAAAAGGCCGTATAGCTGCTGTTGTCATACAGCATATTATGAATAACGCGGTTGACATTGTAGGTAAAACTCCCCAGTTTCATGCTTCGTTGGCTGAAATGCCCGAATTCATGAGCCATAACGGCCTTAAATTCACTGATATTGATGCTGTTGACCAATCCAAGCCCGATCTCCAGGTTCTTACGCACGGGCAGGAACATACTCCAGAAGCTGGAATTATAGAATACGCAGGCATTGACGTCGGGGGAGACATAAATCTTTTTCGGAAAAGGGGTATTGGTCTCCCTTGTCAGGCGGCGAATAAAGGCAAATAGCTGCGGTTGCTCCTGCTCGGTGACCTCTACCCGGCCGGGATTTTCATCTTGGGAAACGGCAAAGATGAATTTTACCAGGAATGCGATCACGGAGATACCCACTCCCATGAGCCCTAGGCCGATCAGCAGGGTGATAAACCTGGGCATGGCGAGGATGATCCAGATCCCCACGTAAAAGCAAGCTATAGCCAGCCCAATAGCCGCCAGGACCAGCAGCAGATAGACCGCGATGAACAAAAAGATGGATCCCATTACCTTACTCACCTGCTGCCGGAAGAGGGGCGAAACGCTGAGTTTGCCCGATGCCGTGTTGAGAGGAGAAGGGGGGTATAGAATATTTTCCATAAAAGGGCCGTTTGGGGGTTAAGGCTCCGGGTAAAAAAAAGCCCTGCCAATTTAATCAATAAAACGCTCGGAATTAAGTTTTCTTTAAAGAATGAAGGTGTATTTTTATACTTTATTAGCCTTTATTATGAGACCGTTAAAAAGAAGCTATATCAGAAAGACAACGACCTCCCTTACGGGGGTGATCTGCTTCTTTTTATTCGCGGTTCAGCTGAATGGCCAGTACTTTTTGCCGGCCGATCCTTCCGCCGATGCTAAAGATCCTGTATCAATTGTTGCCCGTGTTGTATCTTCCTCCAGCTTGTTCGGCTCCGAACATTTGCCGGTCTATAAAGAAGAGACAACGGCGCCCCTCTGCCGGGTACGGGTTCATCCAATCTTCCATAATGCGGACCAGGCCCTGTTGCTTGCCGGCCGCATGCTGCCTTCTCTCCGGGGTCCCCCCTCTTTCCTAGTCTAGGTTACTCAACGTTTGAATCTGATCTTATTTGAATAATTCTTAAAAATTAAAGAATGAAGACTTTATTTGTAGCTATCGCATCGATGATACTTTCGCAGACAGTTATGGCCCAGAAAGAAGAGAACAAGCCAGTTCCGAAAGAAGTGATAAAAGCCCATTCCATGAAATTTCCGGATGGGGAATTGAAAAAATGGGAGGCCCGCAATGAAGGATATATTGCCAAATTCACCCGCGACGGGAAGAAATATTTTGCCTACTATTCCCATGAAGGTAAATGGAAGGGAACGGAGTCCCGTGTAAAATGGACCCGGCATTTACCGGGCAATGTGCAGACAGGCTGGATCAATAGTGGTTATGCCGGCTGGTATGTACACAATATCAAAAAGATCGAAACTCCCGAGCGGCCTCTTTATGTGCTGCATGTGAACAATGGCACCACGCTCAGCTCCGATAAATATGACGCCTTCAGGGAAGACCATGTTTTATATTTCACGGCTGAGGGAGAACTGATAAAGACAGACAAGATATAAATGATAAGCGGGGAGCTGCTCTTTCGGGTGGCTTCCTGCTTATACTGGTTTTTTTACTATCTTAGGGGTCTGTTTTATGACCCTGGTAAAAAGAAAATATAAGAATCGGACCGTCAAATTCCTGCTGATGGCAGTCTATCTGTTCCTTTTTGCCGCGCAGATCAATGGCCGGTTCTATGCCGTTGCTAATTTCTATGTTTATGGGGGCGGACAGCCTGCTACGGCTGCTAAGGTGACACACGATAGTCCGGAAAAACCACAACATCCCGGTAAGGCGGTGCACCTTCTTGTATTCAAGGCCAATCATTCCAACAGATCCCATTTAAGCCTGGACAAACGTTATCAGGGAAAATACCCTTTTCAGGTAACGTCTTTCTCTCCTTTACAGGCCTTGCTGACCTATGCTGACATCCGCAGAAAATATACTGTCTGTGATCAGGCCATCAAGTCTTTTGATCCCACTATAACCTCTCTCAGGGGACCTCCCTGCGCCTAACCCTTTCGATTGCTGCCTATCGTTTAGGCATTCCTCATCTTAAATATTCTTTATTATGGCTGTTTCGTGCAAAAGAACAGCCGGCATTGTCATAAGGATAGCTATGCTTATGATGTCGGCCATTCCTGTATTGGCACAGAAGAATCCTGTTTATTCATTGGCAGACCTGGTAGACTCCGCCAGCCGTCATCTGCCTGTCTTGTTACAAAAACGTGCCCTCGTCAGTAGTGCAGAAGCGGGAATTACAGAGGCGCGCCATGCCTTCTTGCCCAAAGTAAATGTAGTAGAAGAGCTGTCCATCGGGACGGATAACGACCTGTCCGGGACCTTTCTGCCCATGGCCGGCCTGATGCATAATATATCCGGTGGTGTCACTGCTGCCAATAATTACCAACCTGCTACCAGCAATATTGCTTCGGTCTACGGGGAATATGAGCTGGTGAATTTTGGATTGCGTGGCGCAAAGGTCAATAATGCCAAAGCTTTTGCCGGTTTATCGAAGGCTGATCTTTCCAAAGAACTGTACCTGGTGAAATGGCAGATCGGCAAAGTCTATTTTGAGATCCTTAAGAGCCGTAGTCAACTGACGGTGGATGAAGAAGACATACGCCGCTATCAGTCCATGTATACGATCAGCGTGGCGCTGACCCGCACCGGTATCAATGCCGGAGTGGATTCATCGCTGGCTAAGGCGGGATTGTCGCAGACCCGGGTAAAATACAACCAGGCGATGGGTACCTTGCTCCGCCTGCAACAGCAGTTGGCTTTCCTGACGGGCATCGACAGCCCGCAGATCCGGTTGGATACGAGCTGGCATACCTGGGAGGAGCCGGTACTGGATGGAATACGGGGAGACTCTCTTAACAATCCGCTGGCTGATTATTATGCCAGGCAACAACTGCAATACCGTGCAGAACAGGAATTGATCCGGAAAAGCTACCTGCCCAAAATAATATTGGGCGCAGGGGGGTGGGCCAGGGGGTCCAGCATTCAGTATAGCAATGACTATAAGTCCCTGGGTGAGGGGATGGGTTATCAGCGCCTGAATTATACGGCAGGGATAGGAATTACGTATGACCTCTTTAATGGAGTGCGTAAGAAAGATCGGCTCACGGTTGCCGGTTACCAGGCAGATGCGGCGGATCACGCCTTGCAGCAGCAAGTGTTATCCCTCCGCAGCGAAGCCATCCAGGCAGGCGAAACGATAAAGGCGGCGTTAAAGAACCTGGCGGAACTGCCGGTCCAGTTGCAGGCCGCGACAGATGCCTATAATCAGAAGCTGGCTCAATACAAGGCCGGCATGATCAATCTGGTGGACCTTGTCAATGCCTCCTTTGTGTTGTACCAATCCCAGTCTGCTTACATCGAAACCCTTAGCGACTGGTATACGGCCAGCCTGGACAAGGCGGCAACCACTGGTAACCTGGATCAATTCATTCAAACCCTAAAATAATCAGCATGGTACGTACAGCACTAAAAAGGCCAATCACCATCCTGGTGATCTTCGTGGGGCTTTTGTTGTTCTCGGTAATGGCCGTCAGGACGATACCTATCGATATTTTTCCCAAACTGAATCTACCCACCATCTATGTTATCCAACAGTACGGGGGGATGTCGGCCAAACAGATGGAAGGGTTCTTCTCCACCCGTATGCAGGACCACTTCCTGTATATCGACGGCGTCAAAAATATCGAATGTAAGAATACACAGGGACTTACCCTGATCAAATTAAACTTTTATGAAGGAACAGATATGGCGGAAGCATCCGCGGAGGTGGCCATACAAGTGAACCGCTGTATGTCTTTCTTCCCGCCGGGCGCCCTTCCTCCGGAGGTCGTCCGGTTCGATGCCTCCTCACTTCCCGTGGGAGAACTGGTGTTCAGCAGTAAGACCCGGTCGCTCAACGAGATCTTCGATATGGCAGGCACGCTGATCCGGCCCTTGTTCGGCAAGGTGGCCGGGCTTTCCGCTCCGCCTCCGTTCGGCTCAAATGCCCGGTCGGTGATCCTGAAAGTAGACCCCCAGAAGTTAAGGGAGTTCAATCTTTCTCCCGAACAGGTAGTAGAAGCCCTGGGGAAGAACAATTCTATGACGCCCTCAGGCAACGTCCGGATCGACAGTATCATGTACCTGTCCACGGTCAATTCCCAGGAAGAAAAAATAAAGGACTTCGGGGATATTCCTATTGTCAACAATGGTATCAACAGTGTCACGGCAAAAGATATAGCGAAAGTGGAAGACGCCGCCGATATTGTGGTGGACTATGCGCTGGTGAATGGCAAACGATCTGTCTATTTTCCCATTGTGAAGACGGCAGGGGCCTCCACCTGGAATGTTGTACAGGACCTTCGCAAGGAGATCCCGGAAATGCAGAGCCTTCTGCCGGATGATGTAATGGTGAGTTATGAATTTGACCAGAGCGTGTTTGTAATGAATGCCGCGAAAAGCCTTATGACGGAGGGCATTCTCGGCGCTATTCTGACCGGGTTAATGGTATTGCTCTTTCTTCGGGACTGGCGCAGCAGCCTGGTAGTGATCATCACCATCCCGGTGGCTGTACTGACGACCGTGCTGTGTCTGCAACTGGCGGGACAGACCATCAACATTATGACGCTCAGCGGGCTTGCCCTGGCGATCGGCATTCTCGTAGACCAGGCGACGGTGACTATCGAGAATATCCATCAGCACCTGGAGATGGTCAAAACAAAGAAAAAGGCCATCCTCGATGCCTGTACGGAGATCTCTTTTCCCCTCCTGTTGATCCTGTTGTGTATCCTGGCGGTCTTTGCCCCTTCCTTCGTCATGAATGGAGTACCCAAAGCCATGTTCCTCCCCCTTTCCTTATCCATCGGCTTCGCGATGATCATCTCTTACGTGGCCGCCCAGACCCTGGTGCCTATCATCGCCAACTGGCTGTTAAAGGAAGAGATGTTCCAATACCATCATAAGGGACTACACGCACATGCGGGGCTGGCTTTAGATGAGGCCGAGGTAAAGGAAGTGGAAGCGCACAACCGGGAGGATGGCCAGCACAGTGAAGATAACGGCTTCTTCCAGCGGCTGAAGGTGAACCTGCTCCAACGGCTGAACAGATGGATGCCCCGGCGCAAGCCCATCGTCATCGCCTACCTGGTGCTGGCCCTGGGCGCCGTAGCGCTATGCCTGGATATTATCGGTAAGGATATGCTGCCCAAATCCAATGCCGGCCAATTGCAGTTGCGCGTCCGGGAGCCCGATGGCACCCGCCTGGAGATAACAGAGCGGGCAGTAAAAGATATCCTGGACCTGATCAGCTATTCGGTGGACGGACATGTCGCCATCTCTTCCGCCTTTGTGGGTACGGTGTCCCCCAACTATGGCCATAGTAACCTGTACGTATTCAACAGCGGCAGCCATGAGGCTGTATTGCAGGTGCAGTTGGACGAGGATTACAAAACGGATATGGACGGGTTGAAGGACAGGATCCGGCAGGCGATCGGGCAGAAATATCCTTCGGTCCGCCTCTCCTTCGAACCCATTGAGTTGACAGAGAAACTGATGGCCCAGGGAGCTGCCACGCCGGTGGAAGTAAGGGTGGCGGCGAAGAACATCAAGGATATAGAAACCTATTCAAACAGGCTGGTGGATAAGTTGAAGACCATTCCTTTTCTGCGTGATGTACAGATTGCCCAACCGCTGAAACTGCCTACGCTGATGATAAGGATGGACCGGCAGAAACTGGCCCAGATGGGGCTTAGCATTGACAATGTCTCCAAGAGCATTTCCGATGCCACTGCCAGCAGCCGGTATACCTTAAAAAACCTCTGGCTGGATGATACGAAACAGTATACCTACAATGCACAGATACAAATCCCGGAATATATCATGAATTCCCTGGATCAGTTGAAGTCGATTCCGGTGGTGCCAGGAAAAATGCGGCCCTTATTATCCGATGTAGCCGATATCACGGTGGATTCCTTACCGGGTGAGTATGACCGGTCAGGTCCCCGCCGCTTTGTCACCGTTAGCGCCAATATCTATAAAAAAGACCTGGGTGCAGCGACTACAGCGGTACAAAAAGCCATGGATGAAATGGGGACACCTCCCAAAGGGCTGGTGGCGGAGATAAAAGGCATGTCTTCCCTGCTTACGGAGACACTGGGCTCTTTACAGGGTGGACTACTCGTAGCTATAGTGGTCATCCTGCTAATCCTGGCGGCCAATTACCAATCGTTGGGCCTGTCCATTGCAGTGCTGGCGACCATCCCCGCGGTATTGCTGGGCTCGATGCTGCTATTGCTGGTTACAGGGTCGACACTCAACCTGCAATCCTATATGGGGATCATCATGTCGGTAGGAGTATCGGTGGCTAACGCGATCCTGATCGTGACCAATGCGGAGTCGTTGTGCCTGGAATACCGGGATCCTTTCAGAGCGGCTTCCGTAGCGGCCAGTATCCGTCTGCGGCCCATTCTGATGACCAGCCTGGCGATGATAGCGGGCATGATTCCCATGGCCAGCGGGCTCGGCGAGGCAGGAGACCAGTCTGCTCCCTTGGGTCGTGCCGTCATCGGGGGACTGGCGGCCTCTACGTTCGCCGCCTTGTTCATTGTGCCGCTGGTATACGGATGGATCCGGCAGCGCACATCTTTTAACGACGTCTCTTTATTACCGGAAGAAGAATAAATCTAAATAAAACAGTATGAAGAAGATCAATTATTTATCGACGAGCCTGTTCAGCCTGGTCATAATCCTGACAGGATGGGGCTGCGGCCATAGATCAGAGGCTGCTGGCAACGCGTCCGCAGGGACAGCCCCCCATTATCAACTGGCAAGGGTTGAGAAGTCCACCGGCCTGGACCAACTGGTAAAATTGCCGGCGCAGCTAGCCGCTTACGAGGAAGTAAACATTTTTCCCAAAGTCAACGGCTATGTGAAGCAGGTATGGGTAGATGTGGGGGCCCATGTCAGGAAAGGCCAGTTATTGATGGAACTGGAGGCCCCGGAAATGGAACAGGCCAGCATGCAGGCCAAGGAGAGATATGCCCGCTCTAAACTTGATTATACCATCAGCCGGGAGAACTATGAGCGGATGGCACAGGCCGCTCTGACTCCCGGGGCCGTCTCTCCCATGGGGCTGGCTTCCGCCAAAGCAAAGGAGGAGGCTGACAGCACCCTGTGCAATGCGGAGAAAGCCAACTGGCAGATGCAACAGACCATCCTGGGCTATTTAAGGGTCACCGCGCCCTTCGACGGAGTGATCTCCGAAAGGAATGTCCATCCCGGCGCCCTGGTCAGCGCCGAAGGAAAAGATAACAAGCCCATGCTGGACCTCCGGCAGGTGCAACGGTTGCGTCTACAGGTAGATATCCCGGAAGGCATCGCGGCTAACCTGCAGGACAAGGATACCGTGACTTTCTATCTCAGCGCCTTTCCCGGAAAGAAAATGACGGGCCGGGTTAACCGGCGATCTAATGTGGTCAATAGCCAGTATCGCGCAGAAAGGATGGAACTGGATGTTTACAACCGGGATGGCAAACTGGCCCCGGGCATGTATGCGGATATTTTTTTCCATTCGAAAGGAAATCCCGAGGCTTTCTCGGTACCCCGGTCCGCGGTTATCACTTCAACGGAACGGAGATACGTTTGGTCGGTAAAAGATGGCAAGGCCGTAAGGGTCGATGTGGCTACCGGCAATGAGACAGCGGACAGGGTCGAGGTAACAGGCGCTTTGCAACCGGGTGATGAACTGATCGTGAATGCCAATGACGAAATGAAAGAAGGGGTGGCAGTGAAATAGAACCCTATTTGATCATATTAAAAAGTAAAAAAATGAAAAAAAGTATTTTCTTAGTCGCTACGGCGATCTTGTTTCAGACCATAGTGGCACAAAGTGCCGGTAAGACCATCCCTCCCACGGTAGTGGTAAAAGCGTTTTCCACCCAATTCCCGGATGGAAAGCTGAAGAAATGGGAGGAGCGCAAACAGGGATATATTGCAAAATTTTCCCTGGACGGAAAGAAATACTTCGCTTATTATTCTCCGGAGGGAGCCTGGCAGGGAACGGAAGCCCCTATAATATGGACGAAGGACCTTCCGGATAGTGTAAAGTCAGGATGGAAGGCCAGCGGGTTTTATAACTGGTATGTAGTGGATATGAAGAAGATCGACACGCCGGAGCAGCCTTTGTATGTATTGCATGTGAATAACAGCACGCTGCTGGATTCCGATCATGCGGACGCGTTCAGGGAAGACTGGCTCCTGTTCTTTAACAGCAAAGGAGACATGGTGAGAAAGGAAAGGACCGCGCTGTGATCTATTTTAAAAATCCATAATCTACCACCCTCCGGACGTATTGTTTGTCCCGGATGACCCAGGTGTACTCCGTGCCGCCATTCTCGATGTTGAGCATGTAGATGTAAAAAGTATGCTTGTCATTGGACAGATAGACAGCATTGCGGGTACGGGTAGAGCCGGATTGGTTAAAACTGAATTTCGGATCATACAGATCGAAAAAGGCGGTGGCTGGAATGGCGACGGTATCTTTACCCACCAGGACAGTCACCGCTTCTATGGTAGTATGGGGTGGCTCTCCGTAATTACCCCCGTAATAGGGCTTGTTATCGATGCGTACCAGGTGTTTTTCGCTAAACATCAGCTTGTGTTTGCCCGGGTTAAAATTGCCTGTCCGTATCGTCACCTGGATATTGTCGTCTGAAAAAGTCATGAAGGAAGGGCCATAATCCTTAATAGGCACTGTCCTGAGCTGAGCCTTGCCAATGCTCTCATCGACGGCGGCCAGGGCAAAAGAAGCTACGTCGGCCCGGATATCTTTATCATTGATCTTGATGAAATTGTCTTTCTTATTGCGATAATCCGGGAAATCGAGGTCCTGGGCCCAGGCAAGGGCACTGGCAAAAACGAGTAAAAGACTAAGTAAAATGCGCATACGTTATTTTTGAAAGCCAGATAGTTCTAACTACCGGCTGAGATTTAGTTATAGCTATATTCGATCCTGCCCAGCAGCTCCCTTTTTTTGTTAAAACAGGCTTCTTTTATTTTCAGCCCTTTGTCATTATACTCGTAGACCCATTTCTGGTAGTCATTGCTGCCTTCGGGTACGACCAGCATGGAGGCCGGCTTATCCCCTGCGCCATATTCGAGAACAGTGGTCGGCAGGAGTCGCTGTGCTTTTGCATTATATCGCACAATATCGGTAAGCCGGTTGTCCGAATCATAGTAATAGTATACGGCCGGCAGCTCGGTTTGGTTGCGTCGGGCCCTTTCTTCCCCCACATTGCCTTTTTCATCCAGCACAAACCGGACATAGGTGGTATCATTGCTGTTTTTGATCTTTAGCATACCGGAAGGCCGGCCCTGAGCATCATAATGCCAGATATGCTGCTCTACGTCTTTCAGGTGATTGTCGGTCTCAAGAGAGGTATTAGTAATCATTGTTATATGTCCTGCCGGGTCATACTGATATTCAGAAAGACTCCGGTAGGTATCGCTGGTATCTTCGATCTTTACCGGGAGGCCCGCAGGGGAATAAGTAGCCAGTATCCAGGAGTCAGTGGTGCCGACGGAACGGGTATGGGTGGTAATACGGGAAAAATCTCCGGTCACCTCCTGGTCGCATACAAACCCCTCTGAAGGCTGGCCGTCGCTCTCGAAGCTCTGCAGTTTGACAGTTTTTATCTTGTTGTCCTTATACTGCTGCCATTGCCCGGCGGTCTGTTTTGTCACGACCAGGTCCTTGTAATAGTATTGAGCTTGGCACACCTGGGTAAACACGACTAATAGAAGGGATCCGGTGAATAACTTCATTTTTTGGAAGCAAATTTAGAATTCAATGGGAGAAACGAAAAAATCCCTTTTTTAATACATGCAGACCTCGTTAAGTTCCTTATTTTAGTTAAAATTTTCCCAGTGTCGCATTTAAAGGAAAGAAAAGAAAAAATATGTTTGAACTGCCATACCGCCCTGATCGGGCGGTATTGTCATGTTTGCGGGCAGGAAAACCTGGAGCCAAAAGAGACGGTTTGGCACCTGATCCAGCATTTTTTCAACGATATTACCCATTTTGACGGCAAATTCTTCAGTACGGTAAAGTACCTTATGCGGAAACCGGGGTTTTTGTCCGCCGAATACATGGCCGGGCGCCGGGCCAGCTATCTCAACCCTATCCGGATGTATGTCTTTACCTCGGCCATCTTTTTCCTGATCCTTTTCTCTCTCAAGCGGCCCTCCGATATGGTGAACATGAATGTGACACCCCCTGACAGCGACGTGCGAAAAGGAGTAGCTGAGCTGGAGAAAATAAAGGAGAGATATGAAAAAGACCTGAAAACGGAGGATGATGCGGATGACCGGAAAGAATTGGCGGAAAATGCGAAAAAGCTGGGGCTGGAGATTGCGATCATCAAGAGTACCTATGGAGATACCACGGCCCGGAGATTCACGAAAGGCGAGAGGAAGTTATTGTTGGCCCAGGCACTGACGGACAGCAGCGGCAAGGCAGGCGACACGACGGCCGGATACCGGTATCATGGGATTTCATCGCATCTGAGGGATTCCATCAAGACAGTCGCCGGGGACATCACCAGGGAGAAGATCTCCGACACCACCGGCCAGACCACCATCTTCGGGATCCTCGTGAGCCAATACCATTCCGTCGAATACTATGACTCGCTACAAAGGACCTTGCCGGACAGTCTCCGCGACGGCTGGTTAACCAGGGTCATGACCCGCAGGTTCATAGAGATCAATTTAGAATACCACCGGGACAAACGCAGGTATTTCGAACATTTTACCGAGAACATGCTACACTCCTTCCCCAAGATCCTGTTTTTTTCGTTGCCTTTCTTTGCCCTGATCCTTAATATTTTATACTTCCGGCACAAAAAATATTATTACGTGGACCACGGCATTTTTTCTATTCATGTCTACTGTGCCACCTTTATTCTGACCCTGGCTGTCGTGCTCCTGCAAAAATTATATTCGGTGGTGGGGCTGACCTGGTTCACCATTCTGTCTCAAATCCTGATCTTTGTGCTCATTCTGTACATGATGATCTACCTGTACAAAGCGATGCGGGGATTCTACCGGCAGGGGAGAGGAAAGACCTTTCTCAAGTATTTTATCACCTGTATGCTGGCATTTATCGTGAATACGATCCTGCTGGTCCTGTTCGTGTTGATCTCCGCTATTACCATATAGCGTTAAAATAATTTTTTATGAATGACATTAGCTCCTCTTTCCAGCGACTGGTGGAGATTATGGACGAGTTAAGGGAGAAATGCCCTTGGGATCGCAAGCAAACTGTTCAGACCCTTCGTCCCCTGACCATCGAAGAATTGTACGAACTGGCTGACGCTATTACGAACGAGGATTGGAAGGGGATCCGGGAGGAACTGGGGGATCTGCTGCTTCACATAGTCTTTTATGCCCGGATAGGCAGGGAGCAGGGGCAGTTCACCCTGGAAGATGTGATCAATGGCATCTGTGATAAACTGATCAGCCGGCACCCGCATATCTATGGGGATACCTCCAAAGAAGAGGGCCTGGTGACCGTTACCAATGAAGAAGATGTTAAAAAGAACTGGGAAAGGCTGAAGTTAAAGGAGGGGAAGAAATCCGTCCTGGGGGGCGTGCCGCTATCCCTGCCGGCGACGGTAAAAGCGACCCGGCTACAGGAAAAGGCGGGGAAAGTGGGTTTTGAGTGGGATCATGCCGAGCAGGTCTGGGATAAGGTGAAGGAAGAAATGGACGAATTACGCGAAGCCATTTCGTTGAATGATCCGGCAAAGATCGAGGAGGAGTTTGGAGACCTTTCCTTCTCCCTGGTCAATTATGCACGGTTTTTGCAGATAGATGCTGAGAATTCCCTGGAAAAAGCAAACAGGAAGTTCATTGGTCGATTTACCCGGATGGAGGAGGAAGCTTTGTCAAGAGGCAGATCCCTGGCCGACATGACCCTGGAAGAAATGGATGGGATCTGGGATTACATAAAGGACCTGGAAGGGCCTAGTCCGAAGGACCATCATTAGCCTTTTGCCAGAGATGCGCTACATTTCAGAAAGCGCAGCCTGGCAAAACCAAGACAAGGGAACAGGCTTGTCTGGATGACAAAATTAAAAAGCAAAACCAACGGGATTGAAGTCCTTTTTTACTGATATTTTCCGCAGGAACCGGTATCTTTTTCTGGCTGCCTCTATGCTGTTCCTGACGGGATATTTTCTCAATCTATATTTTAACGGTGACGCTTCGGTCAGGGTCCTGCGTAATTCGATCCAATCGGCTTTACAGGACCGGGAAAAGGATTTCGAAAGACTAACCAGGGACTCGGCTTTATTGAGCAGGCTGTCCGGCCGGTTATATACCGAAGACGAGCTGGGAAGCCTGATAGATAAGAAATACGGACTATTTCTCTATGAGGCGGATTCAACGGGAGAACCAGCGGCGTTGAAATTCTGGAGCGACCAGCGGTCACTACCCACCCCTGCCTTGTTGAGCGCAACGGATGGCTATAGCTTCGTACAGCTCAGCAACGGGCAATATGATTGTATCCGGAAAACGGTGAGGAGCAGCGATGGTAAACTCCTGGTGGCCATTGCGCTGATCCCCGTGCGCTGGCAATACTATATCACCACGACCAATCTGACCCCTGAATTCACCGACGTCCCTTCCGCAGAAGAGCGGGTAAGAATAGCTGCGGCCCCTACGGATCTGCCTGTAAAAAACTCTTTTGGCAATACCCTCTTCTACCTGGAGAAAAAACCTGGTTATCATGCGCCTTCCCATAACCCCGTGATCCCGCTGGTATTCCTGGTCGGAGTATTATTGGTGCTGATCATTATCCATAACGTGGCCCATACGATACGGGAAAAATGGGGGGCAACGGTGGGAATAGGGTTTCTGATATCGGTGATCCTGTTGCTCCGCATCATGGTGTATGCCTCTCCCGGTCTGTTCAACCTCCGCCAGTTCGAGCTGTTCGATCCCACGATATACAGCTCCAGTCTCATACTGAGCTCCCTGGGGGACCTGGTCATCAATGCCTTTTTGTTTTGCTGGATCATCCTCTTTATCAAAAGGGAGATCACCGAGTATACGATCCCCGAGTCGGAGCACAAGTGGAAGAACTGGATATGGATCCTGCTGGGGTTGGCAATCCTGGTCGTCACTACTTTCGAATTTGCCAATATCGTACAGTCCCTGGTGACGGACGCCAAGATCTCCTTTAATGTCCTGAATTTCTTCAGCCTGCTGAATAATTACAGTTTTGTCGGTTTTATAGCGTTGGCGGCATTGGCCCTTGGTTATTTCTTTTTATCGCAGGTTTTGTTTCAGTTGGTGGGATATCTTATCCGCGCCCTTTCCATCGTATTGTATATCATTATTGCAACGATGGGACTGCTGGTGTTGACCTTTGTCCATAATACCACGGCGGTAGAGCTGGATATTTTTGTTTTGGTATGGTTGCTGGCCTATGTGTGGCTCATGCAGCGCCGGGTTTTCTTCAACCTTCGGTTCCGGCTGAATGTCTCCGAGGTATTATTCTGGCTATTCATCTTTTCCACGTCCATCTCTGCCGTCATCCTCTTTGAGAACCGGAAAATAGAGGAGGAGAACCGCCGGCGAATGGCAGAGCGGTTGTCTGAACAGGCTGATCCTACCAGCGAGAAGGTGCTCAGCATTGTATTCAGCTATATCGACAATGACTACCTGTCCATTAATTTTTCCCGTTTCAAGGACCCTGTGTCCAATGCGATCATGAAGGATAGCATGGTCAACCGGAATTTCAGCGTCTATGTGAATAAATTCGATACCCGTCTTTTTACGTATGACGGTGACGAAAAACCCCTCTTTAACGAACCCTCGGTCTCCTATGACACCCTTAATACGATCTTTACCGTACGGGGTAAGGCCACCGGCATCCAGGATCTGAGGTACTATGAGGAGTCCTTTGACAAGTACCACTATCTCTACAAAAAGACGATAATCGGGGATAGCGCCGGAAGGTCGAAGATTACGGGATATCTGTTCATCACCGCCGTACCGAAAAGCTATAAAGGGACAAATGCCCTGGTGCCGGAGCTGTTCCGTCAGAAACGGGAGGACCTGCCCGAATACTATGCCATCTATAACAAACGGGAGCTGATCAGCGATAATAATGACTATGCTTTTTCCACGCACCTTACGGACGAGCAGATCCCCAAGGCGGATTTTGTACATGTGAGGAAGAAGGTCTATGATGAGCTATGGCATCGGTTCTCAGACGACAGTTATGTCGTGGTCGTAAAAAGGGATAACTCCGCCATCGAGGATATCACGCTGTTCGCCTACCTGTTCAGCGCCTTTCTGTTCCTGGTCGCCCTGTTCCGGCTGGCGGCCCTGCTGATCTGGTCACGCATGCACTGGAGCCAGTTAAAGACCTACTGGCAGATGAATATCCGGAGCCAGATCCATACGACTATCATCTTTATCAGTCTTTTCTCCTTTTTTGTCATCGGGGTGGCTACCATCGTCTTCTTTATCAACCGGTATGACCGTAACAACCAGGACCGCCTCAGCAGGGCCATGCAGGTCATGGTCAGCGAAGTGCAGAACAAACTCTCGGGACAGGTCATCTATGGGGATGAATGGAAACTGTATTACCCGGGCGCCATGAGCGAACTGCAGAAGATGATCGAAGAGGTGGCCCAGGTGCACAGCACGGATATCAATGTTTATGACCTGAATGGCAATCTACAGGTTTCATCCAACCTCTTTGTCTATAACAAGGGTATCCTCAGCAAAAAAATGCATCCCCTGGCCTATTATAACCTGCATCAGCTGAATTCCATTCAGTTTACGCACTATGAGCAGGTAGGAGGGGTACCCTATGTCAGCATTTACCGGCCGCTGCGGGATGCCAGCGGCAACGCCTACGCGTATTTGAATATCCCCTCTTTTACCACGCAGGATGAGCTGAAGGAGGAGATCTCGAACTTCCTGGTGACCATCATTACCCTGAACGCCTTTATCTTCCTTATTGCGGGAACGATAGCCCTTTTCCTGACCAACCGTATTACTTCTTCTTTCCTGCTGATCTCAAAAAAGATGCAGGAGGTTAACCTGGGTAAGACGAATGAGGAGATCCAGTGGAAGAGGAATGATGAGATCGGGGGCCTGGTAAAGGAATACAATAAGATGGTAAAGAAGCTGGAAGAGAGTGCTATCGCCCTGGCAAAGAGCGAACGGGAAGGGGCCTGGAGGGAGATGGCCCGGCAAGTCGCCCATGAGATCAAGAACCCGCTGACGCCTATGAAGCTCAGTATTCAATATCTTCAAAAGGCCATCGACAATAATTCGGTGAATGTAAAGGAAATGGCTTCCAGTGTGGCCAAGACGCTGGTAGAGCAGATCGATCACCTGTCCAAGATCGCTTCGGATTTCTCCCAGTTTGCCAATATCGGCAACCCTAAAAAGGAAGTCTTTGATTTGCATGAGATGCTGTATTCCCTCGTTTCTTTGTATGAAACCACGGAGAACCTGCTGTTCAAATGGGTGCCGGTGCATCAACGTATCATGGTGTTTGCCGATAAAACGCAGCTGAACCGCCTCTTCACCAACTTGTTGCAGAACGCCCTCGAAGCCTGTACCAATCAGTCCAAACGAGTGATCAGCGTCAGCGAGGAAGTAAATGAGGAGTCTATCATTGTAAAGGTTACCGATAACGGAGAAGGCATCCCCCTGGAGATGCAGTCCAAGATCTTCATCCCGAATTTTACCACGAAGTCCTCCGGCACGGGCCTGGGACTGGCGATGAGCAAGACCATTGTAGAGCAGGCCAAGGGAAAGATATGGTTTGAGACCGTCGTCGGTCAAGGGACCACTTTCTTCGTGGAACTGCCTATTATGCG
>DATJJD010000088.1:0-18559 GCA_035492545.1 Puia sp.
GTCGATCGCCTTGTTCGGGGGATTGTTGAAAAAGTCCCGGTTTATGGCCCAGGCCGGCTGGAAGGATGCCATCGAGATGGCGGAGAAATCCCGTGACCCGCAGGACGGCATGCAACAGGAATTTATCGGCCTGATCGAGAAGGCCCGGAAGATTTACGGGCGGGAGAGAAGACATAGGAAGGAAGAAAACTGATTGCCAGGTTCCTACGGCCGCTGAAGCGGCCTGAGCCCATAGTTTGATGGAGCCTGACGGCTCGGTTCTCCTAACGGCCGCCCGGCCATTTCGTGTGGTTGCCGATTCGTTCGCGGCCGTTACGAGAACATCTCCCTCACCTTATCAAAGAAGCTACGTTCGTTCTTATCCGGTTTCGGCTGGAAATTAGGCGAGTCGCTTAATTTTTCCAGGATCGATTTTTCCTCAGGGCTTACGTGCTGGGGTGTCCAGACATTTACGTGGATCAGCTGATCGCCTCTTTCATAAGAATTCACGCCCGGGAAACCTTTTCCTTTCAACCGGAATATTTTGCCGCTCTGCGTGCCGGCCGGTATTTTTATTTTTGCTTTTCCGTCTATCGTGGGCACCTCTGCCTGTAATCCGAAGACGGCATCGGAGAAGGAGATATGGAGCTCATAGGCCACATTGAGGCCATCGCGGTGTAATTCGGCGTGTTGTTCTTCCTCGATAAGAATGATCAGGTCACCGGGAGCGCCGCCTCTTTCGCCGGCATTCCCTCTTCCACCCACGCTTAATTGCATACCTTCCTGCACCCCTGCAGGAATATCTATCGTCACGGTCTCTTCACCGTACACCCGGCCTTCCCCTTTACAGGACGTACATTTGGCGGTTACGAGAGAGCCTTCTCCATTACAGGTCGGGCAGGTGGTAACCGTCTGCATCTGTCCCAGGAAAGTATTGCTGACCCTCCGTACCTGTCCGCTGCCGCCGCAGGTGGAGCAGGTCTGAATGCTGCCTTTATCTTTGGCTCCGCTGCCGCTGCAGGTGGTACAGGGAACATATTTCTTTACCTTGATATTTTTGGTAACGCCTTTTGCGATCTCTTCATAGTTCAGCTTGATCTTTACCCGCAGGTTGCTACCCTTTACTCCCCTGGACCGGCCATTGCCGCCGCCTCTTCTGCCGCCTCCGAAGAAGCTGCCGAAGATGTCATCTCCGAAGATATCCCCAAATTGACTAAAGATGTCGTCCATGTTCATGTTGCCGCCATTAAAACCTCCGCGGCCATTATTACTCAGTCCGGCGTGTCCATACCGATCGTATTGCGCCCTTTTATCGGCGTCGCTCAGCACTTCATAGGCTTCTGCTGCTTCTTTGAATTTTTCTTCCGCGGATTTATCTCCGGGGTTACGGTCAGGATGGAATTGCATCGCAACCTTACGATACGCTTTTTTGATATCGTCGGCAGGGGATCCTTTGGTTACGCCGAGTACTTCGTAATAATCTCTCTTAGACATAATTGAACAGAAACATTTTTGAATGGGGTTATTTGCCTACCACCACTTTGGCGAAACGGATGATCTTGTCATTCAGGTAATAGCCTTTCTGCACTTCGTCTATCACTTTCCCTTTCTGGGATGGGTCCTGAACAGGTATCTCTGTAATGGCCTCGTGTTTTTCCACATCGAAATCGGTGTTGACGCTGGTCATGGCTTTCAGACCTTTCCCCTGCAAAACAGAACGGAGTTTGGAGAAGACCAGTTGGATGCCTTCCTTCACCTGATCGATATTCTCAGCATTTTGCAACTGTTTTTCAGCCCGGTCGCAATCGTCCAGTACATCCAGCAGAGATACGATCACCTCTTTACCGGCTGTCTGCCTCAATTCCAACCCTTCCCGGGCGCTGCGCTTCCTGAAATTGTCGAATTCGGCAAACAGGCGAAGGTATTTCTCTTTTTGAGCCTGTAACTCTTCTTTGAGCCTGTCCAGTTCATCTTCACCTGTCATCCTATCATTCAAGTGGGTCGTACCTGCAAGATTTTCATCTGTATTCATGTCTTCCATAGCGTCCGGACCGTTTTCTCCGGGGTTAAAAGCGGGATCTCCCGCCGAATAATTGGTATCTGCTGTATTCATATCCATAAATTGAGACAAAGGTAAGTTAGTCAATAACTTTGCCAAGGCAGATTTAAGGACAAATTGTCTTATAAATATCTTTTTCCTGGCAGGGTGGCCACCCTCACGGGGCAAATTTCGTTTATTGCTGAAACCTAAGAACTATTTTTGCCGTTAAAAGTTTTACTTTAGGGCCTGACCTGTTCAGTTTGCAGGGGAATCCTTGTGCATTCTACGGAGATCTCTGTGTAATAACCAAATGGATACTAATCCCTTAAATACAGACCAGCTTAGTATATGGTGGCAGCAGTCCCTACAGGGGGATAGCCAGGCCTTCTACTATATTCACCGGGAGCTGTTCAAGGGATTGTACAATTATGCGCTGAAATTATTGCAGGATAATGACCTGGCCAGTGATGCCGTACAGGAGCTATTTGTAAAGATCTGGACGAAAAGGGACACTATCGGGGGACTACAAAGGGTAAAACCCTATTTTTTTACCGCTCTCCGGAGGCAGATACTCAATCAGTTACGGAATCTTCAGCTCCGTGAATTAAAGATCAGCCGGATCCCCCGGCCGGATATCGACTTCTCCCCGGAGGAGATCGTGGTCAAAAACGAAGAATACCGGTCCCTGCAAAAGAAAATAGCGGAATTACTGAACGAATTGCCCAAACGGCAGAAAGAAGTGATCTACCTCCATTATTTTGAGGAGATGGATTACACCCAGATAGCTGCTATCATGGGGATTCATTATCAATCCGTCCTGAACCTTACGCAGAAAGCCCTGCAAAAATTACGGTCAGCCGATCTGCTGTCCATCCTGCTATCGCTTTCCTGTCTCTATCGGACCTATGCCCCCGGTCCCGGGCTTCTCTCGCTAGATAAATATTTTTTTTAAAAAAGAGAGTATCCGGGGAAGGTCTTCGTGTCTTACCCAATAAATGATCCACATGGATGATCTTTCGAACAGCCCTGAAGAGGGTAAAGGGCTTCCTTTCGAATTCCGGGCCAGGCCGGTGGACGACCCATTACGGGAAGAGAACTGGAAGGCGGTGGAGGCGGCGATTCGCCAGCAATCCGAAGCCGCTCCTGTACGGGGCATTAACTGGAGCAGGACTTTCCTGGTGGCTGCTTCTATGATAGGCGTCGCATTTGGGATCTGGTATATAGGCGCCCGGACGGGCACCCCCCAGATGTCCCTGTTAAGAACGGGTTATGGAGAGGTAAAGAACATTTTATTACCGGATAGCTCAGTGGTCGTACTGAATGCCAACTCTTCTCTACGTATACAACAGCAATGGACGGACGGGGATAGCCGCCAGGTCTGGCTGGATGGGGAAGCCTATTTCCAGGTGCAGAAAAAATCCCCGACCAGGCAAAAATTTGTCGTGCATACCCGCGACCTGGATGTGGAAGTTCTCGGGACAAAATTCAATGTGAATACAAGAAGGCAGCATTCCATCGTCTCGCTGGAAGAGGGGAAGGTACGATTGTCGATGCATGGGACTGTGCAATCGGTCATCGAGAAGAAGGCGCCGATGGTGCTGAGACCGGGGCAGGTAGTGGTAGTAGATGAGGCCCGGCAGGTGAAGGTGAATGAAGAGAAGGATGTGGCGGCCCATTCCGGCTGGTCGAGGAATGAATTTCACTTTGACAATACTTCTCTGCAGGAGGTGGCCCGTCTCATCGAAGATACCTATGATTACAAAATGGAGGCAAAGGATACCAGTTTATACAGCCGGTCTATTTCGGGAGATCTGCGGGCGGCAAGTGTCCAGGAACTGGTGAAAGTACTGGAGGTGACCTTAAAGCTTAATATGCGGATACAAAATAAGACGATCTATGTAACGAATCCATGATCCTGACGTAAACCACGGTTCTATTTATACTATACATAAGTTCAAAGCTAAAACATGCTCCATATGAGAAAAAAAGCCTACACAGGTAAGCTATTGCTATTCGCCTTCCTGTTCATGGGTTGCAGTAACTTCATGAACGCGCACTCCCAGACGAATGCATGGCTGGCTTCCTACACGCAGTCCCGTGTGGAAATATCCAATCAGAGAGAACAGGCCCGGGCCATTGCCACGATCCTGTCAGAAGCCAGAAGAATGTTTGACGTTGATTTTATTTATGAATCGAAGATCCTGCCGGGCGCCAAGCTGGTAATGGACGTAGAGAAATTTAAGACGGTAGAGGAATTCCTGGATGAGCTGCTGAAGCCCTATAGCCTGAAATACAAAAAGGTATTGGCTAAGGCCTATGTCATATATTCAAGCAATGCGGAGCTAAAGCGGCTGCTCTCCATCATTAAAACCCAGGATGGGGTAATCCCGGGCGCGCTGTTGCACGAGGAAGGAGTGGCTCCCGCCTCCATCGTCATTGGTGGGAAGATCCTCGATGAGACGAAGGGCACTCCGCTGGAAGGGGTTAGCATCAGTGTAAAGGGGACACACCGGGGCACGGTGACGGACAGGGACGGGGCTTTTAACCTGGAAGTAGAGAATGGAAAGGCCGTCCTGATATTTTCGCTGGTAGGTTATCAGACCAAAGAAGTGGTAGTCGGTAATCAGACGAATATTCAGCTCTCCCTGGTCTCGCAGTCCCAGTCCCTGAATGACGTAGTAGTGATCGGCTATGGCACCCAAAAGAAAAGTGTGGTGACCGGCGCCATCTCCAGCGTCAAAGCCAGCGACCTGGAGAATATGCCGGTAAGCCGTATCGAGCAGTCGCTGCAGGGACGGACTTCCGGCATTACGATCGCGCAGAGTTCCGGACAGCCCGGGGCCGCCTCCAATGTAAAGATCCGGGGTGTCACTTCCATCAATAACAGCGATCCGTTGTATGTAGTGGACGGAGTACCGATCGATGTAGGTGGTATCGACCTTCTTAACCAGGCCGATATCGAATCCATTGAAGTATTGAAAGACGGTGCGTCCGCGGCTATCTATGGTACGAGGGCCGCCAGCGGCGTTATCCTGGTGACGACGAAAAAGGGGAAGGCCGGCGGCCTTCGCATCAGCTATAACGGATATTATGGCACACAGGCCCCGGGTAGAAAGCTGAAACTCCTGGATGCCACCCAGTATGCCACCTTACGCAATGAATCTTCCATAGCGGCCGGTCATGGCATTATCTTTAATAATCCGTCCTCCCTGGGAAAAGGTACGGACTGGCAGAGCCTCATCTTCAATAAAGACGCCCGTATCCAGGACCATGAACTGAGCCTCAGCGGGGGAAATGATAAATCGACCTTTTATACTTCCTTTGGTTTTTATGATCAGCAGGGCATCGTTGCGACCCCCATCTCTTATTACAAACGATTCACGGCAAGATTCAACTCGACCCATAAATTAAAAAGCTGGTTGAATTTCGGCAACAATCTCGCCTATTCCTATATCAGGAACCAGGGTATCGGCAATGTCAACAGCCCCTATGGCGGGCCTCTGAGCTCAGCGATTAACCTGGACCCGATAACTCCGGCCGTTATTACGGACCCGGCGGTGGCCGGCAGCGCGCCATATAGCACCCAGCCTGTTGTGAAGGACCCCAGCGGCCGTCCCTATGGTATCTCTACCTATGTGGGACAGGAGATGACCAATCCCCTGGCTTATATCCAAACGCAACTGGGGAATTATAGCTGGTCGCATAATATCGTAGGCAATGTGTATGGCGAAGTAGAACCTATAAAAGGGCTGAAGTACCGGAGCAGCATCGGCGCCAAACTCGCCTTCTGGGGCAGCGAAAGCTTTACCCCCATCTATTACCTCAGCGCCACGTCCAGCAATCTTGCCACCAATAATTTCTACCGCGAAAACCACCAGGGGCTTATCTGGAACTGGGATAACACGTTGTCCTATACCCACAGCTTCGGGTTGCATAATGTCAGCGCCCTGGCAGGGACCAGCGCTCAGAAGAATTCCGCCTCCTCTGTGAATGCCCGTTATTTCGGAATACCGGCGACCAGCTTCAGCGAGGCGTCCATGAACTTCGGCGTACCCACGGCCAGCAAACAGGGAGGGGGCACGGAAGATCAGCCTTATGCCCTTAGCTCTTATTTCGGCCGGGTCACCTATGACTATGACGGCAGATACTTGTTGATGGGTATTCTGCGTGTGGATGGCTCTACCCGGTTCGGCAGTAATAACCGGTATGGTAAATTCCCTTCCGTCTCTGCGGGATGGATACCTACCCGTGAACGATTCTGGCCGGTGAACGACGTGGTCAGCTTCCTGAAAGTAAGAGGCTCCTATGGGGTCAACGGGAATGATCAGTCGCTGGGAGATTTTCAGTATGTATCGACGGTCAGTGCAGGATCAAACTATACGTTCGGCAATGACGGGCTGGTCACGGGGTTTGCCCCGAATGCCCCCGCCAATCCCAACCTGAGGTGGGAGCAGACGGCACAGACCGATATCGGGCTTGATGCCGTGGTCTTTAAGGATTTCAACGTGACCCTGGATGTGTATAAGAAGCGGACGAAGGGCATGTTGCTCCAGGTAAAGATACCGGGTTATGTCGGGGCTTCCGGTAACCCTTATGGCAACGTGGCCGACCTGCAGGATAAAGGCATCGAGCTGGAACTGGGGTATACGAAGAAAGTGGGGGATGTGGGGTTGAGCTTTAGAGGTAATGTCTCTTACAATAAGAATACCATCACCAATATCGGGTTGAACCAGTACCTTACCACCTCCACCTTTCAGGCCAGCGCTTATGAGATCGGACGTACGATGGTAGGACAGCCGCTGGGCGCCTTTTATGGGTTCAAGACCCTGGGAATTTTCCAGTCGCAGGCGGATGTAACGGGTTATGTGGGTAAGAATGGTCAGATGATACAGCCTAACGCCAAACCTGGTGATTTTAAATTTGCCGATCTGGACGGGGACGGAATTATCTCCAGCACCGACCGTACTACCCTGGGCGATCCCAGTCCTCACTGGACGTATGGATTTACGGCCACGGCCAGCTGGCATAATTTCGACCTGATTGCCTTTGGACAGGGGGTCTCCGGCAACCAGATCTTCCAGGGACTGCGCCGTCTGGATATTTTAACAGCCAATTATACCACAGCGGCACTCGGCCGCTGGACAGGTCCCGGGACCAGCAATGACTTTCCCCGGCTGACCGACAATGATGTCAACGGGAATTTCACCAAGCCCACTTCTTTCTATTTATCGAACGGCGCTTATTTCAAGATCAAGACGATCCAGATAGGCTATTCCTTACCTAAAGACCTGATCGGACGGATCGGGCTGCAAAAGGTGAGAGTGTATATCAGCGGCAACAACCTGGTAGCGCTGACGAAGTATCCCGGTTTCGATCCGGAAATAGGCGGAAATTTTAAAGGGGAGAACAATACCAACTATGGTGTGGATAATGGGATCTATCCCCAGGCGCGGACTTTCCTGGCGGGACTCAATGTTACTTTTTAATGAGCTTAACGATTAAACATATGCAAAAGAAACTCTTTTTATACCCTGCACTTTTTCTTACATGCGGCGCCCTGCTGGTGTTCTCCTGTAAAAAAAGCTTTCTGGACGTGCAACCCAAAGGGCAGTTGCTGGAATCCAACTATTATCAGACGCCGGATGAGGCGTATGCGGCCCTGGTGGCTACATACGATCCCCTGGGCCAGGAAGCCGGCAGCACCGACAATACCTATGCCGATCCCCTGGGGGGCCTCAATGCGGCCAGTGATGAATGTTATGCCGGCGGCGGCGGCGCTACGGACATGAGTACCTGGCAGGCCTGGAATTCCTATTCGATGACGGCGGCGGTAGGGCCGCAGGCCGTATACTGGGACCGAAGCTATACCGGCATCTATCGGGCTAACCTGCTGTTGACCAAGATCGATGGGGTCAAAGGCCTGGATGCTTCCCTGAAAGCAAGGTATATTGCCGAAGCAAAATGGCTGCGCGCCTATTATTATTTCTGGCTGGTGCGTCTCTTCAAGAACGTTATACTGGTGACCGAGCCCATTGCCACCAGCGACATTTACAACCAGGTCCAGGTAAGCCCGGATGCGGTTTATACGCAGATCGAAAAAGATCTGAAGGAAGCCATTCCCGATCTGCCCGCGACCATCGCCACTACGGAGAATGGCCGGGTCTCGAAAGGGGCTGCGAATGCATTGCTGGGCAAAGTCATTATCTATGAAAATAATAACAGCCGGATGGCGGAAGCGGCCGGTTACCTGGAGCAGGTGAACGGACCGGGAGGGGGATATTCCTTACTTCCCAACTATGCCGATATCTTCAACCCGGCCAATAAATTTAACAGGGAGTCCATTTTTGAGATCTATCATACGGCAGCCGCAGCGGCAGGCTGGGGTAACTGGCCGAATTTTGAAGGCAATGTATATGTGCAGATGACAGGCCCCCGATCTTATTCCGGTCCGATCTATAATTCGGGATGGAGCTTTAACCCTATCATTCCCGCCTTTGCCGCGATCTTACACAGCGACCCCCGGTACAACGCAACGGTGATGGATGCAGACAGCATTACGGCTGCCACCTCCAGCAGTTATACCCCCGGGTATGCCAATACCGGTAAGTTCATTAATAAGTTCGCGCCTTTAAAAGCTTACACCGCCAAGGCAGGAGCCCAGGAGCTGAACTATCCCAACGATTATATCGAGATACGCCTGGCCGATACCTACCTGCTGGAAGCAGAGGCCCTGGTGAGGGGTGGGGGGGATCAGTCGAAGGCGCAACAATACCTGGACCTGGTTCGGGCCCGGGTAGGTCTTTCTTCCATACCGGCCACGCTGGATAACATCTATAATGAGCGTATGCTGGAACTGGCGACGGAAGGCCACCGGTGGTTTGACCTGGTAAGGACGGGAAAAGCAGCCAGCGTGCTGGCTTTCAAGGGATTTAAGGCAGGAGTGAATGAAATATTGCCAATTCCCCTGGTGGAATTGAACAATACCAAGCTCAAGCAAAACCCCGGTTATAATTAATCAACCCCTTAACGATTCGCGATATGAAAAAGATATTGAACCTGATGCTGGCCGTCTGTCTGATGACGGCCTGTAGTCCCGATAAGAAATCCGTCAGTCTTGGATCTCTGCCGGATGCCTCTTTTACCGTCAGTCCATTGACAGGGGCGGTGAATACCTATGTGTTGACCAGCACTTCGACAGGCGTGTTCTCCTGGAGCTGGGATCCCGGAGATGGCACCGGCAGCAAACCGGGTGGCCAGACCGATACGGTGTATTATGCTAAAAAAGGATCCTATAAAGCCATTCTGCTGGTCCTGAATAAAGCAGGGTATGATACCATCTCCCAGGTCGTCACGGTGCCTAATGATGACCCGGGCATCAACATTTTGCAGGGCAGCGCCATGGATGCCGCCAGTCAGCAATATTGGACGGTGTTGAATACGGGAGGACCTCAAACCTCTTTTACCTTTGGGGCCCAGGGAGTGAATCTGTCCAATACCGGCAATACGAATGGCGCTATCTACCAGGCAGTGCAGGTGAAGGCAGGTGTTCAGTATACCTTCTCGGCCAACATGCAGGGAGCGGGCGCCACCAATTCCTGGATAGAAGTATATTTGGGCACGTCGGCGCCGGTCCAGGGCAATGACTATTCCGATAACAAGATCAATTCACTAAATACCTGGTCCGGATGCGGAGGCAGTGCATTCAATGGCAACGTGTCCGATATCGGTTGTTCCGGGACCCTGGTGGGGGCCGGCGGGAAGATAAAATTTGCAGCAAATGGTACGGTTTACGTGCTGTTAAAAGCCGGCAGTTCCGGAGGCACCCTGGGTACCGGAGGCATCACTGTCAGTAATATAATGCTGACCGAGCCCAGTCATTAGTAAAAAACGAATCCTACCATGAGCAGACTTCTTTATTATCTGTCGTTGTTTTGGTTGGCGGCCTGTTCCAAGAGCAGCAGCGGAGGGGGCGGCGGTACGGGACCCTTACCGGTGGTAAAGGTCAGTGATGTCAGCCAGAACAGACAGAGTACTGCATCTGTCTTTCGGTTCTATATAGACCTGGACAATGCCGCCACGAGGCCCGTCACCGTTAGTTATACTACGGCGGATGGTAGTGCAAAGGCCAACACGGATTATAAACCCCTGTCGGGCACACTGACTTTCCCGGCGGGCACGACGGAGCTGTATGCAGAGGTTACGGTGTCAGGAGACAGTTTGCGCGGAGGTGATCAGCAATTCTTTATGCAGCTGAGCAATCCCGTGGGTTGTACCCTGGGCAGCGCAAAAGCGACCGGCACCATCATCAATGCCGACGGGAGTTATTTGCCAACGGACAATACCGGCTATACAACACCAACCAGTTATCCGGGTTATCACCTGGCCTGGAGCGATGAGTTTAACGGCAGCGCCCTGAATGTCCAGGATTGGAATTATGAGACAGGGGGAACGGGATGGGGGAATCATGAGCTGGAGAATTATACCGCCCGGACCCAAAATGTATTCCTCTCTGCCGGCAATCTTATCATCGAGGCGAGACAAGAGGCCTATGGGGGCAACAACTATACTTCGGGAAGGCTTACGACCAGCGGCAAGCAGCAGTTTACCTATGGGCGAATCGATATAAGGGCCAAACTGCCCGTCTCCAAAGGAATGTGGCCGGCCCTGTGGATGCTGGGCTCCAATATTACAACGGTACCCTGGCCGGGTTGCGGGGAGACGGACATCATGGAATTAATCGGTACCAATGCCCGGCAGGTGGTGGGTTCCCTGCACTGGAAGAACCAGGATGGCTCTGAAGGGACCTATAATAATTCCTATAGTCTTTCGGGGCAGGACTTTTCCCAGCAATTCCACGTATTCAGTCTTATCTGGTCCAAGGATAATGCGCAGATCCTGGTGGATGACCAGGTCTATGTATCCGGTGGTATTCAGAATGTGACCAGTGGGGTGTATCCCTTTAACAGTCCTTTCTTTTTTATTTTCAATGTAGCGGTTGGAGGTGACTGGCCCGGTCCTCCGGATAATACTACCCTCTTTCCCCAAAGAATGTTTGTAGATTACGTGCGGGTATTTCAGCAATGAGTGATGAAAATTCAGTAGTATGAAAACAAAGAGTAAAAGAGTTTTTCCCCTGCTGGCGATGGTGCTGTTGTTTGGCGGGATCATAGGCTGTGGCAAGAAACAGGGATCCGCTCCGCAACCGCCACCACCTCCTCCGGTAGATACCACCCCTGTTACGACCGTGAATACCGATGTGGCTTTCTGGCTGACAAAGGCGGATCAGAGCGCCCTGTTGAAGAAGCAGAATATAAGCCTGCTATTTACTGCCAACGCAGCCGTCAATCCCACCATTGTCGTGGATAGCACAAAGACCTATCAGTCCATTGACGGGTTTGGCTATTGCCTGACGGGGGGCAGCGCCTATCTGATCAATCACCTTTCGACATCGGACCGGGATGCCGTGGTCAGAGAGCTTTTTTCGACGGATAGCACGGCTATCGGCGTCAGCTATCTTCGGGTGAGCATCGGCGCCTCTGACCTCAGCTCAACGGTATTCTCCTATGATGATAATGGCACCCCTGCGCAGCCGGATACGACGCTGAAGTATTTTAGCCTGGCCAATGATGCATTCGACCTGGTGCCCTTGCTGAAACAGATCCTTACGGTCAATCCGTCGCTTAAGATCCTGGGCTCACCCTGGTCGGCCCCCCTATGGATGAAGAGCAATAACAATAGTGTCGGCGGATCTTTGTTGCCGCAGTACTACGATGTATATGCCCAATACCTGGTGAAGTATATCCAGGCGATGAAGGCGCAGGGCATCCCCATCGATGCCATCACTCCGCAGAATGAACCGATGAATCCCAATAATAATCCCAGCATGTCCATGACGGCCACGGAGGAAGAAGAGTTCGTTAAGAATCACCTGGGGCCTGCTTTCCAGGCTGCCGGTATCACTACGAAGATCATTGTATGGGATCATAACTGTGATCTGCCTTCCTATCCGCTCACCATCCTGGGGGATGCAGATGCGGCGAAATTTGTGGATGGCTCGGCCTTTCACCTGTATGGCGGGGATATCAGCGCCCTGACCCAGGTGCACAATGCCTACCCTTCTAAAAATGTTTATTTTACGGAGCAATGGGTGGGTGGGCCCGGCAACTTCGCCACCGATCTGGGCTGGGCGGTGAAGAACCTGATCATAGGAGCTCCCCGCAACTGGAGCCGGAACGTACTGGAATGGAACCTGGCGGCCGATCCAAGTTACAACCCGCATACGGTGGGCGGCTGTGGGAACTGCCTGGGGGCCCTTACCGTCAGCAGCACTGTCACCCGCAATGTTTCCTACTATATCATCGCGCACGCTGCTAAATTCGTCCGCCCGGGGTCGGTGCGGGTGGACTCCAACGTACCGGGCAATCTGCAGAATGTGGCCTTTGTCCGGCCGGATGGGAAAAAGGTGCTGATCGTATTAAATGACAGCAATGGTACGTTAACCTTCAATATTCAGTTCAGGGACAAGAGTGTGACGGCTACCCTGGATGGGGGCGCAGTAGGCACCTTTGTGTGGTAAGGAACGGCCGGATAGCCGTACCTTTGCGCCCATGACAAAAAATGTTACCCTGAATAGGAAGATCAGCCGGCGTATCGAGAGCGGGCATCCCTGGATATTTGCCAATGAGGTGAATACGGTGGAGGGGGATATTACACCCGGCGACACCGTCGAGGTCTTTACACACGATAAAAAATTTGTCGGAAGAGGATATATCAATCCACAATCCCAGATACTGGTCCGTCTGCTGACCCGGGAAAAATCCGAGGCCATCGATGAATCCTTTTTTTATGGTCGCCTGAAAGAAGCCTGGGAATACCGGCAGCGCCTGGGTTATACCGAGAATTGCCGCCTGGTATTCGGGGAGGCGGATTATCTTCCGGCCCTCATCATCGATAAGTTCAATGATTATTTTGTGATCCAGACCCTGGCCCTGGGCATGGACCGGTGGAAGCCCGTCCTTGTCAGGGCCCTGGAGCAGCTCTTTCAGCCGAAGGGGATCTATGAGCGCAATGATGTGCCGGTACGGGAACTGGAAGGGCTCCCGCAGCAGAAGGGTTTCCTGTCCGCGCCTTTCGATCCGCAGATCATTATCCGGGAGAATGGCCTGCAGATGCATGTAGACCTGGAGAACGGCCAAAAGACGGGCTACTTCCTGGACCAGCATGACAACCGCCGGGCGATCCGTCACCTGGTCAAAGGCGCGGATGTGCTGGGGGCTTTTTGCTATACCGGGAGCTTTGAAACGCATGCGGGTTATTATGGGGCCCGGTCGGTGCTGGGCCTGGATATTTCCGAGAATGCCGTAGCGCAGGCCCGCCGGAATGCAGCGCTGAATGGGTTGGAGAATGTCTGTCGTTATGAGGCCGTGAATGCCTTTGACGTCCTGAAACAATGGAGCCGGGAGGGGCGTCAGTATGATGTGGTCATGCTGGATCCGCCGGCTTTTACGAAGAGCCGGGAGACGATACAGAAAGCGATCACGGGATACAAGGAGATCAACCTGCGGGGGATGAAGCTGGTAAAGAAAGGAGGGTTCCTGGTGACTTCTTCCTGTACAAACCTGGTATCCCCGGAACTATTCCTGCAGACGATATCCCTTGCGGCCAAGGATGCCCGGAGGAAATTGAGACAGGTCACTTTTCAGGCGCAGGCCAGCGACCATCCTATTATTCAGGGATGGGAAAATACGAATTACCTGAAATTCCTCATTGTTCAGGTGTTATAATAAGTGGATGGGTCAGCGATTATTTATTCACCTGGAAGGTGCCGGAGTCGGTGACCCTTCCATTCTGCTCTTTTAACTGGAAGATATAGATGCCACGCACGAGGTCGCTGAGATTAACGACGGTCTTGGGAGTGACATCGGAGATGTCTTTTACTTTTCTACCGAGAAAATTGAAGATCAGTAATGTATAATTCTTGTTAGATTCTTTTGCTATTTCGAAGGTGATAAAAGAAATGGCGGGGTTGGGGTAAAACTTGGTGATCTTGGGCTCAGGATCCGGCATAGGACCTCTGGCCTGGCTTTTAGCCTGGGTGGAACTCAGTAGAATAATGGATAACAGAAGGTAAAAAATCCTCATGCTTCAATACATTTTACACATGGTTCCAAAATACGGGTTTTCACTCAAAGATACAACAGGAATCCGTGCTAATTATCTCAATTTACACCAATACCTGTTGTATGCTCGTTATCAATTAGTTAAGGGACGCTAACGTCTGCTGGATCGCATTGAAATCCGGCAGATCGCTGGCCGTTTCCAATACTTCGGCATATCGTACGATGCCCTCTTTGTCGAGGACGAAGGCAGACCGTTTGGAGACCCCTTTCATGTCAAAGACAAAACTGTCATAGAGAGCGCCATAAGCGGCCGATACTTCCTTATTAAAATCGCTCAGCAGGGGAAAATTAAGATGCTGGTCTTCTTTATATTTTGCCAGGGTGAACACGGAATCCACGCTGATGCCCAATACCTGTGCGCCCGCCTGGTTATAAAGGGCGATATTATCCCGGGTGCTGCAAAGCTCTTTCGTGCAGGTACCCGTGAATGCCTGTGGGAAGAATAATAACAGGACGTTTTTCCCTTTGAGCTCGCTGAGGGAAACTTTTTTCTTATCAGAGTCATAGATGCTGAAGTCCGGAGCCGGCTGACCTACTTGTATCTTAGTTGCGCTCATGTTAATTTTTTTTTGTAAAAATAGGAATTAAAACTTAGGACAGAGTATCCTGTATTTGGAATTTTCGCGATCCAGAAAGCCTATATACGAGATCGATAGCTCGAACCCGCCCCTTCCCTGGCTGACGGTCTTTAATTCGGAGATATTCGCGTCATAGCTGAGGGCCACGGACAGGGCATTCATATCCACTTTTAAGACAGGAATGATGGCGTCTTTCCAACGGAGGAAGGCGCCCAGGTGGAGGATATAGCCTGAATTCTCGGGATCATCTCCCAACTTGTAGGAATAGAGGGCCCCTCCTATCGTCTCCTTGAAGCTACCCTGTTTGGATTGATCGGCCTGGAGGGTGAAGTACGTATACTCATTAACGATCAATTTCATCCCAACAGAAAACACATATTTGGGATCCAGCTCGATGGCGGGGTTTTTATAAAAGGAATTTTTGGGCCGGTTAAGATGGTGAAGGGCGGCTCCTATGAACATCGTATTCGCCTTATCTTTTCCAAAGCTGGTGTTAAAGCTCATGCCCACGCTGCCATCCCAATAATTGACGCTGGGGGTGACGAGGGTCTCTCCGTCGGGCAGGGCCGGGTCATAAGCGGTGCCGTTATACTGACTGTTGGTAGTGACTTTGGAAAGATCTATCGATTTGTTCACCAGTCCTCCCATGAAGCCCAGGGAGAGGTACATGGTTCTATCATTGCTTAAGGATTTGTGATAGTTCAGGGCAGGCAGGATCTCCGTGGTGGACAGGGCTGCCGAACCGGCCTTATCATATAATAACTGCAGGCCGGTGGTGATAAAATCGTTTCCTTTACCGATGGGCATTTTGTATTCCGCATTGAGAGAGCCTGTCCGGTAGGCGTTGGTGAAGCTGTTCCACTGATCATGAAAGACTGCCTGTACCCGGTAGTCCCCGGAAAATATCCCCGCCAGGGAAGGGTTGCGCAGGAGTGGGGCCTCAAAGAACTGGGAGAAATGGATATCCTGTGCCCGGGCAGCCGGCAGCGCCAGCAGGCAGCAGCAGATGATGATGATATGGGATAAGCGCTTTTTCAAATTGGTCCAATATTTATAATTAACTACCGGATAAGGGTAACGTCTCCTTTAATGGCGATGACCTGGGCGTTCTCACAGATCACTTCTATGATATATACATAGGCGTCAGACGGGGCCGGACGATTGTTGTAGGTCCCGTCCCAGCCGTCCGAAGCCGAATTGGCCGGAAAATTCCTTCGTTCGAAAACCATTTGGCCCCACCGGTTGAATATTCGCATGGACTGTATATTATACAAACTGTTGCCCCTGGGGTAAAAGGCATCGTTGACCCCGTCATTATTGGGAGAAAAAGTGTTCGGTATAAAGTAGTTCTTTCCATTACAAATCGTTTTGACCAGGATGCTGTCGGAGGATACGCAGCTATTACTATCCGTCACCGTTATTCTGTACAGGGTGTTGAAGATGGGGCTGGCTACCGGGTTTGGACAGTCGGTGCAGCTGAGGTTGGTTTCCGGGCTCCAGGCATAGCTGATCACATCGGAACTATAGGTGAAGGGGATGGTGACGGGTAAGCCTACCGGGGTAGTAATCTCTTTGGGACCTTTGATGACGGGCAGCGGATTGATGGTCAGGGGCTGACTGATGGTATCGCTGCAGCCGAAGCTGACGAAGGTGCGCAGGGAGACGGTATAAGGGCCGGCCTGCGGGTAGGTTACCTGCGGATTCTGATCGGAGGATGTCTGTCCGTTCCCAAAATTCCAGGCCCAGTTGACGGTGTCGATGAGGTCCGGGGTGACCAGGCTTCCCTGGAATTGGAGAAGCGCATTGACACAGGAGGGGCTTGGCAGCGTGATCAGCGGATGGGGTGTCTGGTAGACATGTACGGTGTCGGTATAGCTCTCATTACAGCCGTGACTGGTATTGAGGGTCAGTTTGGGATAAAAGATGCCGGGCGCAGGATAGACATGCGAAGGGTTCTCATCGGGGGCTCCTACGGTTCCGGTGGCTGTGCCTCCGTCCCCGAAATCCCATGCCATGACGACGGGTTTATCATTGGTGATGGTAATGTCCGTGAAGAAGACATTGCCGACATCACAGAATTTCTTCTCATTCATGTTGAAGAAGGGGATCGCTCCGTATACGGTGACCGATCCGGTGGAACTTTTGATCACCACAATACAACCGGAGGAGTCCTGTAAATTCAACACCGGAACATAGGTGGAGGGGAAGGTATATTCGTGAGAGGGCGTTTTGTTGTTGGAGGAGTCCGCTGCCCCATCCCCGAATGCCAGGGTGAACCGGGTATAGGGGGGAGGGTTGATCTGGAAGTTCACCAGGAAAGAGTCGCAGCCTGAAGTCTTATCGTTGGTGAAGCTGGCGGTTGTGGCAGGGTTATAAATGTATATATTCCGGGATGTGGACGATATACACCCACCGGCGCCTTTCAGGTTCAGCGTAGCGGTGAACGTGTTAAAACTGCTGTAAAAGTGCGTGGTGGTGTCAAGGGTAGAAGTGGTGCCATCCCCGAAATCCCAGTAGAGCGAATCATAGTACTGTCCGGCTGGCAGGAAAGTGGTGGCCAGGGGTATACAGATGCCCGTGCTGTCCTGCATGGTGAAGGCTGCAATGGGCGATTGGATATGGATATAGTTGGTCCGGGTGACGGAGTCGGAACAGCCGGTTCCGTCGGTGATCTTGAGTTTTACGCTGTAATATTTTCCATCGGTGGTATAGGCGTGGGAAGGGTTTGGTGTTGCACCGTTGGGGCTGCCGTCGCCGAAGTCCCAGCTATAGAGGAGGTTATTGCCCTGGGAAGAGTCCGTGAAGGGTAGGGCTGCATTGGGGCAATAGAGGGTGTCGGCGGCAAAGAAGCCGGCCCGGGGGGCGGTGATCTTTACCGGGGTTACCGCGGTTGCTGTATCCGTGCAGCCTTTCGAGTCGGTAACAATGAGGGTGCTGATATAGGTGCCGGTATCGGCATAGCTATGAGTGATGGGAGGCGCGGTAAATTTTGTGACGGCTGTGCTGTCCCCGCCATCCAGGGTCCAGGAGACGATGGGGTAACCGGGATAGACCGTGGACTGATCTGTGAACAGGATAGGGTTGTTGCGGCAGCCGCCGGTCGCCGGGGTGAAAGCGGCCTTGGGTCCGGTGATGTGGACAGTTTTTGATGGAGCCGTGAAAGTGCAACCGCCACTATCCGTTACAACAAGAGAAATCACATAGTTGGCAGTGTTTGGAAGACTGATGGTCCGGCTGGCCAGGGAAGAATCCTTTAAAGGAGTACCTACGGCGCCTACCTGCCAGGAGTAGAACTGGATCGCCGAAGCCGGAGTGCTGGTAGAGGTCATGGTAAAATTGGCGTTCTTACAGACACTGTCCGGCACGGTGAAAGAGGGTATGATGGAGGCCAGGTCGATGACAGTCGTTCGGGTATCCGAACAGCTTCCATTGGTGACGGTCTCCGTGACCGTGTAGGGAGGGCCTGTCGCGGAGGGAAAGGTATGCACGGGGTTGGGTGTGTTGTCTACCGGGCTGCCATCCCCGAAATTCCATTGATAGGTCGGCGCGCCCTTGGTGATGTCGATCTCCGAGGTATCCGTAAAGGTCACCATACGACGGTTTCCGCAATTTATCTTATACGAGAAGCCCGCTACGGGGGGATTGACATAAATATATTTCTTCACCGTGTCGCTTACCTTACAGCCCTTATGATAGACTGTCAGGATAACATTCTGGTACCCGGTATCACTATAGCTATGTTGCACGGGGGTCAGCGTGGTCGTTTGAACGGTAGTCCCATC
>DATJJD010000089.1:0-13665 GCA_035492545.1 Puia sp.
TGTATTTCTTATATACTGACATAGATCGCAACCATTCATGTCCGGCAAATGAAAATCTATTAAAGCCAGATCATAAGCGTGCTGATTGAACAATCGCTGGCCCATGTTCCCTTCCAGGGCCAGACCCACGTCGTAATGTTCCTGCACCAATACTTTACAGATCTTGTCAGCCATGACCTTTTCCCCCTCTGTCAGGAGTATTCTTTTCCCATGCATAACAATTCCTTTTGATGAAAAATGTTAATCAAATAAAAGTGGAGCATTTAATACCAGAGATCATACTTAGACAGAGGGAGGGCCTCGAAGAGAATGAACAACACTATTGGAAATGAGAAATACCTGGCGGAAAGAATTAAAATCTCTTTTATTCTCAACAAATACCGAAAGTATGCCGATTTCGGGCGATAGCAGTGCAAATGTGGACTTGAGGTAAAACTTATGGGATAACTGTGAGCCAAAAAGGACAGAGTACAATACAAATAGTAAGCCTTTGAATATAACCTGATACTTTTTATGTCTGAAAGGCTCATGGTGTTTTCTAATTCTCCCTTAACTGGCTGAGAATCCAATAATAAAGCCAATATTTTTAACGGATATGAAGTGAATTATTTCAATCCGGGTGATTTGCCTCCGTCATTCCTGACAAAACATCCCTCTCAGCAACTCAGCGGAATCGACAACGACAAAATACAGCCTTTCCCCGGCAACGATGTAATATCCACAATACCGTTGTAAGACTCCACTCTGTTATAAATATTGGTAAAACCGATACCCTTTCTTTTTTGCTGAACGTCGAAGCCGACGCCGTTATCCTGAATGGTCATTGATATTCTCCCTGCCTTGTCATCCAGGTGTAATTCTATTTCGCTGGCACTGGCATGCTTCATGATATTGCTCAATTGTTCCTGGGCAATACGAAAAAGTGCCCCCTTAATGGCGGAAGAAACGGTCTTTTCGTTCGCGATGTCGAAATCCAGCCGGACGTTTCGGTCAACATTATAATTTTCTACTAACATTCCCAGCTCGTCCTTTAGATTCATTTCCGAAAACCTTGGCATTACCATGTGCCTGGAAAGGTTTCTAACCTCCAGTATTGCTTTCTGTAAATCCTTCCGGCAAATTTCAATGATCTCAAGGTTGCCATCTGGTTCGTCCAGGAAGAAGGCCAGTTTCAGGTTTACTGCTGCCAGGATCTGGTTAATATTATCATGCAACTCCCTTCCCAGGTCATTGCGCTCGACTTCCTGAGCCTGCAGGATAACCCGGCTAACTTCCCTTTGCTGTTCATTTTTGTTAGTTATTCTCTCTTCTTCCATTCGCCTCCTCTCGGAAATATCCGTACCAATCACGAAGTAGTTGGCAGCATTGATATCAAATTCGCTGATAGGCTCACCGGTCAAAGATTGCCACCTTTTCTCTCCTTTATTGGAATAGATCAATACATCGCAGGAAAAACGGGTGTTGCTCCGGATCTGCTGATTGATAAAAGTCAAGGTATTCGTATCCGTCTCGGGTCCCTGGAGGATCGGCCAGGGTTCTCTTCCGATCAGATCCTGTTGTGTATATCCCGTATCCCGGGTGAATGCCAGGTTCACCCAGGATGTATACCCATTATGTCGGTTGAAGACAAGGACGCTGTTGGTCGTTTCTCTCGCTATCAGGGACAGGATCTCCATTTCTTTAGTCACTCTCTTTTGTTCGGTGATGTTCACCAGCGCACCGATGACCCGCACCGGCTCTCCGGATTCATCTTCGACTATATAAGCCCTGTCCAACACGGTTCCATAGCTGCCGTCACTTAGCCTTATCCGAAATTCATCTTCCCACGAGGGAACCCCATTTTTTACTATCCCTTTTAATCTTGCCATTACTTTGGCTCTATCCGATGGGTGTATACGTTTTGACCATGAATCCGGTCCCGGTATGGGAAGGTTTGGATCATAGCCGAGCAGGGCATAAAAACTCTCATTCCACCAGATCTCGCCCGTAAGTAAATTCCAATCCCAAATGGCATCCTTGGTCGCTCTGGATAGAGTCCGGAATCGCTCGTCGGATTTCCGGTGCCCTTCCTGGGCTTCCCTTTTTTCCTGTCCCGCCTTACGTTGTTTCATCGCTGCCTCAATCGCAGCCGGCAATCGAATCATCCGGTCTTTAAGAATGTAATCGTCTGCGCCCAATTTGATGATCTCGGCAGCGAACTCTTCCGATACACTGCCGGTTACCAGAATGAATGGAATACCAGGTATTTGCTGGTGGGCTATTTCCAATGCTTCCTTTGCACAGAACTGGGGTAATGAATTGTCGGCAAGTATGACGTTGGGGTCAAAATGCTCCAGCGCATAAAGGAAGCTATCTTTATCCGGAGCAAGGCTAAATTCAAATTCCGGGCTTTCCCTGGACAGAAGCCGGCAAACGAGTTCGGCGTCATCGGGGCTATCCTCCAGCACCAGGATTTTGGTTGTCTCACGCATTTAAGATTTGTTTATACAGGAGCTTGATTTAATAAAAGCCAGTGATACCCTAAATTTCGGATCGACTGCGAAAACCGTTCGAAATTCAATGGCTTTACAATATAGCTATTGGCACCCAGGTCATAGCATACCTGGATATTCGGGTGCTGATTAGAGGACGTCAATATGATCACGGGTATCGCGCTTGTGCGATCATCAGATTTTATACTTTTCAATACCTCCATCCCGCTGATCCCTGGCATTTGTATATCCAGCAGTATAATTTTGGGTACTTTGTAGTTAACCTGTTCGTTGGCATATTTTCCTGTACCAAACAGGAAATGCAGCGCTTCCTCGCCATCCCTGACGTGGACCAGTTTGTTGGATATATGATGCCGTCTTAATTCCCGGATCGTGAGTTCCGCATCGTCGGGATTGTCTTCAACCAATAAAATATCCACAGCATTTGGGTTCATGTTAAGAAACTTTGTTGCGCACCATTCCAGTTCCAACTATAAAAGACACGGGATCGCCCCGTGTCTTTAGATACAAAACAAACCACAGCCCCTGTCAAACTAAACCTATACTCTAAAGCGCGCGAACATTTAACGGTCCTTCATAGAGAATCAGCTAGCAAAAGCTCTTTTCGCTCGTTGCGATAGAATTTTGCATTATCGATCGGGCCAAGACCAAGAAGTGATAAGTACGTATTGGGCTGGTGCTGAAACAGCGCCTCCTGGAAAAAGCCTTCATTATGTCCGATGTCGCCCTGCAGCTCCAACTGCAGAGGCGGCTGCACATAGAATACTTTTGAAACAATAAGCAACCTCTCCATGCATTCGATACACAGGCTGAAATCAACCGGGCATTGAACAGCCCCATAGTCGACCGTTGCCATGGCCTGCAGGTTGTTCCAGAGGTCTGGTATAATGTCCCGTGAATTAACACATCTCGATGAGTGATCAAACAGGGAATTGGGGTTTTCCATATTGAAAAGATTGGCAAATAAAACATTACCCATGGCAGGTGCGCCGAAAGTATAGGGAATGATATCCAGCTCACGGGAATTGCTGCAGGCGGTTTTGACGGCGAAGGCAGCAGCAAGTGATCCACCGAGGCTATGGCCGGTCACATAGACCTTGTTTCGCACCGGAAAACTGGCCAGCGTATGACTTAAGGTTCTACCGCTATAGGTCACGATCCCGATATTCTGAAGAGTCCCCAGAATGCCTGCAGCAACCCTGGACTTCACCGCCTCGCTTGAAGGCAGATATTCCTGGCGGTACATGATCATGTCCTCGTACAAATTAAGTAAAAAGGAAAGTCCCGGCCTGAAGACAGGCCCCTTAAACACGATTACATGCTCCCTGGTTAAATTATTCCTGACCACAAACGCAACAGTGTCATTTTCTTTCCCCCACCAAATGGCGGTATAGGTCTTTTCCAGCGTTTCGGCAGTATTCAAACTGTCCTGAAGTGCGAGAATAGATGTAAAGGGAATGTAGGCTATGGCGGATAACGTCATCATTACCTGGTTCAGGGAGAACTTGCTCCTGTCAAGATGTTTCATAAACCAAATTTAATTGTTTGAAAATGCAACAGCACCCAGGACCGAAATAGAGGATCACCTCAGCCATACACGATGTGAATGGCAAAGCTTAAGCTGTTGTGTTAATTGCTAGGAGAAAAAGTCTACAGGGAAAAAGAAATTCGTTTCCAGGTATCGGCATTAAGTGGAAGGCTAGCTCGAAGTTATAAATTAAACTTTTAGAAAATAAGAGTAAAAACACTCGAAGATTAGAATATTTACTACAACTGCTGGATTACCCTTATAAATACACCATAATACACTTAGATAAGTACCATAATACACTTAGATAAATACCAGGTCTTTCCATTAGACTCTTCAGACATTACCTCCTACATTATATTATGCATCAAAGCCAGTTCAAACAATTCAGTAAGATTGCCCGTATGACTTTTTTTATAGATGCTGCTTCTCACCGTGGAGACTGTATTGTACTTGATATTCAGTATTCTTCCAATCTCATTGCTGCCAAGACCCTTCAAAATATAGTGAAGAACCTCCAGTTCCCTTGCGGTCAAGAATGAAAATGGGTTTGCTGGTATAAGTGAAAATGCATCCTCCCGGGGTGGGCTCACGTCATTCAGGAATTTACCGAGGAGATCCACAATAGAGTCTTCCATCAATGTCTTGGAAATGTAATAATTAATGCCAAATTTTTGCAGTATCCGTTTGTAAATTACAGCAGGCTGCATGGAAAATATCGAGATCTTGACCCGGGGATAAATAGAGACGATATTCGGCAATATCTCCAGAACTGTTCCGTCACAGAAAACCATATCCAAAAGAAGATGTGAGTAATGGGAATGGGATAATTCCGTCATTATTTCATTACATGAACAAGCCTCTTTGACTTCAATACTTCCGAAGTAATAACCCAAAAGCACTCTTAGCCCTTTTCTGATCATCGGGTGATCGTCTCCCATCAATAATCTTTGTTGCATAGTATCATTGTTTGTACCGGGAATAATTGTGGGGCGGATCCGGGAAATCAAGGGTCTCTATAAGCGTATCAAATGGTAAGATCGGCAAGCAAACCGTAAAACAGCTACCGGCATTTTCCCGGCTCCTAACCTTTATTTCTCCCTGCAATGCAGTCACAAGCTGTTTTGTTATGTGCAGCCCAAGTCCCACTCCATCACAATTTTTTCCGCCGCATTTTCCGCTCACAAAGGGTTCGAAGATATAAGGCAGTCTATCCGGGCAAATCCCTTTCCCTCGGTCTCTGATACTGATACACCACCAGTCGGCATCTTTATGAAGCACAACACAAATAATAATATCTGGTCTTGAGAATTTTATAGCGTTATTGATCAAATTCATAACCACTTGCGTCAACTTCACGTTATCGCAAGCCACGTAATCGGGAAGGTCGTCCGCAACCCAGAGAGTGATCTGTATATTTTTTTCCCTGGCCGCATATTGGCATAATTCGATTAGTCCACCAATTTTAAGTCTTGGATTTATTGGCTCAACCGTTGCCAATTCCGAAATGCCCGATTCAAATTTTGAATATTCCAGAATATTGTTAAGCAGCAATTGCAGATTTTGGCAACCATTTGTAAGGTCATTTAATATACTGCTCATATTCTGCGACTCTCCCGAATGATGCGATTTTGCAAGGACCTTTGCTATTATAAATACCGCCCAAAACTGGCCTCTTATTTCGTGATAAGCATTTCTGATAAATTTTGTCTTATTTTGTCCCGAAATCATTTCCTTCTCCAGGTCTGCCTCTACTTTCCGCGAATATTCTTTAAGCCTGCATAAAAGCTGAACATTTTTATTGACAAAATACCAGACAAAGGCTACCAACACGAATACCATGAGGACATATATGCTCCATAATGAGGAATTCATCCTGGTGGCACTACCGGTCTGCAACGAACCGATTATACCAGACAGGAAACCAAACTGCAGGGAAACATAAACCAGCATAGTAGCGCTGACACATATCAACCTAAATAAGAAGGCATCAAACAGGTAGAAGACCAACCCAATAAGAAAACCTACCATTAGCCCGTTCCCGGCAAGATGTCCGGAAAAAATATAAATTCCGAACACTGCCAAATTCAGAAAGAGGTAAAAAGATGCCTTTGGTAAAAGACTGTCTGTACCTGAAATTGTGACGAATGGCCCCAAGATTCCAATTTTCCTCATAGATAGATTTTGTAGAATCGGCTAAAGAAGGAAATACCTGTTTATCTACTAATCTTCGACCTGGAACCAATGGAGGGAAGTGTATCTTGACCACATGTGGTCGTTGGATTGGAGCGGATAATCTCAAACCCAATACATGTAAAATAATACTTATTCTTAAGATAACCACTTATTTTATTTAGTTTAAAAATATGCTGCAGAAAATCTGGATACAAATTGGCCTCAACTCAAATACACAAACCGACATCTTTCTACAAGGTTATTATTTAAAAGGATTTAATTTAACAGCCTAGGATAAGGTCTATGGGTTTGGGACTTTGATTGGTTGCAGTGCTATCTTGCCCGGCATTTAAAGTGGGCAGTTACAACGTTGCTATAAATCTATAAGGGGAGCCGTTCCTGTTGGGGACGGCTTTTTTTGCCATGACTATGAGTATAGTCTCCATATTGCCATCATAAAGGTATATCGACAACAATACAGCAGCCATGTCGCGGCGAAGTCTATAGCGATACACTACCGTCATACAGTCGGGTCCGCTCATAGATATTGGTCTGCCTACTACGGTCCTCCCTCTTGTATCGAAGTATCAGCTGTTTTTCCCGGATCATGCCTGCAATTGACTCTGGAAGAATTTCGGTCAGCTTTTTGCCAAATGCCGGTTCAACGACCCCAAAATAATCCAGCAAGACCAATCAATTATTGCAAGATAGAATGGTTTCCGGATATCCAGGGAAGCTACCCATTCGCTGATATGGACTCCATTGTTGTACATAGAATTCGGTGCAGTGGTTTACTAACAGGCGGCGGAAAGGACGGAGGGGATGAGATCGATGTCGGTGGATTTGTCCAGGAATTGCCGTGCCCCCAATTTCTTGCAAATATTCCTGTAATACGGATCTGCATTGTTGGAGATCATGAGTACGGCTATTTCCAGGTGCCGTTCCTGGATGAGGCGCAAAAGCTCGATCCCGCTCTTGTCCGGCAAATTGATATCGAGCAGGACCATATCGGGAGTGAGCCGGGATAGAACTTCCAGCCCTTCTTTGTAGCTGCCGGCATGCACCACAAAGGAGATGTTCTCGATTTCTTCCATTATTGGGATCATCCTTTCCATGATCAGGATTGAATCATCGACGATCAGGACTGTTCTTTTGTCTTTTTTCATGATGTTCATTTTTAATACAGCAAAGAAATAGCAATCCTGGTCCGGAAAAAATAGAAGATCGGCGATATTGTCTGTACTTGATTTCGTCGAAGCGCGTAGAAAGTCTACTACAGGCAATTCGCTTCGCCGCCAGCCATTATCACGGGAGTACTGCCTCGGACGGGAAAAACCGTGATATGGTATATCTGTCCGCCGCCATCGGCAGGCGAGCTGAAAATACCGGAATTCCGCTTGCCGGATCTTAATACACCTGCATGCTTTTGCGAGAGTATATCCGCTATCGGTGCAGGAAGAATGGAAGTCAGCTCTTTGCCAAAAGCAGATTCGTCGAGCCGGAAATATTCCAGGAAAGACCGGTTCCCGAACATCAGGATCCCTTCCTCATCCACTATCCAGGTGATACTCCGGATATTTTCCATAAAGGAATGAAACAGCGCATTGCCTGCCAGGTAATTTTCTGCAAATGCCCTCAGGGTTTTTTCCCGCTGTTCTTCTTTCGGCACATCATATCCAAGGCAAAGAAATTTACCGGACATATTTTCCGGATTTCGGATTCCGGATATTTCCCACCTTACCCATTTGAAATGACCGCTTTTAATCCTTATTTCAGTGGTAACTGCCTCATCGTATAACGAACAGCATTCAATGACCTTATTTAGAGCAGGTCGGTCACTTTCGTGCACAAGATCAAAAAATCTATTCCGCATTTCAGGCCGGGGAATTGCCTGGAAACTGCTATAAAACGGTGAGTTGGCAAAAGTCAGGTAACCTTCGGCATCTATGACTACCAGGTAATAAGGCCTTTCGTTATTTAAGGCCTCAACCCATTTTTTAATGTCGGAGCCATATGTCTTCATAAAATTGGCCGTGTTAATCGCTGATTCGATTCTACTATAGAGAAAGCATTCGATTAAAGCAGCGAGGAGATGATACCCGGAACCTTCTCAAATTCTTTTGATTTATCTATGAAATCGTCCGCGCCCAATTCCTTACATTTTTTTCGGTAATAGCCATCAACCTGGTTCGTAAGCATGATCACGACAATCCCGGGATGGTGGCTTTTAATGTACCGCAGAATATACAGACCGCTACAGCCTGGCAGGTTAATATCGAGCAGCACAATGTCGGGAATGGATTCCGTAAGATGCCTTATGGCTGATGAACACTCGCTGGCGTGATCCAGGGAACGGACGTTGTTCAAATTTCTTAGCATAGCATAAAGCCGGTCTGTAATAAGTGGCGAATCGTCCACTATAAGTATTGCTTTTCCGGCCATAGTAGAAATATATCTAAAATTACAGGGAAATGGCCCAATAATTTGTAGAGAGATCGCACTATTGCTGTAGTAGGTTTATTAATGGATCTGTAGTACATATTCTACTTGCCCAATTCCTTCATTTTATAAAAGCTTATGCTCGATAGCATATAAGGTCAGGTCTGCATTAGTCTTAAGATTCATTTTGGTCATGATCCTGGCCCTGTACGTACTCACGGTGGTTACACTAAGAAATATCTTCTCCGCAATTTCGGAAACTGACTTTCCCGTCGCCAGTAATTTGCATACTTCGAACTCCCGGTCGGAGAGAATTTCGTGGGGCAGCTTTGCCGCATCACGATCCAGTGTCGACGCGAGTTTTTCAGCAATGGACGGAGTAATATATCTTTTTCCGAGCAGAAGCTGATTGATCGCCTTGACCAGTTCCTCAGGCGCAGATTCTTTATTCAGATACCCCGAAGCGCCCGCTTTTAAGACCCTTATGGCGTACTGATCTTCAGAATGAACGCTGAGGATAAGAAATGGAAGTTTGGGATGATCCAGCCGGATCTGCTGCAATATTTCCAGCCCGCTGCGGCCCGGCATGGAAATATCCGAGATCACAGTATCCCATTCCTCCATAATGGCTCTTTTAAGGAGGTCCTCGGCATTGGTCACCTCTTCGATGACGGCCGAGGGAAATGCCTCAACTAAGATCTGTTTTAAGCCTTTTCGGACCACGGAATGGTCGTCGGCGATCAGAAATCTGCGCATATGTTATAGATTGTTTCAAGTTGTTTTTAAAGGAACGGTAACAGATAATGTCGTACCCTTGCCCGGATGACTGTCCATCCTGAATTGCCCGCCCATCATCAGGGTACGCTCTTTCATCCCGAGCAGCCCTAAGGTTTTCTTCGCCCCTATCTTTCCGACTTCGAAGCCCTTTCCATCGTCCTCAATTTTCAACAGGATATTCGCGTCCTCCCGCTCCTGCAATGAGATACGGATCTTGCTTGCATTTGCGTGACGGGCCACATTCGTCAAAGTCTCCTGACAGATCCTGAACAGGCCAATCGATATCACAGAAGAATATTTGCATTCATCTATCGTGGAAACGAACGTGGTGCTGATACCCGACCTTTTCTCGAACTCCTGGCTTTGCCATTCGATCGCGGCAATTAATCCCAGATCATCCAGAATGCTCGGCCGAAGGTCGGTTGCAATTCTCCGCACTGTCTTTATGGTAGAATCCAATAAATTCATGACGGTTAGGACTTTTTGCCTGACCTCAATATCCTCCTGTACTATTTTTCTTTTCCCGATCCAGGAAAGATCCATCTTAAGACCCGTAAGCTGCTGCCCCAGCTCATCGTGTATTTCCCGGGCTATGGCTGTCCTTTCTTCTTCCCGGATATCCTGCAGGTGAGCCGCCAGTTGACGGATATCCTGGTAAGACTGTGCCAGCAAGGCTTCGGCATTTTTCCGTTCGGTGATATCACTGTCCAGCTCAAGGTATTCATAAGGTTCATTCCGATCATTAAGGAAGGGGACAATGGTCATGTCTACCCAATAGATGCTACCATCCTTTGCTCTGTTACGAAACTCACCATTCCATACCTTCCCATTGGATATGGTTTCCCACATATTGCTGATAAAGGCGGCCGGATGGTAATTCGAACCGACAATGCGATGATTCTGTCCGATCAGCTCCGCCGCCGTATACTTTGAGACCTGGCAGAAATTGTCATTGACATACTTAATGATTCCTTTTTCATCGGTAATGGAGACGATGGAAGATTGATCCAGGGCATATTTATAATCGGTTATTTTCTTTTCTCTTCTCTTTTCTTCCGTAACATTCCTGATAAAGACAGATAGCCCGTCAGGAGAAGGATATAAATGATTCTCCTGCCACAGATCAAGTGGAGCATAGTAGTCGGTATTGGTCATATTTCTCTGCTCCTCCATTGCCTTGTTGAAGGCCAGATAGGTGGGAGACCCGATAGCATCGGGAAACACATCCCATACCCATTTTCCGATCAGGGATGCCGGATCGCGATGGATCAATTCACCTGCTTTTTTATTGAGATAAGTATAACATAAATTTTTGTCCATTGCGATAAAAGCATCCGTGATCCGTTCGAAGATACCAGTGAGCTCAGCCGTCTTCTTGCTTACCTGTTGTTCCAGTTCCCGGTTGAATTGATGCAATTGTAGTTCCATCTTCTTTCTTTCGCTGATGTCACGACAGACCATGACAAATCCGTCCAGTTCACCTTCCGCGTCCCTGACAGCGGAAGCAGATAGCAAAACTGTAACCTGGCTGCCATTTTTTTTCAGGTAACTCACTTCGCCTTTCCAATACCCTTCGACACCCATCTTTTCTCTTATAGCATCCCGGAACTCCATGTCCAGTTGTGTCCTCAGTACGTCCCCGGCTGATAGACCTCTCACCTCCGACAAGGTATATCCGAAGAGTAATTCGGCTGCTTTATTCCAGGTACGGATGACAAAGGAGTGATCCGTGGAAAAGATAGCATCGCTGGTATCTTCCATTAGGCGGGCCATATAGGCGATCTGTTCTGTCGCCCTTTTTTTCTCGGTATTATCGCAGGTAACTTTTGTATATCCCAGGATCTCCCCTTTGGAATCATGGATAGCGGAGAAAACCACATTAGCCCAGAAAATCGATCCATCCTTGCGCATCCGCCACCCTTCCCTTTCAAAGCGGCCATTATTTCTCGCCTGGGACAGGTTGTACCCGGGCTCTCCCTGCAGAATCGCTTCAGGGGTATAAAAGATCGACATATCCCGGCCGACGATCTCTTCCTTTTTATATCCTTTGATCCGCTCGGCCCCTTCATTCCAACTTACGATCTTTCCAAAAGGGTCCAGCATGAAGATCGCATAATCCCTTACACTATCTACCAGAAGGCGGAAGCGTTCTTCGCTTTCCTGCAAGCTATGCTCGGTCGCCTTTTTCAGTTCATCCCGCTTGTTCAGCAAACGGGCGTTGTACCAGACTATGACCGTAAAAGCCAGTATGATTGCAGATACGAGACTGTCCACGCCGAACTCTGTGGAAATAATCCCCTCCCAATACGCCACAAGCCGCAAATATCCAAGGACGATCGGAAGCAGTATGACCAGTGGCAGTAGAGAGAGGGAAGTAAGGCCGCCGATATTGCTGCTGGTCAGTTCTTTCATGATCCCCTTGCCTGGGTTCGCCAGAAGTATTGCAGCCGAAAGGAAAAAGAAACAGGCTGCGGTGTGCAGGGCCATAGGCGTGTAGGTAAAAGCACCGGAAAAGGCATGTACCCGATAAAGGTAGCCAAGTAGAGAAAACAGGCCCACCATGAAGATTGGCATGGCAAAGTATTGGGAAGGAAGCTGTCCGCCCGGGGTCTCCCGGTTCAGGAATAGCAGCGCCAGCCCGGAGGGGATAAAACAAAATGCTGTCTGGGCGGTCATTTGGTTGGACAGAATGGCCGGGCCTGTTATTTTCAGCAAACCAATTAAAAGAACCAGAACAGCCAGGATTCTGGCTACAAACTGGCTCCTGCCATTTGATGGGCGGGTTGGAGAAAGTGCTAAAAATGACGCCCCCACTAATAAAAAAGCAGTGGCCGTCAGCGGGCTCATCGGTGTAAAGTCAGGAATCGGCCGTTTGAAGAATACAATATCCCATTGCCACCCTATCAGCACGAGGATCACAATGACAAGAATCGTTATTGCAAAATACTTCGACCAGTTACATAAAAGCATTTGCACCCGGGATGCGGGTTCAGGCTTTGCAACAGAATGAGTCAATTTCATCGCAGTAATGGCTTTAATACGCGACTACTGATTGAGCATTAACCGTTTAGTTTGTAAATAAATGCAGAAGGAGGGTAAGTGTTTGTATCTGAAGACTAATGTAGTAAATATTTAGTAAAAACAAGTAGGAATATTATTAATGTGTCATTTTTTGACGGGGGGCCGGGTCAATGGTCGCTTTCAATTGTACTACAAGCAGGCAGAAGCGCGGACTACCCTGTAATCAAAGCATAGTCTATAATTTATATTTAGCCAATGCAGTTGTTTTGTACCAGTGATCCAATACATAATTGAAACGCCATGGTAACGAGCCCTCCTTTGAAGATCTTTTTGGTTGACGACGAGCTTTATTGTCTCAATTTGTATGCTCAATACCTGAATAATCTGGGATATACCCGTATCCAATACTTCGATAAAAGCATCGAATGCCTGGACCAGCTTAGGCTCCGGCCCGATATCATCTTCCTCGACTATTACATTGACAACCGGAATGGGATCGATATTCTAATGAAGATCAAGCGTTTTGACCCGAAGATCCCCGTCGTATTCATCTCAGGCCAGGAGGACATCGACATAGCCGTCAAAGCATTGAAATATGGAGCGCTCGACTACCTCACCAAAGAGAATCTGGATGAGGCCAGGATAAAGGCTTGCGTAGACAAGGTCTTAAAGATCCGGGGAATGTTATTGAAAAACAGCAAGCGGAAAAAGATTAAAAAAATACTCTCTGGCGTCAGCCCCCTTTCAGCGATATTCTATTTACAAAAATTGTTATCAAAAGTGTGAAGTATGTTACAAACAACCTTCCGTTCTTCCAACCTGAATGTCCTTGCCCAGCTAATATGCGCGAAAGGCACCGAGGTGATTGTATATGACCCAAAGCGGCTGTTGATCCATGACGAATCAAGTTCGTTCAGCCTGGAAGAGACCTGCTCGGGCCTGATGCATCGGATGCAGGCCACGGACCCGGCATATACCTGTCTGTTCAATCTTTCTGAAGATGAATTGGCGATACCGAACCCGGGCTGGCTGGTTGAATTCGACGGTGGATATTCATATCCCGGTATGGAAAGCCAGGTGTTGAGTATCGTCAACAACGAGGATGACAGTCCACGCTGGATCTATCCTTCCAACCTCAGAAAGCCGAGATTCCTGGCCTTTTATAACTCTAACGGCTGGAAGGCTAAACTATACAAATTCCTGGTCCGAACAGCCTATGTCTTTCAAATGCCA
>DATJJD010000090.1:0-61103 GCA_035492545.1 Puia sp.
TTATTCCGGAAAGGACTGGTCGTCTTCCAGTTTGTTTTGTCCATCGTCCTGATCATATCCACCATCCTCATCACCCGGCAGGTCCGCTTCATGCAGACCGCCAACCTGGGCTACGACCGGGAGAACCTGCTCTACATACCCATCGAAGGTGAATTGGGATCCAAGCTCGATGTCTTCATGACCAGTGCAGCACAACTGCCGGGCATCACCGGACTGAGCCAGTTGTCGGAGAATCCGACGGAGATGAATAACGGAACGCTCTCTTTCTCCTGGACAGGGAAAGATCCAAACCAACGGATCCGCTTTATCCAAGACGCCATTGGCCCCGATTTTATGAAGACAATGAAACTCCAGCTGGTAGCAGGCCGGGACTTCTCCGCAGCCTATCCCTCCGACTCACTAGGCTGTATCCTCAATGAGACCGCCATCGCCACCATCGGTTATAAGGACCCGATAGGCCGTCCGGTCTATTTTGGACATACACAGGCACATATAGTGGGGATCGTAAAAGACTTTCATTTCCGCTCCCTCCACGACCCTATCCAACCCCTGATCCTCCACACCGGAAAAAAAGACAATTTTAGCACCATCCTGGTTCGCACACAGGCTGGCAAGACCCGGCTCGCCCTCGCCGGACTGCAAGGGCTTTGCCATTCGTTAAACCCAAAATTCCCCTTCAGTTATAAATTCTCCGACCAGGAATACGCCAGCCTCTACAAGAGCGAAGAGGTCACGGGACGACTCGCTACCGTCTTCGCCGTCCTGGCTATTTTAATTTCCTGCCTGGGTTTGCTGGGTTTGTCCATCTTCACCGCCGAACAGCGTATCAAAGAGATCGGCATCCGGAAAGTGCTGGGGGCCGGTGTTCCGTCTCTGTTTGGGTTGTTGTCAAAAGAGTTTATCGGGCTGGTGGGACTCTCTTTTGCCATCGCCGTGCCGCTGGGGTGGGGGGCTATGCATCAATGGCTGCAAAACTTCGCCTACCGTACCGACATCCCCTGGTGGACCTTTGGGATCTCCGGCTTGCTGGCCATGCTCATCGCCCTTGCTACCGTCTGCTTCCAGGCGATCCGGGCTGCAAGATGCAACCCCATCAAGGTGCTGCGTTCCGAATAAACCCCGCTCAATCAGCGTCCGTCGACCGCCTCATCCGGCCCTCCGCCTCTGCCGCACCCTCCCCGGCCGGTACCGGTCGCCCGCACCCGCCGGCTGGTTCTACCGCACCGGTGGCCTTAACAATCAATTTTTTAAAGGAGAATTTGCCTGGTTAACCTGTCCTTTTTCGATACAATGGATGTCCGTCTTCATACTTCCTCTCGGACAAAAACCGTAAAAAAGACACTTCTTTGTTACTAAAGAAATTAAAAACTCGTTAAATGTACAGGCTTTGCAAAATGTTAGGAATAATTAACACTAGGCTTAACATTGGTTGATGTAATTTTACATCAGAAACAAAGACGAATAATATCTCGATATAGAATTCAAACTTTTTCTCATAAGCAGTTAGTTTTGGTTACGGCCCCTGTGTCTACAGGGGCTTTTTTTTGGCCCTATGTTTTGCCAGATAATCTTTTAGCTCCTTTTTAGCATTCTTTGCATGTCCTTGGCTGCCATATCCCCTCGCTTCACCTCGTTCGCAACCATCGTTTCGCCCGGTTGGGCCGCAGGCCGAAGGCCCGCTATTCCTTCCCCAGGAACAAATGAAAAGAATCCCCTCTGAGCCCGATACGCATGGATTCCAGCGCTATCACTTCGGATGGATTGATATTCCCCAGGTTGGCATTGGCGCCAATCAGCGTTAAAAAATAAAGCTGCTGGTCTTTTTGCGGGGCCTCCCAGATGATCTTCTCCGCAGGTATCTTCGTGAGGATCTCCTGCACCAGGCCTTCCCGCACTTCCCCGGAATTACGGTACAACCCCACCGTCCCCGTCTCCCGGGCTTCGGCAACAATATAGGTCGCGCCGGCTTCCAACTCGGACTTCATCAACTGAATCCATTGATAGGGTGGGGTGATATGCTCCCGGTCTTTGTCTTTGGAACCCACTTCACTTAATACTACACCATACTTAGAGAGCTTCTCGATATAACCGCACTTCTCTTCATGGGAAATATTGATCGATCCATCCGATACTTCGATATAGGGGATGGAATACGCTGACAGCAAACGGACATAATCGGCAAACTGGTTGCGGATAACAAACGCTTCGAACAACAACCCACCGAAATAGACAGGAACCCCCGCCGATTGATAGATCTTGATCTTATCATGGAGATCGGGAGTTACAAAGGATGTCCCAAAAGCAAGTTTCACGATGTCGACATAGGGATAGGCGGCCGATAAGAGGTTCTGCGCCTCATTCGCACTAAGCCCCTTATCATTGATCATCGTCAGACCATAGGTTCTTGGCCTTACGGTTCTTTCCGGTATCTGTTGCAGGTTAAAATTATTCACAATCTTCGTTTTGTATAGCTTGCAAGTTACCCTTCCGGGCGATGACCACCAAACAGACCCAATTCTTTGGTATATCAATTTTTTTATACCTTGCATCAAATTCTGTCATATGGCTTCCATGGATGCAAAGAGAGCGGAGAAGATTTCCAAAGCCCTGTCCGATCCTACCCGACTAAAAATCCTCAACGAGATCAAAAAGAAAGCAGAATGCCTGTATTGCGTTGACTTATACGATAATATAAATCTTGCCCAACCCTCCATCTGCCACCACCTCAAACAACTTACCGAGACCTCCATCATCCTCTCCGAAAAGGAAGGACGCAACATTAAATACACCCTCAACAACGAAGTCATCGACGAGTATATCCATTTCCTCCAGGGACTAAAAAAGTAGAAAAAAGGCGGCAGGAAATATTTTTTTAATTTATTTATTGAAATATTTCGATGTTTCTATATCTTTGTTCTCTCGTTCACTTTCCGCGCCCAAGCTTCGCAATTATTTATCGAAGTATTTCAATAAATGAATAAGAATAACCATTAATAAGTAAACTTTATGAATAGCACAATGCACATCCCGACACAAAAAATTCGCAACGCGTTCCTTGGCCTGCTCGTCCTGGCCCTCTTCACCGGCTGCTATGGCAAAGAAAAAGACAGCGCCGCCGCAGTAGCCGCACAACTCAACACGGCACCCCCGGCCACCCCCGTAGACGGAATGGTCATCCAGCCCACCTCCCTGGCGGAAGAACTGGAAGTCACCGGCTCCCTGGTGGCCAACCAACAGGTTGACATCGCCAGCGAACTCACCCGTAAGATCGTCCGGGTGAATGTAAAAGAAGGCTCCTTCGTAAGAAAAGGAGACCTCCTTTTCCAACTCGACGACCAGGATCTCCAGGCACAACTGGAAAAACTGAGCCAGCAGGAGAAACTGGCCCTGCTCAACGAACAACGCCTGAGAGACCTCATCAAACACGAAGCGGTCGTCCAGCAGGATTACGACCAGGCCTTCACCAACCTGAAAGTGCTGCAGGCTGAGATTGCCGAACTGAAAGTGATGATCGCCAAGACCCATATCCAGGCCCCCTTCGACGGCCGCATCGGTATCATCCACGTCTACCCCGGCGCCATCGTTTCCACCAACACCGTGCTCACCAACCTGGAAGACAACAGCGTCGTTAAACTGGAGTTCTCGGTCCCGGAAAAATATGCCAACATCATCGTACCGGGCAGCGAACAACGTTTCACCGTAGCCTCCGGCTCCCAGGAACACAAAGCCACCGTCGTAGCCCGCGAATCCCGGCTCGACGCCGATACCCGCACCCTGACAGTGAGAGCCGTCAGCCCCAACCCCGGTGGCCTCCTGTTACCCGGCCAGAGCGCCCGGTTACACCTGGCCCTGCACGAGTCCAGTAATGCCCTGGTGGTTTCTTCCCAGGCCCTGATGCCCTCCGCAGGCGGCTACAGCGTCTACCTGAGCCGCGGCAACAAGGTGCAGATGGTGCCGGTTGAAATTGGTCAGCGCGGCCCCAACACGGTGGAGATTGCCAAGGGCCTGCAGAAAGGAGACACCGTCATCATCAGTAACCTGTTACGCCTGATGCCCGGCTCCTCCGTCCAGTTCGTCACCCTGAAATAACAACGCTATTAGCTTATCAACTTATAGCTCCGATTAATCACTATTATTTGAATCAAAGTATATGAGTGCCATCTCTCAAGTAAGTATATCCCGTCCAGTCCTCGCCGGGGTGCTGTCCGTCCTCCTGGTGCTTTTCGGTATAGTCGGCTATACCTACCTGGGCACCCGGGAATATCCCGTAACGGATTCGCCCATCGTCACCGTGACCACCGTATATCCCGGCGCCAGCGCCGATATCATCGCCTCCCAGGTGACCAAACCCCTGGAAGAGGCCATCGCAGAAGCCAACGGCATCCGCGCCATGTCCTCGGTTTCCCGGGAACAGGTCAGTGTCATCACCGTGGAGTTCAATCTCAACGCCGACCTGGAAGCAGCAGCTAATGATGTCCGTGATAAAGTATCCAAATCCCGGCAGCAGCTGCCTACCGACATCGAACCCACCATCGTGGAAAAAACAGGTCCCCCCGAATTTCTCGTCTTCCTCACCGTACAGAGTGATACAAAAAGCCTGGAAGACGTAACGGACTTCGTCAATGTCAATATCAAGGAAAGGCTCCAGTCCATCCCCGGCGTTCGGTTAGTGGACTCCTATGCGGGTCGCAAGCGGGCCATGCGCCTTCGTATGGACCCCGTTAAGCTCGCTTCCTACCACCTGACCCCCGCCGACATTCAGGCTGCCCTCCAACGGGAGAATGTAGACCTTCCCAGCGGCCGTATCGAAGGACAGAATACCGAGCTCACCCTTCGCACCCAGGGCCGCCTGGTGACGGAAGATGATTTCAATAACATGATCCTGAGTCAGAAAGATGGCGCCATCGTCCGCTTCAAAGACGTAGGCACCGCCATCCTCTCTTCCCAGAACGAGCGGACCGCGATGATCGTCTGCGAAGGCCCCACCGCCCGTTATGGCGTGGGTACGGGCGTACAACCCCAGCGGGGCGCCAACTCCCTGGCCATCGTGGATGAATTCAAAAAGAGGTTTGACGACATCGTAAAGTCGGCCCCCAAGGAGTATATCATCTCGTTGGGTAAGGACTTCACCGTGCCCGTCCGCAACTCCCTCTCCGAAGTACAGGATACGCTCCTGCTGGCCTTCGGACTGGTGGCCATCATCATCTTTATCTTCCTCCGGGACTGGCGCAGCACCATCATCCCGCTGGTAGCCATCCCCGTAAGTATAATCTCCGCTTTCTTCATCATGTACATCGGCAACTTCTCCATCAACGTGCTGACCCTGCTGGGATTGGTCCTGGCGATCGGGCTGGTGGTGGACGACGCCATCGTGGTGCTGGAAAATATTTATAGTAAGGTTGAGCAGGGCATGACCCCTATACAGGCAGCCCGCAAAGGTTCCGATGAGATCTACTTCGCCGTTATCTCCACCACTGTCACCCTGGCCGCGGTATTCCTGCCCATCCTTTTCCTGGGTGGCATCACCGGCCGGCTCTTTAAAGAATTCGCCATCGTCGTATCCGGCAGCGTGCTCGTATCTGCCTTCGTGGCTCTGACCCTTTCCCCCATGATGAGCGCCTACCTGCTGAAGGCAGGGGCTTCCCATGGCTGGCTCTATCGCAAGACCGAGCCCTGGTTCCTGGCCCTTAACAGGGGATATGAAAAATCCCTGGCCATCTTCTTCCGCAGACGCTGGCTGGGCTTTGTGATCCTGGCTATCTCCCTGACAATAGCCTGGCGTATCCTGCCGGTGCTGCCCTCCGAACTGGCGCCCCTGGAAGACCGCTCCATGGTCGGCCTGGCAGTCATCGCCCCGGAAGGCACCTCTTATGAGAGTATGGAAGAGACGATGAAGGAGATCAGCAACTACGTAGCCGACTCCATCCCCGACCTCAACGAGAACAGGACCTATGCCGGCATCGCCGCTTCCATCGGCACCCTGGTACAGCCTGTCAATGGAGGCTTCCAATGGATATTTCTGAAAGATCCTAAAGACCGTAAATCGGGAATGACCCAGGCCCAGGTCTATCAGAAACTGGTAGCCGCCTCCGGCCGATTCCGCAATGTGATCTGTATCCCCATCCAGATCCCGACCATCGGTGGCTTCTCCAGCTCCCAGCCACTTCAGTACGTCGTACAGGCGCCGGACCTGAAATCCCTGGTGGACATCATGCCCAAACTGATGGGACAGGTCTACCAGAGTAAAAAGCTCAGCTTCCAGGACCCCGACTTCAAGGTCAATCGTCCCGAAATAGGTATCAGCATCGACCGTCAGCGGGCCGCCCAGTTAGGTGTCTCCACCCAGGAGATCGGCCGTACCCTGCAACTGGCGCTTAGTGGACGGCGGTATGGATACTTTATCTACAATGACCGGCAGTATGAGGTCATCGGACAGCTGGACCGGCAGGAAAGGGCCGCACCCACCGACCTTCGTTCCCTCTTCCTCCGCACAGGCGGCGGCGAGATGATCTCCCTGGACAACCTGGTGAAGATGAATGAATCGGTAAGCCCGCCCGCGATCTACCGGTACAACCAATCCTATAGCGCTACCATCTCAGCAACTCCTGCCCCCGGCGTGAGCCTGGGTGAGGCGATCAAAGAGATCGACGACATCGCAAAGAAGACGCTGCCCAAGGGTTTCCGTACCGACATGGCCGGGCAGAGCCGCGACTTCGCGGAGAGCAGCTCCAGTCTCATCTTCGCGTTCATCTTTGCCATTATCCTGATCTACCTCGTGCTGGCAGCCCAGTTCGAAAGCCTGATCGACCCGTTCATCATCCTGTTGACGGTACCCATGGCCGTTACCGGAGCCCTGCTGAGCCTCTGGTTCACCCACCAGTCGATCAACATCTTCAGTGAGATCGGTATCATCATGCTGATCGGGCTGATCACCAAGAACGGGATCCTCATCGTGGAATTCGCCAACCAGCGTAAGGAAGAGGGTATGACAGTGCGCCAGGCAGCCCTGGCCGCCGCTGGCTCCCGGTTCCGCCCCATCCTGATGACGACCCTCGCGATGATCTTCGGGACCTTGCCCATCGCCCTTTCTCTGGGGACCTCTTCCGGTAGCCGGACCTCCCTGGGCATCGTGGTGGTAGGCGGCCTCATCTTCGCGGGTGTCCTGACGCTCTATGTTATCCCGGCGATCTATTCGTTCTTCTCGCGTCCTTATAAAGCAAAGGCGGGGGGAGAAGGGGACGCCGCCGGCGTAGCGAGCCACCAACACGGGCTGGATACATCCCACGGCTTCCCGAACGTAGCCGTATCACCTAAAATAGCAAAATAACAACAGCAGCATAGAATATGCAGCATAAAAAATAGCAGACTAATGAACATTCAATCAACATCCGGGTTTCCATCCGGCTATTGCCCCCCGGGCTCCGGCATCGATGATTGCCCGCCCGACAACAATACGAATAGCAACAACAACCTGATGAAGTCCTTCTTATATACGATCCTCGCTTTCCTGGCTATCTGTCTGGCCTCTTATATCGCCAGCGCCCAGCCGCAGACCCCGCAGGCACAATCCTCGCAGGTGGCTGCCCCCTTGCCTTCACCCGCCCAGCCCAAACCCCTCTCGCTCAGCGAGGCGCTATCGCTTGCCGGGCAGAACAACCGGGATATAAAGGTCGCCAGCCTGGACATCGAAAAAGCCCGGCAGGAAAAGGTGGTCGCAAAGAGCCTCAGCCTCCCCGCCGCCGGCGTGGGCGCACAGGCCAGCCATTATTTCTTATTGCCTGTGACCTTCGGCTTTGGCAACAATGGCACGAATGATAAAGTAGCCTACGGTCGCTACGGAGGAAAGGACCAACTCTCCGCCACCCTCTGGGTCACCCAGTCCCTGTACAATCCGGCCGCCAGGCCAACTCAGCAACGCGCCGCTGCCACTGAGCAGCAGAGCCTTCAGCTCCTGCGCGACCAACAGGTTCAGATCGCCGCCGAAGTGCGCCAGACCTACTTGCAGGTGCTGGTCCTGGGCGAACGCATCCGCCTGCAGAAAGAGAGCCTCAGCCGTAACCGCAAAGCCCTGGAAGACGCCAAGTCGCTCCTGGCGCAGGGACGGGCCCTGCGAGTCGACACCCTCCGGGCTTTTACCTCCGTCAAGAACCTGGAGCCCGATCTGCTCCGGCTGGCCTACTCCATTGAAGTAGGGCTGATCCGCCTCAAAACCCTCACCGGGATCGACTCCCTCCAGGAGATCACGCTGAGCGACTCGCTCAGCCTCCCCACAGCCGGGACCATCCCCACGGAAGAGGAAGTCTACGCAGAAGCGGTAAAGAACAGGCCGGACCTGCAGGCGATGGCCTTACAGCCGGGTATAGACGATCAGCAGATCCGCATCGCAGCCGCAGCCCGCCGACCCTCCGTGTCCCTCGTAGGACAATACAATGTACAGACCCAGGCTAACTCCTTTGATTACTTCAAATCGTACTATCCTACTACCCCCTACGTCGGAGCCCAGGTAGCTGTCCCACTATTCAGCGGTTACGCTAACCAGGCGAGAACGCAGGAAGCTAAGATCGCCCGTTTGCAATCCGTCACCCGCTTTGATAATGCCAGAGAACAGCTGAGAGCCGAAGTACGGCAGTCCGTAGCGAATGTCCTGGAAGCCACTTCCCGCATACAGACCCGGACTACCGTAAAAGAAGCCGCGGGCCTCAGCTATGACATCACCCAATACCGTTATGCCAACGGCGTAGCCTCCCGCCTGGAGCTCACCGACGCAGAACTGGCCCTGACGACTGCTCAGTCCAACTACCTGGAAGCCGTCTATGACTACCTCGCCGCCCGTATCCAACTGGACAGGACGTTAGGGCATTAGGTTACGTTCCCGACTGAATCGACAATCCATTGGATGATCACTGACTCAGATTAGTGGTCATCTAATGGGTTTTTTATGTTTTGCTTATTCTGTTCTCAATTGATTTACTCTGTTCGCAATGACTTCACCGGGTTTGCCAATGCAGATTTTACTGCCTGGAAACTTACAGTTACCAAGGCAATGGCTATGGCTGCAATACCCGCTATTACAAACATCCACCACGATATTGCTACTTTGTAAGCATAATTCTGCAGCCAGTTATTCATTGCAAGCCATGCAAGCGGCGATGCAATAACCAGGGCGATCAGCACCAGCTGTAAAAATTCTTTTGAAAGTAAATTGAATAAAGTAGCCGGACTCGCACCCAACACCTTTCTTATTCCTAATTCTTTTGTGCGCTGCTCTGCCGTGAACATCACAAGTCCCAATAAACCTAAGCACGAAATGAATATGGCGAGAAACGCAAAATAATTAGCGAGCTGTCCAACCATTTGCTCGCCCCTGTAAAGTTTTGCATATTCTTCGTCCGAGAATTGATAGGTGAAAGGGAACTTCGGATTTAGCTTTTTGCAAATTTTTTCAAGGCTTGTCAAAGCTTCATTTGTTTTGCCCGGCTCTGTCCGTATCAACGCGTTACCCCACTTCACATTCTCGTTTAAACTAAGAACAAGTGGATTGATAGTTTCATGCAGTGAATTGAAATGAAAATCCTTTACTATGCCAATTATCGTCCCTCTCTTTTGCAGAAAAGTAAAGGGTTTTCCGATAGGATCTTTATACCCTGTAATTTTTAATGCCGTTTCGTTTAAGACATACCCAACAGAATCAGTTGCAAAATTTCTTGAGAAATCTCTTCCCTGGCTTATTTGCGCATTCAGCACTTTTGCAAAATCATAACCTACCATCGACCAGGCAAATTCTATTCCGGAGTTCGGATCTTTGCCTTCCCACTCTACTTCACTGGATTTATTAACAATTTGTGTGAGATTATGCGACATACGAGTGATATCTTTTATGCCCGGCATACTCGAAGCCTGCGCTTTAAACACCCCGAACTTTTCGGGAAGGTCGCCTTCCAACGGAATATAAATAAGATTTTCCCTGTTATACCCGAGATTGACAGCCCGTATATAATTAACCTGTTGGCTTACCACAATTGTACCGATGATTAAAACGATGGAAAGCATAAATTGAAAGACAACGAGCCCTTTGCGAAACCATAAAGCGTTCTTACCAATTTTTAATGTACCCTTTAACACACGCACCGGGTTGAAAGAGGATAAATAAAGTGCAGGATAGCTCCCGGAGATAAAACCTGTTATTAATAATAAGGCCGCTATACTTAACCAAAACGTGGCACTGCGAAATGGCATCGTTATGGACTTTCCGGTTAATTCGTTGAACTGCGGTAACGCCAGCATTATGACACCCACCGCCACTGTAACAGATAAAAACGTTAACAATAATGCTTCTCCTATAAACTGACGCATGAGGGACGGGCGCGTCGCACCAGCTACTTTTCTCACACCGATTTCCTTGGCGCGCTTAACCGAGCGTGCAGTGGTGAGGTTCATGAAGTTGATACACGCAATCAATAAAATAAAAACAGCAACAATGCTAAAGAGTTTTACATACTGAATCCTTCCTCCGGAGATATTGCCACTTCCATCAAAACCTGAATGCAAATACATATTGCCGTAGCGCTGAATACCTAACCTGATATAATCTCTTGGAGTTTGTTCCTTATTGTATTTGTCGAGAAAACGTTCGATCTTTTTTTCAAATGCTTTGGGATCAGTTCCTTCGCGAAGCATAATATAACAGGAAGGTCCGCTGTTGGCCCATTCTTTTGCCTGGCTATCGACAAAATATTCAAGAAACTTTTGCCAATTGAGGATGTAATCAAATTGTTTTGTACTTTTTCGGGAAACGTTATCAAATACCGCTGTTATTTTGAAATCTGCCTTATCCTGATATCGGATAGTTTTGCCGATCGCTTCTGCCGGCGATCCAAAAAAGTCTTCCGCCATTTTTTTTGAAATAGCAATATCAGATGGCGTTTGCAACGCATTTCTTGCACTGCCTTCCAATAAATGGTATGAAAACATGGTGAAGAAATCGGCACCAGCATAATTTCCAGCCCTCTTCATTATTTTGTTGTTGGCTTCAAATGTTGCCGGTTCATTCCACGAAAAGCTTGTTGCATACTGCACTTCGGGCAAAACACGCTTCATTTCATCTGCCATAACAGCGGGAGTAGCATGAAAAGCATACCATTGCCCATCATGATTCTGGCGTTCGTAAACGCTGTACAACCGGGATCCATTTTCATGAAACGCATCTACAGCATATTCATCCTTCACCCACAGCATTATCAAAAGACTGCATGTTAAGCCAAGTGCCAGCCCCATAATGTTTATCAGGGAAAATGATTTGTTTCGAGAAAGATTTCTGAAAGCGGTTTTAAGATAATTGCGAATCATAACTACTAATTTTTACCTGTCCCCAATACGGATTCCGTAATCGGACATTAACAGATTGAAAAATATACCAATTAATTACCATTATGATCTTCAATCAATTACAAAATGAAAATAGGCGAGGCTGTTCGTTTTTGATACATCGAATCGTTTGATTTTGATACACCAAAAGGTTTAATTAAATTTGTAACCGAACGGTTTCATAGTATCATCAATAAAACTCAGGACATGAGCACACAGCCATTTACCATCGAACGAACCTTCAACGCCTCCGTCGAAAGAGTCTGGAAGGCTCTCACGGACAAAGATCAAATGAAGGAATGGTATTTCGACGTCTCGGACTTTAAACCCACGCCAGGCTTCGAATTTCATTTTAATGGAGGCTCGGAAGACAAGATCTATGTTCATAACTGCAAAATAATAGAAGTAGTGGAGGGCAAACGGCTTTCCTATAGCTGGGCCTATGAAGGTTTTGAAGGCAACTCCCTGTTGACCTTCGAGCTGTTCAAAGAAGGGGAGAAGACCAGGCTCAAACTGACACACGAAGGACTGGAGACCTTCCCGCAGAACAACCCCGACTTTGCAAAGGACAGCTTTGCACAGGGATGGACCCATATCATCGGCACTTCCCTGCCCGCTTTTGTCGAAGCAACCCCCGTGGAAAAATAACACTTTCACCCAGTATCCCTGTGCCGGTCCGGCACAGGGATAAAACTTCATGTTTTCTGGTGTTTAATCCTTATTTTAGTAAGGACGTAACACTACTACTACATGAGAAAACTCCTTATGCCCCCCAGGGGAAGTATATTTATTTATGCTTTCTTATCTTTCTCTATAGCCATGGGCCAGCCATCCGCCGGCAACAGTACCCCCCCTGCCCAACCCATAGACTCCGCTACCAGCCTGTATCATAAATACCTGGGCGACGAAGATCCCATCTTTAATGGGACAGAGCATTTAGTGTCTGATGCCAACTTCCGGGGATTCTCCTACTTTCAGTCCGCCACCGCCACAAAGGGATTCGTTCTTTATGACGAGCTCCCCTATAAAGATATGGACCTCCTCTACGATTTGATGACCGATCAACTTGTCCTCCAGGATAAGGCACAATACCTTATCACCCTGCGGACAGACAAAGTAGGATCGTTTACACTTTTCGGACATCAGTTTATCCATACACCCCTCGGTCCCGGATTTTACGATATGCTCTATTCCGGCAGACTTACCATCCTGGCCAAAAGGACCAAGGTGATAGAAAAAACCATCGACGCCGGCGAGATAACCCGCACCGTAGTCTCAAAAGACTATTACTACGCCCTCCTGAATGACAAGTACTATCCTTTGCCCAATGAAAGCCGGTTGCTCGATCTTCTGGCGGATAAGAAAAGGGAATGTAGGTTATACCTCCGGACCAACAAAATAAAATACAATAAAGACCCCGAACAGGCAATTATTTCCATTGCCGGTTACTACAACCAAATATCCAGGTAAAATGCGGTATCTTTTTTTGGCCACCCTCCTCCTGGCTTTTTCCTGCCGGGCCTTGGCCCAGCAGACGGGCGATCTCCCACTGGCAACCACCTTGCCTCGGATCACAGGCCATTTCATAGGTTTTAAATGGAGCGACTTCGCCCGGCAAATAGAACTCCGCTCCGCTTCCGGCACTGCTCCCCTCCATTTTTATTATGACTCCACCCAACTGGACAGCCTCACGGTCACAATCAACGTACAGGACCTGCGGCTGGACTCCCTGTTGGAACAACTGTTCAAAGCCACGGCTTTTCATTATGCCATGGACGAAAATGGCCATATTTTTATCAGCAAAGGCTGGATTATTCAACCCTCCCTGCCGGTGGGATTCTTCGGCGGCAGGGAAGACACCGACTCGCACGGGAGCAGCGCCGCTACGGGCAATGCGGCTGCCGCCGGCATCTCCATGAATGTCGGGACAGCCAGGAAAGGATTAGCTGCCCTCAACCAGGCAAACAGACTGTACGAGATAGGTGTCAGAACCAACAAACTCCTGCCGGGCAAAGCCGTCATCACCGGCTATGTAAAGAACCTGCGGACCGGTGAACCCCTGGCAGGGGTAGCCATTTCCTCCGACCGGCCGGCCATCTCCACTGTCACAGATCAATATGGATACTACGCCATTAACCTCCCCCGGGGAGACCATGTCCTCACCGTACAGGGCATCGGAATGAGGGACACAAAATACCAGGTCATGCTCTATACGGACGGGCAATTGGAAATAAACCTGCGCGAACAGATCGTTACCCTGCGCGAAGTCATCGTCTCTTCCGTCAAGACAGCCAATGTCAACCGGGTCCAGCTGGGAGTCGAACGGCTGAATATCCAGACGATCAAACAAGTACCCACGGTAATGGGAGAAGCCGATATCCTTCGTGTCGTACTCACCCTCCCGGGTGTAAAGACGGTAGGGGAGGCCAGCACCGGCCTCAACGTGCGGGGAGGATCAGCCGACCAGAACCTGATCCTGTTCAATGACGCTACGATCTATAACCCTTCTCATTTTTTCGGGCTCTTCTCTGCCTTCAACCCGGAAGTGGTAAAAGACGTACAACTCTATAAAAGCAGCATCCCCGCTAAATACGGCGGAAGAGTATCATCCGTGGTAGACATCTCCGGACGCGAAGGGAATAAAAAAGAATTCTCCGGTACCGCAGGGATCGGCCTGATAACAAGCCGCCTCACCCTCGAAGGCCCCATCGTCAAAGACAAAACTTCGTTTATCCTGGGCGGACGCACCACTTACGCCAACTGGCTGCTCAATCTTCTTCCGGATGAATACAAGAACAGCCGGGGCTCCTTCAACGATCTCAACCTGTCCGTCAGCCACCAGCTCAATAAGAACAACAACCTCTACTTTTCCGGCTACCTCAGCAATGACAAATACAACCTGAATAGCGACACCACTTATGGTTATGGCAACAAGAACCTCACGCTGAAATGGAAACACACCTTCAGCAGCAAGACAACAGGCACCCTAACCACCGGCATCGATCACTATCAATACAACATCACCAGCGACCGTAACCCGGTCAATGGCTTCAAAATGAATTACGCCATCGGTCAGATATACGGCAAAGCTGATTTCACCTGGTACTTCAACGCCAGGCACACGATAGAATACGGCCTGTCCTCCATCCGCCATAATCTCCGGCCCGGCTCCTATGAACCATATAATGATCAGTCGCTGGCAGCTACCCAGGTAATCCCAACTGAGCAAGCGCTGGAGAGCGCCGCCTATCTTTCGGATAATTATACCGTGACGGATAAACTGGCCATTATCGCCGGTCTCAGATATTCTTTATACGATTACCTGGGCCCGCATACCGAAAATATCTATGCCCCCGGTTTGCCGGTTACCGAAGCCAACCAGGTGGCTGCCAGGACTTATGGCAGAGGTAAGGTGATTAATACCTATCAGGGACCCGAATACCGCTTGTCCCTGCGTTATGCGTTCACAGGGGAATTCTCGGTGAAGGCCGGCTATAATTCCCTCCGCCAGTATTCACACATGCTCTCCAACACGACGGCTATGTCTCCTACCGATGTCTGGAAAATGAGCGACCCCAATATAAAACCCCAACTGGGCGACCAGGTCTCTCTGGGGTTCTACAAGAACTTTAAAGCCAATACGATCGAGACATCCATCGAAGTGTATTATAAAAGACTGAAGAATTACCTGGACTATCGCTCAGGCGCCACCCTCATCCTGAACCCCACGATCGAGCGGGATGTGCTGAACTCCCGGGGTAAGGCATACGGAGTGGAATTCATGATCAAAAAACAAACCGGCGCTCTCAACGGTTGGATCAGTTACACCTGGTCACGCACTTTCCTGAGAACGGATGATCCCACGGCCGGAGAGTCGGTGAACAAAGGCCGCTATTACCCGGCGGATTTCGATATCCCCAATGACGTCACCATGGTCGGGAACCTGAAGATAAATCACCGGCTCAGTTTCTCCCTGAATATGCTGTATTATACCGGTCGCCCCATCACCCTCCCCGTAAGCCGCTATATCTACGCAGGCTCCGAACGCGTGCTTTACTCCGATCGCAACGCTTACCGGATACCCGATTATTTCCGGACCGACTTTTCCATGAATATCGACGGCAACCACAAAATCCATCAAAAAACACACAACTCATGGACTATTGGCGTCTATAACCTGACAGGCAGAAAAAATCCCTATTCCGTTTATTTTGTATCGGAGAACGGATTGGTCAACGGATATAAGCTGTCGATTTTCGGCAGCATTATCCCATTTGTGAACTTTAACATCCGGTTTTGAAATGAGAAAAAATATGGACATCTTTTTAATACTTGTTGTGGCCATGGCTGGTTTACTCCTGATGCCCGCATGCCGGCAGACCTATGATCCTCCTGCCATTTCCAACCAGGCCCAGCACCTGGTGGTAGAAGGATTTATCAACAACGGAGGGGACTCCACCATTATCACGCTCACCCATACCTACCTGTTGCAGGCTACGGCAGAGGTCACCCCCGAATTACATGCCACCGTATCCGTGGAAGGAAAAGACAACAGCGTCCTGCCGCTCGTCGAGATAGGAAAAGGCAGCTACGGCGCAAGCCTGGGACCACTCACCCCCGGTGTGCCCTACCGGCTTCATATTAAGACCACCTCCGGCAAAGAATATCTTTCCGATTATGTTAGCCAGAAAAATGCCCCACCCATCGACAGTGTCAACTGGATACAAAGCGACACGGGCATCAGGATATTTGTCAATACGCACGACCCGCTTAACAACACCCGCTATTACCGATGGGACTACCAGGAGACCTGGGAGTTTTTTTCTCCCTTCACCAGCGACCTGATCCTCCGTCCATCGGACACTACCGTAATAGGCCGGGACTCTACCAATGTCTTGATTTTTCATTGCTGGCATCATGATCAATCTACCGCCATTTTCCTGGGGTCTTCCGCCAGACTTTCCACCGATCTGATCTCACTGGCGCCCCTCCTCACCATCCCTGCCGCCAGTCAGCAGATCAGTGTCGAATACAGTATTTTAGTGCGCCAATACGCCCTCTCCGCCGAGGCCTATGCCTGGTGGCAGAATCTGCAGAAGAACACTGAACTGACCGGCTCCATCTTCGGCATCCAGCCCACCATCAACAACGGTAATATTCATAACACCACGGACACCAATGATGTGGTCATCGGATATATCGGCGTCGGTACCGTGCAGACAAAAAGGATCTTTATCAGCCGCGATCAGGTAAGCAACTGGCATTACCTCACCGATTGCGAAGAATATAGTATCGTCAACAATAAAGACAGTCTCTACGTATCCTATGAAAGAGGGGAATTAATCACAGGCAAGGCGCCTTACCCTGATACCACCCACTACTATACATCAACAAAGACCTGCGTCGATTGTACCCTGACAGGCAGCAACCAAAAACCCTCTTACTGGCCATGACCTCTTCATTCTATAAGCAGGCCCTGTTGCCGGCCTTTATGCTATTGTACAGCCTGCGCCCGGCAGCCCAGGCTCCTGCCACCCCGGAGTCCTCCCCGGTCCCCGGAGAGAAGATCTTTGTACACACGGACAGGGCCTTCTATGTCGCCGGAGAAATATGCTGGTGTAAACTATACTGCGTAGACGCATCCTCCCATTCCCCGATAGACCTCAGCAAACTGGCATACATAGAACTGCTCGACAGGGAAAACAAACCCGTCATGCAGGTCAAAGCCCCCTTGGAGAAAGGCGAAGGTTATGCCTCCCTTTTCCTGCCCTCCACCCTCAACTCCGGTTTCTATAAACTCAGGGCCTATACAAACTGGATGAAGAACGATGGCCCTGCTTCTTTCTTTGAAAAAACCTTAACGATCGTCAATACCTTTAAAAATCTTACACCTCCTGCCACAGCCGGCCTGCCTGCTTCTCCGGGGCCCACTGCCAGGCCCTCCTCCTATCATATCGAATTTTTCCCCGAAGGAGGTAATCTAGTGAACGGCCTCCCTTCGAAAGTGGCTTTTCAACTGATGGACGCGAATGAGAAAGGAGCGGAAGGGCGGGGCTGGGTGCTGGATGAAAAAAATGATACCCTGGAGACATTTGCCCCCCTGCAGCATGGCCTGGGTAATTTCTTATTCACCCCCCTTGAAGGCCATTCATACACGGCAGCCGTGCAACTGCCCGATGGAGTTGCTATCCGGCAGCCATTACCGACCCCTTTGGACCAGGGATATGTTTGCCGGTTCAACGACCTGCACAAACAACGGCTCTCTGTAAAAGTCTATATTTCCCATGGCGTCCCCGGCGGTAACGTATACCTGACGATACAGAAAGAGCAACAGCCGGTAGGACAGACACTGACAGCCTCCGTCATAGGGGACAGCGCCTCTTTTGACATTGATAAAAAAGATCTTGGCGAGGGCATCAGCCGCTTTATACTCCTCGACGCCGGGCATCGCCCGGTATGTGAAAGATTATACTGCATCCGGCCATCTCGTCAGTTGCAAATAGAAGCCGCTACCGACCGCAGGCAATACGGGATAAGAGAAAAAGTCCGGCTGTCCGTCACCGCCGGGGATAAAAGGGAACATACCGCGGCCCCCGGCCTTTCCATCGCCGTATACCGCCTGGACTCCCTCCGGCAGGACCCTCGGGACGAAATGGATATCCTCACGTATCTATGGCTCGGGACAGAACTTACAGGAAAGATCGAGGCGCCCGGCAGCTATTTTTATGGCGATCCACCCCACGCAGAAGAAGCCCTGGACAACCTGGTGCTGACACATAGCCGGACAAACCTTTCTTCCTCCTTTCCCTTTCCGCCCGAACGCAGAGGTCATATCATTTCAGGACGGGTTACTGACCGGGTGACAGGCGCGCCCGTGAAAGGGGTGTTTACTTTTCTTTCCGCCCCCGGTACTCAATTCCAGTTCGCCGGTTCGCTGACGGATACGGCCGGGAAATTCATATTCGACATAAAAGATTTTTATGGGACAGAAGGCATCCTGATCTATACGGATACCCGGGATAGTAATACCTATAAAATAGAGATTTTCAACCCCTTTTCCGAGTTATATAACAGCGACACCCTTCCCCCTTTCCGGTTGAGCCCCGACCATAACGCCGCCCTGGCCCAATTAAGCCTTGACATGCAGGTCCGGAATATATACACCTCCGATAGCCTCAAAAAGTTCACCCCCCCTTCCCGGGATAGCTTTCGGTTTTATGGCCCTCCTGATCATACCTATTTGCTGGACGATTATGTCCGGTTCTCAACGATGGAAGAAGTGCTGCGGGAGTACGTAGACCCGATTAATGTAGATAAATGGCAGGGAAGATTGCATGTGTCAATGCTGAACGAACCCGTACACAGATTTTTTGAAGACAACAACAACACCCTGGTATTATTGGACGGCATCCCGGTACCCGATGACAAGATATTTTCTTACGATCCGATTAAAGTGAAAAAACTGGAAATTATACCGCATCAATATATTCTCGGACCTATTACATTCAGCGGTATAGCCAGCTTCACCACTTATAATGGAAATTATGAAGGACTTGAGATGGATTCACGCTCCCTCCAGATCGACTATGACGGATTGCAATGGCAAAGGAAATTTTATTCGCCGGTATACAGCACGCCTCAGGAAGCCGCCAGCCGTCTGCCGGATTTCAGGGATCTTCTTTGGTGGGGCCAAAATATTCATCTGGTCGGAGGGGAGAAAAAAGAATATGACTTTTACACGGCCGATCTTCCGGGAAAATATCTGGTAGTCATACAGGGGCTTACAGCCGATGGAATGGCAGGCGCCCAATATCTTCAATTTGAAGTGAAATAGAGCCCCCATCCTTCAAACCCATGGCCGATAACAGGCATAGCTTTTCCTGTTAATTGCCTTTATTCCCGGTATCGTCCCCTTTTTTCTTGTCCTCTTTCTTCTTCTGCTCCTCTTCCTCCTTCTTCTTTTTCTCCCTGTCCTTTTTCTTAAAATATCCCCGCAGGAGGAAATTATGCTTGGCTGCTTCCATATTTTCATTCAACCCCTCGCTGCTCTTCTTGAGGTTCTTCATGGTGCTGCTGATATTGGACGAAAGGCTGGTATCATGCAGCAGCTTGCCGATGGCCCCCTGCCCGTGATTGATCCGGTTGGAAATATCGGCCAGGTTGGCGGTAATAACGGCCGCATTGTCTGCTGAGGTCTTCAGACTGGCCAGGATCTGATCGGTCTCTACCGGCTGCCGCGAAGCGAGCGAATCTCCCTCCACTACTACAGACTGCCCCATCGTACCCGGCGAAATAACGACCACCTTGTCCCCCATCAGCCCTTCAGAGCCGATGCTGGCCTTGGCATCCTTCTTAATGAACTTCTGAATATCTTTATGCAGCACCATCTGCACCATGACCGAAGTGTCCGTCACCAGGGCAATATTATCCACGGTCCCCACATCGATCCCGCCCAACCGGACATTGCTCCCCAGCTTCAACCCGCTGACGGAATTGAACAGCGCGCTGAGACGGAATACCGAGCCGAACTTATTCTTTTGCTTGCCGATATAATAGATGGCGCCGATAGCTACGATCAGGGTCGCAACGGCAAACAAACCCAACTTCCATTTATAATTTCTTTCTTTAGGCATAACATTGAATTTTTAAGAAAAAAACGATTTGATCCATTCATCCTCCGACTTCTCCAGCTCCTCGTAGCTCCCCTCGGCTACCACCATCCCCTCTTTCATCATGATGATCCGGTCAGCCGTCATCCGGGCACAAGCCATATCATGGGTGATAGTTATGGAAGAAATATTGTACTTGTGTTTCATCTTTATCATCAGCTCGCTGATCTCCTTGGCCGTGCCCGTGTCGAGACCGGTAGTAGGCTCATCATACAACATCAGCTGAGGACGCAGGATCAGGGTCCTGGCCAGACCGATCCGTTTGGCCTGCCCCCCCGATAACTTGGATGGCATCTGGTCGATGGCATCGGCCAGCCCTACATTATCCAGCATCTCCATGATCAACTCCTCTCTTTTTTCAGGCGCTACTCTCTTTTTGTGCTGCTTCAAAGGGAAAGCCAGGTTCTCCCGGACGGTCATGGAATCATACAAGGCTGCATTCTGAAAGAGGAAGCCCGTCTTTAAACGCATTTCATTTAGCTCATCATACGAAAGATCGGCGACATTCTTCCCAAATACTTCTACCTCTCCTTCATCAGGCCATTCCAACCTCACCATACATTTGATCAGCACGGATTTACCGGACCCCGATTTCCCCAGCACCACCAGGTTCTCTCCTTTATTGACATGCAGGTCAACTCCCCTCAACACTTCATGGTCCTTAAATGCTTTCTTGAGCCCCTTGATACATACGATTGGCCCATGCTGGTCCTCCGCGGGAGCTTCCTCACCTGAACCGGCAGATTCCTTCTTCTCCTCATCATCCCATCCTTCTATCTCCGAAGCCGGCTCCTCCACGCGATCAGCTTCGGGGTTTGCCGTCTCCTCCCTGCGATCAGCTTCACGGTTGGCCGTCTCCGGCAAACTTTCAGCTTCGGGGTTTGCCGTCTCCTCCGTCTTATCAGCTTCCAGGCCATACCCCTCTTCACCTGCCTCCCGATGTCCTTCTTCCCCCGGGGGCCGGCGGCCGCTTTCTTCCGCTTCTTCCTTTATCGATTCTTTCATACGCACGCTTGATTAATTTAAAAGATCCGTGATCTGGGCCGCCAGCAGATCGATGACGAACACAGCCAGCGAACCGGTCACCACGGCCGCATTAGCAGCTACCCCCACACTCTCCGTACCCCGGCGGGCATGATATCCCTTATAACATCCAATGATCCCTACCACGAACCCAAAGAAAAAAGACTTGATGATGGCCGGGAATACATCGATGAACTCCAGGTGGGCCATAGCCACCGAAAAGAAATGGCGCAGGGTGGTGGCGTCATGGATATTCATAGCCACATAACCTCCCACCAGCGCGATCACATCCGCAAAGACAGCCAGCAGGGGGATCATCAGCGTCGTGGCCAACGTCCGGGTCACGACGAGATATTTATAAGGATTGATAGCGGACACCTCCATGGCGTCGATCTGCTCGGTTACTTTCATGGAACCCAGCTCAGCCCCCATACGCGACCCCACTTTCCCACAACAGATGATGGCCGTGATCACCGGCCCGATCTCCCGGACCACAGACACCGAGATCATACCGGGGATCATCGAGATGGCGCCAAAAGCAGCCATGGAAGGACGGGTCTGGATAGTCAGCACCAGCCCCATGATAAAGCCCGTGAGCCCGATGAGAAATGTGGATTTATACCCCACGAGATAACACTGATACAGCACCTCCTTCCATTCGAACGGAGGCCTGAATACCTCCCGGAAGAACCGGCCTGCAAAGGCCACCATGTCCCCCCAGCCATAAAAAAAGGTTTTCAGGTCGCTTCTTTTCTGAGTGACCTTCACTTTTGCTTTTTGGATTGGGTTGAGGCTGGATGACATAGATTAAAAATGGATTAACTATATATGATTATATAGTAAGTTCAATTATTAATCCAAATGCCACCGGACGGCAAAATGGGGTCTCTTCCCCATAGATCAGGGCTTTCGGGCCTGATAGCTTTCCCCAGCCCCGGCCGTATGCTGGCCGTTGTGCCAAAAACTGTAGAAATACTTCTACACCTATTCCGGTACATTGGCTTGTATAAACACTTACATTTGTCAATACTATTTGTCACTCGTATCAACAGACCCCTCTATGATATTGATCGTGGATGATAAGCCTGAAAACATTTTTTCACTGAAGACTATCCTGGAGCTACACGCTTTTCCCACGGATACGGCTCTTAGCGGAGAAGAGGCACTTAAAAAGATTCTCCGGCAATCCTATGCCCTCATCATACTCGATGTCCAGATGCCAGGCATGGACGGCTTCGAAGTGGCCGAAGCGATCAGCGGTTACAGTAAGGCCCGGGATATCCCTATCATTTTTCTCTCCGCTGCCAGCACCGATAAAAAATATATCACGAAAGGATATATCTCCGGCGGGATGGATTATATCACCAAACCGGTCGACCCGGACATCCTCCTGCTGAAAGTAAAAACTTTCTACCGGCTGTATGAACAGAACTTCGAGCTCAATCGAATCCAGGCCAGCCTGCGTTCCGAGATCGAATTCCGGAAAAAGGCAGAGGCGGACCTGCAGGAAGCCGTGAAGAAAAAAGATGAGTTCATCAGCATCGCCAGCCATGAACTGAAGACTCCCCTCACCACCATCAAGGCCTACCTGCAACTACTGGACCGATCCATCGACGAGGCAGATCCGACAAAAATGTACATGGAGAGAGCTCTCGTCCAGGTCCGCAAACTCGACAACCTCATCGTCGACCTCCTCGACCTCTCGAAAATTGAGAGCGGTAAACTGAAATTCAATAAAAAGATCTTCAACTTCGATAAGACCCTTTCCAACGCCATTGAAATGATCCGGCAGACCTATCCCGACTACCAGATCGTACAAAAAGGTGACGCCGAAATACAACTATTTGGAGATGAAATGCGCATCGAACAGGTCCTTATTAATTACCTCTCCAATGCCGTTAAATACTCACCGGATCACAAAGAAGTGCATATCGAAGTCTCCGTCCGGGAAGGTAATCGGCTGTTCGTCCAGGTGAGAGACTTCGGCATCGGTATCACCAAAGACCATCAAATCAATATTTTTCATAAATTCTACCGGGTGGAAGAGGCTGCCAATCGCTTCCAGGGACTGGGCATCGGCTTGTACATATGCGCCGAGATCATCCGCCGGCACGAGGGAGAATATGGCGTAGAGAGCGAGCCGGGCCAGGGATCCGCCTTTTATTTCTCCATCCCCGTAAATAGCCACCCCGCAGGCATAATGACGGAATAAAATAAAAAAGAATTAAAAAAAGGAAATGAACATTGTTATGCGCCCCGGCCTGTTACGCAATCTGCAGATTGGTTTTGGCCTCTCCCTGTTAATCCTCATCATCACTTCCATCGCCTCCTACAGCAGCATCACCAGCCTGCTGGAAAGCTCCCGCTGGGTAGACCATACCGACTCCGTCATCAACGAGCTGTCAGCCACACTCTCCACAATGAAAGACGCGGAGACAGGACAACGGGGATACCTGCTGTCGGATGACACCGCCTTCCTCCGTCCTTATTACGGCGCCCAGGAAAAAGCCCTGGCCATAGTGGATAATGTGCAGGCTATGACGGCGGACAATCCTATACAACAGCGCAACGCGGAAGAACTGCGCGACGTCATCGCCCACCGGCTGACGATCCTGCAAAAGGTCATCGATCAAAAAAGAACGGATAACCTCTACAGCCTGGATGACCTGCGTCAGGGATTGAAATATATGGACCAGGCCCGGCGTATCGTACAACGGATGCAGGAGGAAGAACACAAGCTCCTGGCCATCCGCGTGGCCAAAGTAAAAAGCCTTTCCGGTTATACACCCATCCTCGTCCTTTTAGCAGCCGGCATCTCCATCCTCATTACCCTCTTCTTCTACCGGCGGGTATACAACGACTTCCAGGAGAGGTCTGCCCTCTATGGAGAGCTCCAGGAGAAAGATCGCCAGATCTCCCGCCGCATCGACATCATAAGAGATATCGCCGACAAGATCTCCGCGGGAGAATACCAGACCCGGGTAACCGACGAACAAAAAGATGGCCTGGGCGGCCTTTCCGGCTCCCTGAATAAAATGGCCGAATCCCTGGAATACTCCTTCAACCTCTTATCCGATAAAGAATGGCTACAGGCCGGAGTCGCCCGCCTCAACGAGATCATGGTGGGAGAGACGGATATGCGGACCCTGGTCTCCAATGTGATGAGCTTTGTCTCAGAATACAGCCGCAGCCGCATCGGCGCCCTGTATATCATGGATGTTTCATCCCGCGCCCTCGATCTGAAAGGCAGTTATGCCCTGGTCCCCGACAACAACCGGATGAAGGTGAAACCCGGGGAGGGCCTCGTTGGCCAGGTGGCCCGCGATGCCAGGACCCTCGTGGTAAAAGACATTACCTCCGGCGAGTGGATCGTCAGCTTTGCCGCCGGTGAGATCAGGCCCCGCAACATCATTGCCTTCCCCCTCTTCTTCGAGAAAAAAGTAAAAGGCGTCATTGAGCTGGGCTCCCTGGAATCGTATACCGAACGGGACCTGGAATTTTTTTCCGGCATCTCGGAAAATATTGGCATTGCCATTAACAGCATCGAGAACCGCTCCAAACTGCAGGAACTCCTGGAAGAGACCCAGGCACAGACAGAAGAACTGCAAGCCCAGCACAGCGAAATGGAAAACCTCAACCTGGAGCTGGAAGCCCAGGCTGAAAAATTACAGGTCTCCGAAGAAGAGCTGAAAGTACAGCAGGAAGAGCTGCAGCAGACCAACCTGGAGCTGGAAGAAAGAAGCCGCTCCCTGGAAGAAAAAAATCAGCTCATCCTCCTTCGCAACCTCGACATACAGAAAAAGGCGGACGAACTGACCCAGGCCACCAAATACAAATCCGAATTCATGGCCAATATGTCCCATGAACTAAGGACCCCGCTCAATTCCATCCTTTTGCTCTCAAGACTCCTGGCCGAGAACAAGGGGGACCAGCTCTCCGGCGAACAACAGGAATACGCCAAAGTCATCCAAACCTCCGGGCAGGGCCTGCTGGAACTCATCGACGAGATCCTCGACCTCTCCCGCATCGAATCTGGAAAACTACAGCTGGAACATACCCTCATCTCCCTGGAAGACATCATGACCGACATGCGCATGCTGTTTGTCCCCCTGGCAAAAGACAAGGGCCTGGAACTGCATTTCATCATGGACGAAGGGTTACCCCTCCAAATGGAGACGGATAAGACCCGGCTGGAGCAGATCCTGAAGAACCTGCTTTCCAATGCCTTTAAATTTACCCCCAAAGGCTCTATTACCCTCCGCATCGCCCCTTCCCCCAAACAAGCCAACTTTATAGACTTCACCGTACGGGACACCGGCATCGGCATCCCCGAAGACAAACACCAACTGATCTTCGAAGCCTTCCAGCAAGCCGACGGCTCCACCCGGAGGAAATATGGTGGTACAGGACTGGGGCTGTCCATCAGCCGCGAACTGGTCAAACTGCTGGGTGGAGAAATCTCTTTGACCAGCACCCCCGGAGATGGCACCGAATTTAAAGTCTCCATACCCCTCTTTAAAATGGACCCGGTGGCGCAGACTCCTTCTCACACTATACAAAAAGGACCCTCCATCACAGAAAAAGAAGATACCTCCTTATTGACCTTGTCAGAGATCCCCGCCGAGATCCCCGATGACCGCAGCGAACTCATGCCAACGGACAAGGCCCTGCTCATCGTGGAAGACGACCCGGTCTTCGCCCGGTCCCTGTTGGAGTTTGGCCGAAAGAAAGGATATAAAGTGATTGTCGCCGTTAGGGGAGACGCCGTCATCGGCCTGGCAAAAACCTACCGGCCCCGGGGCATCCTGCTGGATATCCAGCTGCCGGTAAGGAATGGCTGGGAAGTTATGGATGACCTGAAGAAAGACCCCCAGACCCGGCACATCCCCGTACATATCATCTCCTCTTTCGAGGCAAAGAGCGAGAGCCTGCAACGGGGAGCCATAGACTTTATATCCAAGTCCATCGCCCTGGACAACATGGATGCCATCTTTGAAAGGATCGAATATGTCCGGAACCGCAGCGCAGAGAAAGTACTCATTATCGAAGACAATGCCCGGCACGCAGCAGCCCTGTCTTATTTCCTTTCGACGCATGACCTTCAGGCGGAAATAGCGGCAACGGTTGCCGGTTGCCTTACAGCCCTGCAGAAGAAAGAGGTGGATTGCGTGATCCTCAGCAGGGAAGAGACAGAAGAAAAGACGGATCAGACCCTGGCCGCCATCCGCCAGAACAGGGGCCTGGAAAATATTCCGGTCATCGTGCTGACAGGCAAGCCCATCTCCCGGGGAGAAGAGGTCCGCCTCCGCCAATATGCCGATTCCATCGTCGTGAAGACCGCCCATTCCTACCAGCGCGTATTGGATGAAGTCTCCCTATTTCTCCACCTGGTGGACGAGGGTAAGGAAAAAGAACCCTCCAATGTTTTCGGCAAACTGGGCGCCCTGGATGAAGTGCTGAAGAACAAGACCGTCCTGGTAGCCGATGACGACGTGCGGAATATCTTTTCCCTTACCAAGGCATTGGAAACCCATAAAATGAAGGTCCTCTCCGCCATGGATGGAAAAGAAGCCCTTGCCATCGTAAAAGAAGAGACCGTCTCCGTGGATATTATCCTCATGGACATGATGATGCCGGAACTGGACGGATTTGAGACCATCTCCCGTATCCGGCGGGACCCCAGGCTGAAACGTGTTCCCATCATCGCCGTAACAGCCAAAGCCATGGCCGGGGACCGGGAAAGATGCATCCAGGCAGGGGCCTCGGACTATATTTCCAAACCCGTCGACATCGACCAGCTCTTATCCCTGTTACGGATATGGCTGTATGAAAAATAGCATCATGGAGAGTTCTCCCATACAATATGAGGAATTGGAAATATTGCTTAACGATCTTTTCAACCTGTACGGCTATGACTTTACAGAATACTCCAAAGCCTCCATGCAGAGAAGGGTACAACGCCTCTTCCTCGTGGATAAATTCCCCAGCTTTGCCGAATTCCGTCACCGGCTGCAGCATGACCCCCAATACTTCCGGCGGTTTGTAGAAGAGATTACGGTGAATGTGACGGAAATGCTGCGCGACCCTTCTTTTTACAGGACCCTCCGTACCTCCATCCTCCCCATCCTCGCCACCTATCCCTTCATCCGGATCTGGCATGCCGGTTGCTCTACCGGAGAAGAAGTCTATTCCGTGGCCATTTTATTAAAAGAAGCCGGTCTCTTGCACAAATCCCTGCTCTATGGTACGGATATCAACCCACTGGTCATCGAAAAGGCCCGCAAAGGCATCTTCCCCATCAGCCAGATGCAGAAATATTCGGAGAACTATATCCTGTCGGGAGGCCTAAAGGATTTTTCCTCCTACTACGCTGCCAATTATCACCTGGCCAAATTTGACTCCTCCCTGATGGAAAAAATGATCTTTTCCACGCACAACCTGGTATCGGATTTCTCCTTCAATGAATTTCAATTGATCCTCTGCCGCAACGTACTGATCTATTTTGAAAGAGATCTTCAATCAAAAGTGTTTAAATTGTTTGACTATAGCCTGGAGAACTTCGGCTACCTGGCGCTGGGATCGAAAGAGTCCCTCCGGTTTTCTCCCATCGCTGACCGCTATCGCCAGGTAGGAAAAGAAAAAATATGGAGGAAAGTACATGAAGCCGTTTAAACTCATCGTCGTAGGAGGCTCTGCGGGCAGCCTGCAGGTGATCCTCAATTTTCTGGCAGCGATTCCCTCCGGCTTCCCCCTGCCCATACTCATCGTTCTTCACCGCAATGGCCTCTTCGAATCCAGCCTGCACGAACTCTTCTCCTCCCGCACAACCGTTCCCGTGAAAGAAGTGGAAGAAAAAGAGATGGCGGCTCCCGGTACGGTTTATATATGCCCGGCCGACTATCACGTGCTCCTGGAAAAAGATCACACCTTCTCCCTGGATTACTCGGAACGGGTGAATTATAGCCGGCCTAGCATCGACGTCACCTTCCGGTCTGCCGCCGACTCTTTCGGGGACGGGTTGATCAGCCTCCTGCTCTCCGGAGGTAATGCAGACGGCGTCGAAGGGCTGGAATACATAAAGGCAAAGGGTGGGGTGGTGGTGGTACAGGACCCCGTTACTGCAGACGTCCCCTTTATGCCCCAACAGGCTGTCCTAAAAGGAAATGTCGATTATATCGTACCGGCAGTCGAAATCCCCGCCTTTATCCTGGGCCTGTCGGGCTTCCCCCGCCCTTAGGCATTCAGCCCCCATGCACAAAAGCAAAATATCCAAATCTGGAGAAACTCTGAATTTAAAATGACTATATCGTTAACGAATGTTTACGATATCATTAATTAACTTCCGCTTGTCCGAAAGACAGATACCGGCAGGATAATTTCGCTGCCAAAACTAACAAAGATGTCTTTCAACTCCACAAAGTGTCTTCTATTATTCCTTTGTCTTCTAAACTTTTATACATCCTTTGCCGGCGGCGTCAAAGGAAAAGTATTGGACCGTCAGACGGGTGAGCCACTGGCGGGAGCCACCGTTCAGATCAGCAGCGGCAGCTTCCAGCGAACCACTTCAGTCAACCTGGACGGGACCTATACCTTCAAAAATATCCCTGAAGGCTCCTACCGCCTTACCGTTAAATATGTAGGATACTCCGCGACGGAGGAATTTACCGTTTCCGTTGCTGACGGCGATAAATTCTCCACCCGGAATGTGGACCTGAAAGAAGAAGGAAAAGAGCTGGAACAGGTGCAGATCACCTCCACCGGTAAGGAAGGCGACCATAATGCCCGGGGCCTGGAAAAGAATTCCGCGGTCCTGCAGAACATCCTTTCTCAGAAAGCCATCGAACTCTTACCCGATGTCACGGTGGCCAACGCCCTGCAACGCGTTCCCGGGGTCGTTATCCAGCGCAGCTCCAGCGGTGAAGGACGTTATGCCATCATCCGCGGCATGGACGAGCGGTATAACAACACCCTGGTCAACGGGGTCAAAATACCCAGCCCCGACGCCAAATACCGCTATGTCCCCATGGACCTCTTCCCCTCCGACATGCTGGAAAGATTGGAAGTGATCAAATCCCTCACCCCCGCCATGGAAGCCGACGCCGTAGGCGGTACCATGAACCTGGTGATGAAAACAGCCCCCCAGCACTTTGTCTTTAATATCAACGCTGCTACCGGCATCTCCACCTTATTTACCTCCAGCCGGCCTTTTAGCGCCTTTAGCCACAGCGCCGTCAACGACAAATCCCCGGCGGAGATCAACGGGAATAGCTATACCGCAACCCAAAAGGATTTTTCAACAGGCAACCTCAATTTCACCGGTAAGTCACAACCCTGGAATACGATGGCCGGCACGACGATAGGCGGCCGCCTCCTTCATGACAAATTGGGTATCATCTTCTCCGGCTCCTATCAGAACTTTTACCGGGGCTCCAACTCCGATTTCCTCGTGCCCAACGCACAACCCCAGGTAGTAGGCAACCAGGACAACCAATCCGTGATCAGCGACCTCTATGTGAGAAGATACTCCACCCAGACGACCCGCGTAGGCCTGCACAACAATATCGACTACGTGTTCAACAATAAGAATAAGATCTCGCTCTACAACATGTACATCCACATGAACGAGTTCCAGACAAGATCTACCTACGACTCCGTTTACCTGAACAAACTTTCCGACAACCTGATGCGCAGCCGCCTTCAGAAACAAAGCATCTATAGCTCCACCCTGATAGGCGACCATACCCTTAGCAATCAATTCAAGGTTAACTGGAAAGGCACCTATGCCATCGCTAAGAGCGCCGTGCCCGATATGGCGGAATATGACTATCAGAGCGGCTCTACCCCGGGAACCTACATCGTCCAGGACCTCTCCCGGATCTGGCAGCACAATACCGACAAGGATATAGCCGGATACCTGGACCTGCTCTACACCCCCTCCATCGCTGGGCAGAAAGTGGAGTTCAGCCTGGGCGGCATGTACCGCAATAAGAGCCGGGACAATTATTACAACGACTACTCCCTGAGCCCCGTATTGACAGGCGGCCAGCCCCAGCAGTGGAAAGACTATAATGATGCCACCTATTCCTTCAGCCCCGCCGGCAACGGAGCAGGCTCCATCACCACCGCTAACCCCAACACCTATTCCTCCCATGAGAACGTAGCCGCCGGTTATGGACAATTTAAATTCGCCCTCACCCCGAAACTGGAAGTGCTCGGCGGTCTGCGGATTGAACATACCCGCCAGCATTTTACCACCGTCATGCCCGAAAGCTTTGCCGGCAGATACGGCAGCGTGGAATATACCGACCCCCTTCCCAGCCTTCATTTTAAATACGCCCTCAACGACAAACAAAACATCCGGCTCTCTTACTTCCGGTCCATCGTTCGCCCGGATTTTTATGAGATCATTCCTACGGAGAATGTCGGCGAGATCTTTAACATCAAAGGAAATGACAGCCTCCGGCACTCCAAGGCGGATAACATCGACCTCCGGTATGAACTATACCCCGGCGGCTCCGATCAGCTGCTCTTAGGTGTTTTCTATAAGAATATCAAGGACCCCATTGAATACGCCATCGTCCGCAATGGGGGACCCAGCGCCCAGTTCCTGATGCCCGAGAATTTCGGCAACGCCCATAACTATGGCCTCGAAGCCGTCTACACCAAATTCTTTGGTCCTTTCGGCATATCCGCTAACTACACCTATACCAAATCCCGGATCACCACCACCAAACAATTCGCCTACAAAGACCCCACCCTGGGCATCACCAGTAAGATCGTCGACCAGAGCCGCCCCCTGCAAGGCCAGGCAGACCATATCGGCAACCTGTCCCTGCTGTACAAGAACCCCAGGATCGGCCTCGACCTTCAGCTGGCCTTTGTCTATACCGGCAAGCGCATTATCCAGGTATCACCCTACTACAACCTGGACTATTGGCAGCTAGGCCAGGGAGTGCTGGACTTCTCCTTCGAAAAGAGATTTTTGAAACATTTCTATTTCTACGGGAAACTCAACAACCTGACCAATGCCCCTGCTAAAACGGTCATCTACCAGGCTCCCCCCGCCGGCAGCGCCTTCCCCGACCAGTCCTATAGCGACAAGACTGTCGTAGGAAAAGAGATTTATGGCCTCAACCTGCTGGGTGGCTTCCGGTATAAATTCTAAACACACAATAGTAAAAGAACCCACATCATTAAAAGATATAAGATGAAAAAACTGATTTCTTCCGCTTTGGGCCTGCTCCCAGCCCTGGTACTGCTCCTGACCGGTTGTAAAAAATGGGATGAGAAACTCGATATAGCACAGGCCGTCGTACAGGTGGCGCAGCCCATCAGCGATGCCGCCCCCTTATGCGGAGCCATCAAGGGCACGATGCTGGCAGGTAAAACCTATACCATCGGTTGCGACGTCACCATCAACCCCGGCGACACCCTCTTCATCCAGCCCGGTGCACACGTTAACGTCACCAACAAGTCCGGCATCTTTGTCCAGGGCTCGCTCATCAGCCTGGGCACTAAGACCGCCCCGATCTGGATCACCGTGGACAGCCTGTTGAAATTGAAGAACGATGCCCCCAACCAGGACCCCTCCAAAGACCCGGCATTCTCCGGCGGCTGGGCAGGTATCTACTGCGCACCCACCTGCCCCATGCTCATCCTGAAATGGACACACGTAGAATTTGGCGGCGCCGGCCTTTCTATCTCACAGGGGGCCCTGGTGAATCAGAGCGCCGGCCAGGCTTACTCCATCCTGTTCCAGAACCCTAAAGGTATCTTCGTCATGGAAGATAGCTGGCTGTATGGAGGAGTGGACGACCCCATCCGTATCTCCAACGGCAAGATCTGTTTTATCCGCAGCACCTTCGAAAAAGCAGGAGCTAAAGGCGGAGACTGCCTCAACTGTAAAGGCGGCACGGTAGGGGATATGGCCTACAATCTTTTTGTCGGCGTGGCAACCAACGGACAGAAAGCGTCGAATAAAGGCCAGCCCGTCGGTGCTCCCCAGACAAATATCAATATGTGGAACAATACCTTCGTCTCCTGCGGCTACCGCCAGATCCAGACCGGTCGTGGCGCTAATATCGACATCGAGGAAGGCGCCCGCGGCAAGGCCTATAACAACCTGATGGTAAACTGCAAGTTCGGCCTGCGCATCGTAAATAACCCGGCAGCAGATACGGCCAACACCCGTTATGGCTATAACTATGAATATGGAGACTCCCTGTCGGTGGTCAACCAGATCTATCCTACCAATGCAGCCCTCTCCGGCGGTTGGACAAATCCCCAGCTGACGGATATTCCTGATTACACAACCTTCCTGCCGGCTAACTATACTTACGGTGAAACGTATGACGGTACCCCGATCCTGCAAAAAAATAATCCGCAGTTCTATAACTTCCCCCTGCCCGTACCCAACCATGTCCCCTTATACGGCATACAGGCCGTAGGCGGCTACGATTTCAGACTGCAGGCAGGTTCACCGGCTATCGGTAAAGGATATACGGGCCTTACGCCACTGGGGGCCGTACCCATCGATCCGAAATATGGTGTCACCGAAATGACCCCGCCGGGAATAGACATTGGCGCTTTTCAATCCAATGGAACCGGCAACCAGCATCATCCGTAAAATTTAAATCTTTCATTATTCTGCATGAGTAAGTTTCTTACCGCTATCCTGTCCCTGCTTGCCCTGGCAAGCAGGGCACAGAATAGTGTCATACAAATGGTCTTTACCTCCGACGTACATTACGGCATCACCCGCCCCCATTTCCGAAAGGCTGACACGGTACCCTCTGGTATAGTGAACGCAGCCATGGTAGCAGCCATCGACCAACTGCCTTCTCAGCTCCTACCCGCAGACAGCGGTTTGGCGGCAGGCAGCAGGGTAGGGTACCTGGATGCATTGATATTGACGGGAGACATCGCCAACCGTGAAGAGAAAGGCGTGCAATGTGCCGCAGCCTCCTGGTTGCAATTCAAAAAGGACTTTGTGGGCGACCTCATGACAAGAGGACAAGATCATCAGCCGACAGCCCTCTGCCTTACCGCCGGCAATCACGACGTATCGAATGCCCTCGGCTATTGCCATCCCACAGAGCCCGCCCATGACGCCTCCGCATTGGCAGGTATCTATGACATGATGTTACACCCGGTCACGGAAAGGACAAAGGAAAATTATAATTATACCACCGATAAGATCCACTACTCAAAAGAAATGGGGGGCCTTCATCTCCTGTTCGTCAATCTCTGGCCCGACTCCGCGGAAAGAGACTGGATAGAAGAAGATCTGAAGACGGTAAAGCCCGGCACCCCGGTATTTTTGTTCACCCATTCCATGCCCGACGTGGACGCCAGGTTCTTTATCAATCCCAACGGACAACATACCCTCAACGACAGCGATAAATTCGAGAACCTCCTGACCGAGCAATTCAAAGACGGCCTCCATGCAGACCAGCCAACCCTGATCGAACAAAGAAGCCTCGTTGCCTTTCTAAAAAGACACCCGGCCATCAAAGCCTGGTTTCACGGTCACTCCAACTACAACGAATTTTATGACTGGCAGGGCCCGGACAATGATCTGAAGCTCCATTGCTTCCGGGTAGACTCTCCCATGAAAGGCAAACTTTCTTCCAAAGACGAGACACGCCTCTCCTTTCAACTGATAACCGTCGATACCCGGAAAAAGACAATGACAGTTAGAGAATGCCTGTGGAACAGCGATCCGGACAACCCATCCCTGTTGAAATGGGGGCAGCATGTTACCCTCTCTCTGAATTAAAAGAGCCTTCACCCGGTCTTCATCCATCTCGACGGCCGCCCGCCGGCCCTTCGACCGTCAAAAATAACTCAGCCATTTCTTCTCCGCCTGGTGCGCTCTCTTATAGCTGTCAAACCAGCGGCATAAGGGATACAGCGCTATGACCACCCCTATCCACACCACATACACCGTCACCAGGTTAAAACCATACCCTTTCAGCTGCGCATTCGCCGTTACCCAGGTAGTCAGATTGACCATCACCCACCAGGGATGACCGGACAATACCGCAGCAAGCATTGCCAGCAGGTGGATAAAGAAAATATGCACCAGGTAATAGAACATGGGCACCCTCCCGAAAACGACGACCTTCTCCGTGACGGCATTCAACGGTTTTTCCATCAACGCGAGAAATACCAGGGCTGGCCCCATCGTCATCAATACATACAACAGGGAAGGAGGATATTTTGTCGTATTTAAAAAGGACATAAAAGTAAAAAGACCATTCTTCTGCGTGGACCAGCGGACAGGGTCGCCATATAGATTACTAAACCGTAAAAGGAAAAACAGGACAATAATACCGGCCCCCAGGGTCAGCAGCGTTCTCCTTCTTTGCAGGGGCTCCACCTCCGGGGCATACACCTTCCCCAGACAATACCCCAGACAGATAAGACCGATCCACGGCAGGATGGGATAACCCACCATGACATTCAAAGGGCCAAAACTAAAAAAGTGCTGCTCATGAAGAAAAGCCCAGCCAAAAGCGGGGAAAGTATTACCCGCTACATGCACCGTATCGAGAAGATTATGTCCTGCTATTAATAAAATACCGATCAGCCCGATCACAGACCGGGGCAGATGGATCAGTACCGACAAAACCAGCATGCTGATCCCAAAGGCCCAGATGACCTGCAAAATAAAGGCAGCATAATGCGGATTAAAAGTCCACTCCAGGGTGACGATGAAAAGCTCCAGAAGGATCAGCCAGATCCCCCGGGTAAAAAGAAAAAAAGACAATTCCTTCCGGCCCTTTTTCGCCCCGTACAAACAGGCGGAAACGCCCGCCAGCAACATGAAAATGGGAGCGCAGAAATGGGTGATCCAGCGGGTAAAAAAGATGGCGGGACTACTGTGGCTAAGATCCGTAGGATCATACAGATAGGCGCTGCCGTGAAAATAATCCCGGACATGGTCCAGCGCCATGATGATCATAACGACTCCTCTTAAAAGATCAATGGATTCAATACGTTTACTTCGGATAGCCGACAAAGGAAGAGAAACGGCTGGTGTTGACATGATTAGTTAGTTTACAGGTGTATTATTCTGTAAATCTAATAAAAAAAGAATAAAATGCGGATTGTTTCTATTTTTGAGAATATAGTTCGCGTTCTGGGCGGCCTGCCTGTTTACCTATGCCTCTGTCGACCTGTTCACATGTGTCGATCGGCTTCCATGTGCCGGCCGGTTTCACGGGGGCTATTTCACCCGCCAGCCATCGGCCAGCAGCCCATCCCCTTTACCCTGCCACACTCTGGGTGATGGCAATCTGGACAATTGACTCTAACTCACTGATATCAAACGGTTTCTGTAGAAAATAATCGGCCTGGGCATCTCTTGCCAACTGAGTGACATTGCTGTTGGCGCTGAAGAAGATTACCGGGATATCCTGCAGATCCGGCGTACCCTTTAATTGCCGGGTAGCTTCAATGCCACCGGGACCCGGTATCCAGTTGTCCATAAGAATAACATCCGGCTGAACTTTCCGGACATTTTCCAGGATATGGCTGGAATTGTTCAGCGTCGAGACATTAAAACCCTTTTTTCGCAGGACAATCGTGCAGATTTGCAGAATGTCGGGATCATCGTCCAATATCAGTACCTTTTTATCCATAGATGAGATTAAAACTAATGAACTTTCTTGGGAACAGAAAATTTCATGCCACCGACAAAAAAGCCGGCTCGAAATCATTTTCGAGCCGGCTTCCCCCATCTTCGTAAATAGTATTTTATTTTCTAATAAAGATCGGCTTCAGCGTAAACCAGGCCAGGGCGGGAAAGAAATGCATAGGAACCGCCATGCCATAGAATAAAGCCGGGTTTTCGATCTCCAACGGCAATTTCGCGGCAAAAGGGGCCAGCAGACTGACAAAGCTCAGCGTGGTGAACAACAGGTTGAAGACGATCTCTCCCTTCTGCTTCAGGGCCCTGTCCAACGCCCAATAACCTATCGCCGCCACTACACCGCCAGCCACACTCGATGCGATGATCCTCACCGGCCAGGCCACTTTGGAGAAGTCCTCCTCGGTGGAGGCATAATACACCTTGGCATATACCAGGGCAACAATACCCGCCAGCAGACCCGAAACAATTCCTAATATCAATGATTTCTTAAACATAGTTTTAAATTTATTTAGTCACCGGTACGGAAAGCTCGATCTTGATCTCTTCGCCTACATCTCCACCGGGTTTGCCAAGCTTAAAGTCATTCCGGTTCACGGTGAAACTTCCGGTAAACTGTCCCCCCTTGGCCGTCTTGGCAAAAGTAAAAGGGATGGTTACGGCTTTTGTCACACCATGTACCTCCAGGTTCCCCGTCACCTGGTAACCGCTCCCCGCCTTGACAAACTTCTGGGAAGTAAACTTGATCTGGGGATATTTCGCAACATCAAACCATTCGTCGCTCTTGGCATGTTTGTTCTGCAGCCCGTTACCCGTATTGATAGACGCTGCATCCACCGTCACGTCGAATTTAGAGCCGGCAGGATTCTGCTCGTCAAAAAGAATATTGCCTTTAAATCCTTTGAAGATACCCGAAGCATCATTGCTGGAAAATGCGATCGAATAACCTTCTGCTATCTGCCAGTTCTGACCTGCTACAAAACTAAAGGCGCTTCCGATAAGGATCAGGACGGCCAGTACTGGATAAAAAATGTTCTTCATAAAAAGAAAGTTTAGGTACCCCGCCCCGGTCAGGGGCAGGGTACTAAATAAAATTTAGTCTTTAACAAATTCTGCATTCGCATTCAGGGCTACCTCATCGCTCAGCATAGAGACAGGGAAACCGGTTGCGATACCGAAATCCGTACGTTTGATCGTGCCGGTTACCTTGAAGCCGCCTACGGTCTTTTTGCTCTGGGGATTCACCACCGTGCCATTGAATACCGCGGTCAGCACTACGGGCTTGGTAACACCATGCAGGGTAAGATCACCGGCCACTTCATAGTTCTTGCCACTTACTTTCTTGAAAGAAGTGCTCTTGAAAGTCAGCGTGCCGAATTTGGCGGCATCGAAGAAATCAGGGCTCTTTAAATGGTTATTCCTTTGCTCGTTACCCGTGTTGATGCTGTTGACATCTGCGCTCAGTTCAACTACCGCGTCGGACAAGTCGTCCTTGGAAGAAGTGATCTTGGCGGTCACACTGCTGAACGTACCGTCGATCTCATTGATCCCCATGTGGGTGATCCCGAAGTTAAGCTGGGAATGGGCCTTGTCCCAATTCCAGGTCTGAGAGAAACCCGCTGTTGCTAAAAGAAGAAAAGCTGCTGCTGAAAGAATGGTCTTTTTCATTTTTTTGTTTTTTGATTGTAGTATAGATTTATATTGATTAATGGCCGGTGAAATTAATAATTGTTCAATTCAATGATCAATTGTTCTTTGGGCCTGCGAACTTTTTTCAGGTGGACCAGCTTGTCATTTTCCACATCCCGGTAACCCAGGGCCAGCAACGTGACACTCCGTAAACCCTTTTCCTTCAAACCTAGTAATTTATCCAGCTCCGCATTGTTAAATCCTTCCATGGGAGTGGCATCTACCTGCTCCACCGCTGCGGCGGCAATGGCAAATCCAAGAGCGATATAAGCCTGCCTGGCTGCCGTCTGAAATCTCTCCTCCTGCGTTTTGGATGCAAGATGGGTCTTGATCCGGTTCTTATAAGTTTCCTGGGCTTCCGGGGTATGATTGCGCTCCCGGTTGATGTGTTCGAAGACCTGGTCGATATGCTCATCGGTAATATTATCCCAGGCGGCGAAGATCAGCAAATGAGAGGCCTCCGTGATCTGCGGCTGGTTGTTGGCAACGGGCTGTATCTTCTTCAATAATTCAGGATCCTTTACCACCAGGATGTTAAAAGGCTGTAGACCGCTGGCGCTGGGAGCCAGTCTGGCCGCTTCCAAAATAGCTTCCACTTTTTCGGCAGGAACCTTTTCTCCGTTCATTCTCTTCGTGGCATAACGCCACTTCAGTGATTCTAAAAAGCTCATATATTAAATGTTGAAAGTTTTAAAATACTATTATAAATTCTACCGCGACTATTAATTATAACACTGTTAGCAAATAAGGCAAAAAAAAGGAAATTCCTTGCTAAACCGTCCTTCCGCCAGCCCCTTCTTGTCCCTCCCCGGCAACCGCACTCACCGCCGCCTGGATGCCCCGGATAAAACTGCACATCACATCCTCCAACACCGCCTCAGGCAACCCTTCATGCCCCCCGGCCTTACCCGTCACCGCTACCATATTAATAGATACCAGCCCATGCAGCATGGACCAGAACGATTGATACTTCAAAAAAGGTTCAAAAGGAGGCTTTTGACCCGCCGGCGCCATCGCCAGGATACTACCCGTGATCACGGCGCTGAAATCCGCCATCGCCGGGATCTTCCGGACCGCCTCACAAGTGGGAATACCCAGGCCAAACATCAACTGGTAATACTCCTTATTGGCAAACGCCCATTTCCAATAGGCCCGCCCCATCGCCCGGATCTGATCGGCAGGATTCGACTGCCCACCTCTGGCCCCTGCCAGCGCCTCCGTTAATAAAGCAAAGCCTTTTCTGTTGAATTCCAATAAGATAGCATCTTTATTTTCAAAATGACTGTAGATAACAGGCACACTGTATTCTATCGCATCGGCAATCTTCCGGATGGAAAATGAATGCCACCCTTCAGCCACCACCAACCCCCAGGCCGTATCAAGGATATTCGCCCTGACCTCCTCTTTCTGCCGTATTTTACGATCGATGATGCTCATTTTATAGTTCTGTTACTTTTTATAACAGCGTTAGCAAATATACGACCGTTTCTGATATTGACAAAACTTTTTTCAGTGGCATGGTTTTTTTAACAGACCGAACACATATGAACCTGGAAAAATTTTATGATAAAGCCTACGCCTGGATCCTGACCAGCGGCCCCAAACTCCTCCTGGCCATCGCCATATTCATTATAGGTCAATGGCTTATAAGGATCCTCAAAAAGGTGGTCCGCGGCCACATGACCCGTAGGGCATTCGATTCCTCCCTCCAGCCCTTTTTGATGAGCCTGCTCTTTTCCGTCCTGCAGATACTGCTGGTCCTGACGATCATGCAGATCCTGGGCATCCAGATGACCGTTTTCGCAGCCCTCGTAGGAGGCATTGGCGTAGCAGCCGGCCTGGCCTTGTCAGGCACCTTGCAGAACTTTACCAGCGGCATCCTCATCCTCTTGCTAAAACCTTACCGGGTAGGGGATAATATCATCGCACAGGGTCAGGAAGGTACTGTCCAATCCATCCAGATCTTTTATACCGTCCTGCTTACCTATGACAACAGGGATGTTATCATTCCCAACAGCAAACTTTCCAACGAACTGATCATTAATCTCAGCCAGGAGGGAAAAAGACGCCTGGACCTGGATTTCAAATTTCCCTTCTCCGCAGATTATCGCCAGGTAGAGAAAATAGTCAACAGCGCTTTTCAAAAGAATGCACAACACCTGCTCCCCGACCCGGCCCCCCGCATGGGAATAACGACCCTGGATGGAGACGGATACCATGTAGCCATTAACGTCTGGGTCCAGCCGCATGGTTTTGTAGATACCAAAATGGACTTCCAGGTCCAGCTGCTGGAAGACCTGAAGAACGGCGGCGTAAAAATGCCCGGTATGTAAACCTGAAAATGAACTAACTTATACAACAAAACCAAAGGAAATATGAAAACCAACAGACTTTCGGATTCGCTTGCTGCAGGCCTTAACGGACAGATGACCAAAGAAGCGCACGCCTCCCAGATCTATCTCGCACTGGCTTCCTGGGCAGACAGCGAAGGTTATGAAGGCATCGCCAATTTCCTCTTCCGGCACGCACAGGAAGAACGCAATCATATGATGAAGATCCTGGAATATATCCTGGAGAGAGGCGCGAAAGTAAAAGTGGAAGCCATCCCCGCCCCCTTGCCGGACCCCACCGGCGTACAGGACTGTTTTAACAAGGTATTCGAACAGGAAGTGGACAACACAAAAGGCATTTACAAACTGGTAAAAATGAGCCTTACCGAAGAAGACTGGGCTACCTGGAACTTCATGCAGTGGTTCGTGAAAGAACAGACGGAAGAAGAGACCCTCGCCCTCAACCTCCTGGACAAGATCAAGATCGCAGGAGGAGAGAAGGCCTCTCATTCCGCCCTCTATTCATTGGATAGAGAGCTAAAGGTGACCCCCGACGATGCCACCCTGGCCCAGGATATCACCGCCGAAAATCCCTGATACCCCGACCCTGGACATCGTCACCATAGCAGCGCTTGCCGATCGCCGCCGGCTGATCATTGCCCGGCATCCGTGATCCGACGATCAGGGTAATTCCTTTATATTATCCTCCCGGTTCCGGTCCATCAGCTTCCTTTCGGGATCGATAGCGACCTTCCCGGGTTTGCCTTGCACCGTCAGCTCAAGGGTGTGCCTGCCCGCACTCAATCGCAGCCTTTTTAAATAAAGGGCTTTCGAAAGGCCTCCCCATCCCACCCCCGCATGAGCGGCGCCTGCATATACCCCGATATCCACGAAGTCGTTCATGCCTGTTGCTGCCTGCTCTTTCCCCGTACTATCCATATATACTTTTTTCACATCTACCGTCAGGACTACCTTGTACGCATCTCCCTTACCCAGGGGAGTCGCCGTGGCTCCCACTACTTTGTTGTCATAAAAAGCGACCTTTTCCCAGCTGTCTTCCAGGAAATACCGGAAAGAATCCGGCACATGCCGCTGCAGCACCCGGTAGAGATCATAGCTGCCGGCATAGATGCCTCCATCCCGCAGCGCAAATTGGTCTCTCAGCTCCCGTAAAGCGGCATTCAGACTATCCTCCCCGATCAGGCTCGCCAGCCCATACAGGACCATACCCGCCTTGGCATTCCATTCATAACCTTTGTTGGCGTGCAGCAGATCGTTCTCCTTATAAAAATTGTTTCGCCGCCCCCAATCATAATCCCATCCCACCGTCTCGAGTACCCGCTGCTGCATATCCTTTCCATATTTCTTTCCTACCAGCATGATGGCCGCATATTTCGACAGCCCATCCGAAAGGACGCGCGACCCTACCGTCTGATTAGGGGCTACCTGCCCTCCCCACCATTGATGGGCCAGCTGATCGGCTACACTGTAATAAATATAGTCCAGCAGCCCCGGCTCCCGGAAATCCGCATTCCAGCCCGTTCGCTCCGTGCAGGTCACCGTACCGGGGAAGGAGAACATATTGGCGCTGTAACCGGACGTTTCGACCAGGCGCGCCTGCGAAAAAGGGTAAGGACCAAACGCCTGGGAATAAGTACGCAACCCATCCTTATACGCCGCCAGGAACCGCGAAAGATTGGCGCCATGTTCCGGATGATAATAGATCTCCACATTGACCGGCTGTTTGCCCGCTTGCACCGTGTCACGCAATACAGCAAACCGCGCGGCGGCCATCCCATAGGGCATATAGACGGCAGGATGGTCCTGTACATAATGAAAATAGTGCCGCCCCCCGGCTACCCGCCATTCCCTCTCCAGCTTCCCGGGCGCAATCACCGTCTGTCCCACCGGAGCGCTGACCGTGATATCCAGGCTTACCAGGTCTTCACCCTCTCCATCCTGCAGGTTGCGCCTGCCCGCTGAGTCGTCAGCAGGAAGTTCCCGCCAGACCTTTTTGGGCAGGCCATATTTTTTCCGGGTATCATTATTCCCGATCTCGTCGCCTTCATCATACCCCATCGCCGGTAGCCCTCCATATTTGAGAAAAGTGCCGTTATGCAGCCGGTTGGAGGCATAAAGACTATTTTCAAACCCCTGATGGGTGATCAGGGATTGGACTTCCACTTTTGCACTGTCCCCCGGCAATAGAGGAGTGGGGAAAACATACAGTCGGTAGTCGGACGGCTCCTGCACCGGACGAAAGACATTGAATTTCCCCCGGGGAAAAGACAACGGACAGGTATATCCCAGCGGCACTCCGTTGTATTTAAACGTAAATTCTGTTATCTTGTCCCCGTCCAGCAACAGGGAGTCGATAGGCCGGGCGCCTTTGTTCACCAGGGTTACATAGGCCCTTGTCCGCACGGTCTGATTGTCCGGATAGAGGTCTGTATAGAGCTGTATCCGGGAGACCTTAGGCAACGGCAGTTCCCCATACCGCTTCAGTTTCTTCTCCGCCGCCACCGCCTGTTCCTCCTCTTCCGTGTGGGTAAGATATTGGTTCAGATAACTTACATTATAGTAGATATAGCCCCCCGTTGCCAGGAAAACAGCCAGCAGCAACACGGTCCCCAGCCGGCTGGCTCCCCGGAACCGTTGCCGGGCCAGCCCCACCTTTTCCTTCAGACTGCCGCCCATCCCCCGGGTATAGAACAGGGAACCTATGACCACCAGGGCAGCTCCCGCTACTGACCAATAGAAAGTATACCAGAGGATCGGCTGCAGCATATGACCGAATCCATCCATGTCGGATGCTATGGAAAAAGGAGTATAGGAATACAACAGCAGGTTGTAAGTGAAATAATTAAAGTCATTCACCAGGTACATCAGCACCCATAGGGTAATGGCGATGCCATGCGCCGCGAATTTGTTATTGACGACGATGTGCACGGCATAACAGAGTAGCACCATCTCGATCAGCCTGGGCAGGATAGAGACAAAAAGTGACGAAAAGTATAAGGGGAGATTAAAGTACGTATACCCTTTGATCAATTGAATGCCTAGCCCCAGCAGGATCGGCGTCAACGAAAGAAAGACAGCCAGGGCGCAGAGACTGAGCAGCTTCGCACTATTCAGCACCCAGGTAGGAGGGGGAAGGGCATCATTGATAAACGAATACCGGGTGACCTTCTCCCGGTGTACCGTCTCCCCGGTATAAAAGATGATAATGAGGAAAATGAAGAAACTAAAAATGTCACCGAAGACGAACATAAAGAAGGACGTCCGGGGATAATCCGGCACCCCATACCGGTTGGGACCATGCCAGAAGACAAAAGAGAGAAAAATGAGGCCGCCGGACAAAATAATCCAGAAATAATTGTCCCGGATAATGTTGAGGACCTCTATCCGCGTGAGGCTATACAAGGTCTTCCGGAAATAACTTCTTTCAAACCGGGCATTCACCGATCGGAAGACGGCCCGTATCCCCATACGACCTTCCGGCTCCTTAACATCCGCCGCCCCTTTCCGGGATTTTTTCTTTTCGGCGCCCGCACTGAAAAATCGTTCAAAGCTGAACCGCCAGTATGTATACAACAACACCAGCCCGCCCACGGAAACCCAAAGGATCCGGTTCCACAGCAACAACCCCTCCGCCTTTACTATCGACGAGTTAAGCTGATCCGGCGAATAGGACGCCGTCTGCATTCTCAGCGCATTGATAAGAAACGGATCGCTGAGATAGATCACGGTCGGATTGTGGATGTTGTTTAAAAAGAAATTCCCGATGATAAACCCAAGGAATAAAAAAAGGCCGCTGCTATAGATCACTTTTACATTCCGGAAAATAGCCACCAGCCCGAAAAATAAAGAAGAGGTAAAGAACAGGGTTGGCAGCAGAAGGGTGAAGAATGGATAGAAATAATAGGCGGCATGGTTGGCCCCATAGCGGTCAGCAGCAGTCCATCCCATGGCTGGCCCCAGTTTGCTGCCAAGATAAGCCCCCAGGTATACCGCCGCTGCCGTCAGCACAACAAAGACCCAGCTCCCCAGGTAACGGCCCCAGAAATACCCCGCTTTGGTAATAGGATAGGAGAGATAGTATTCCTTGGTATTATGTTCGATATCCCGATAAAGGGGCACACCCATAATGGCCGAGCTCACCAGCATAAGAAAAAGGCTCATCATGGAAGAATAAAGGGCCAGCACGACAGGGGCATTGTACAGTTCCTTTTCCACCACCGGCAGGGCACCATTGGCAAAGGATAACAGGCTGAAACCAAAGATAAAAACGAAGTATACATAAAAGGCAGGGCGACGGAGCCTGTACCTTATCTCAAAGAGAAAGATTTGCAGCAGCATACAAAAAGTTTATTACAGTGTATTGATATCCATCTTCGTGGCGATATTGCTGAAATAGACATCCTCCAGGTTAGCCGGGCTGGGGACAAACCCATCTCCCGGCTCCCGGTCCTGCAGGATCCGGATATATAAATTGCCTGCCTTCAGCTGAGTAGAAATGATCGGATAGTTGGCGCGGTATTGTTCAATAGCCTGCTTCGGGATCATCTTGCTGTATATCTTCCCTTCCAGTCCCGCCATGGCCTCATCCGGCTCCCCGCTATACAGCACTTCCCCCTGGCAAATGATGGCAAACTTCGAACAGAGCGTGCTCACGTCCTCCACGATATGCGTAGACAAAATGACGATGGTATTCTCTCCAAGGTGACTCAGCAGATTATAAAACCGGTTGCGCTCCGCCGGGTCCAGTCCTGCCGTGGGCTCATCCACAATGATCAGGCGGGGACTCCCGATCAGGGCCTGGGCAATCCCCCAACGCTGTTTCATGCCACCCGAATAGGTGCCCAGCTTTTTCTTCCTGTCTTTGTAAAGGTTCACATTGTTCAGCAACTCATTGACCAGGTCCTTCCGCTCTCCCGCCCGGTCCACGCCCTTTAACCGGGCGACATGATCCAGCATCTGTTCGGCGGAGATCCGCGGATAGACCCCGAACTCCTGGGGCAGATACCCCAGCAGCTGCCGCACCCGGGTCTTATTCTGCAGCACATCCAGGTCATCCAGGAAAATACGGCCGCTGTCAGCCTCCTGCAATGTGGCAATGGTGCGCATAAGAGAGGACTTTCCCGCCCCGTTAGGACCCAGGAGGCCAAACATACCATTGCCCAGCGTCAGCGATACATTTTGGATGGCGCGCACGCCATTCGAATAGGTCTTTGATAAAGAGTCAATAGCTAATTGCATAAGATAGTTTTTAATTTATCGAGGTTGGTCCCTGTTAAATTCAGCTTCGACTGGGGCGCGTAATGGAGCTCCATCCGGTTGACGGTAACCTCCTGATCATTGATCTCAGAGGAGTCATTCAGTTGGACCGCCAGTTTTTCGATGATGGCATTCCGGTGCAGGATCAGCTTCGAATTGATAGCATGCACCTGTATGGAGTCATAATGTTCAAAATCGATCTTATTCGTTTCATTGCCATACGTTTCCCCGATCCACAGTTGCGTATTGACGGCCTGCAGGTTCCATTCGGCAGGGCCGGCCTTTTTGAGGCCCTTGACAAGAGCCAGCAGACCGGTCAGCCGGATGTGGGTACGGGCATTGGCATGCACGTCCACCCAGGGATAGTCGCTGTAACGCTGGTAGAAGTCATGAGGATTTATCTCAATAGATCCTCCTTCTATAGACAGGGAGTCGGTCCCTGCTGGTCCCCAATGGATCTTTTCACCTTCCTCCTGGTGGTATTGGATATAAAAAGTATCGGAGGGGATCAGCCGGACATTCACATTGCCCTCCAGGGACAACAGGGCCGGGGCCGTTCCTTTGTAACGGGTAATCCACCCCTCGTCCGTTTTAAGATCCGAAATGATCTTCCCCTGGCGCATCCGGACATACAATGCCAGGTGGATAGCTCCGTATAAACACAGCACCGATAGACAAAAGATCAGTAATAATTTATCGCTTCTTTTCATATATTGATAATTTCTGGAGGCCTGCTCACTTAGGTCCTGTTAAAAAATTGCTTCTGATATTTTTCATAGCGGGGTCTTAATTCCTCTAAATCCATGCCCAACAGCAGCAGGCTGCGGAATACCTGGGGCAGGTCCTTTTCGACAAATGCCTCCCGACGATACAAAGTGGCCTGCCGGATACCATCAGCCGCCGCAAAAAAACCAATACCCCGCTGGTTGAAAATGATCTCCTGCTGTTGTAGGAACTCATACGTACGCATCACCGTATTGGGGTTTACTTCCAGCTGTATGGCCAGCTCCCTCACGGAAGGAATGCGCTCGCCCTGGACCCACTCCTTCAGCAGGATCTTTTCGCATACGTAATCCGCGATCTGCAGGTATATAGCTTGTGATTCTCTGAATTGCATGTTGATGTTTTTTGTCCCTACACTTCATAAGATGCTGGAAGCATCTTGTCCGAAGGACAGATATTAGCCCTTTGCTGGAGATGCACTAAATTTTTTAAAGTGCATCTCTAGCACATTTTTTCTTTCAAACGGATATAAGCAATGAACCAGAACACAAAGGGGCAGCTATATTGTATCAGGATTATAACCCCGCTCTCCACCCACGATGGCAGCCTGACCAAATGGAGCTGGGTTTCATTAATTTTGTAGTTATTCCACTGGATGAAATTATAGGTAGTCCATCCCTCCGGAAGATGTTCGCGCACCCCCTTCTCTGTAAAAACAATAAATACCAGCCAGAATAACAGGATGCCTACAATGGTCTTGATAAAGGAATACCGGGCGAAATAGACCGAGCCCAGCAAAAAAGCCGACTGGACGGCAAAATACCCCGCCAGGAATAAATGATATTCCTTGTCTGGAATAGGAGCCCACTCACTATGCACAATGTTCAATACCTCCATCGGCGGTGCGGGCATCGTCGTTCCCGGCCATACCCGGTGCTCATTCGACATCATGCGGTTAGCCAGTTGCACCATGGGAATATCCACGATATAAAAGACCAGCGTGTAAACTATATAGAAAAGAATGACCCCGTAAAAGACCGCGCACAACAGTTTCTCCAGGTGGGAGGCAGGTACGGAAAGGATATGAATGCCCTCCGCCTTGCTCCCCAACCCCGAGAATAGCATACTGGCATAGAGGCACCCTACGAAATACAGCCCGCAATAGTAAGTGGCATATTGAACGAAGGGATTCAGGGGGGCATACTTATCTATTGTCAATAAAAAGCCATACCATGCTGTCAATAACCCACCGATAGCCAGCAGGGACAGCAGGTAGCGCTTACGGTTTTCTGCCCAATGCATGGTGACCAGCATCCACCATCTGCCAAAGTCAAAGGTTTGATTCATTAGTTTGTGATTTGTTTATTCGGCGCTAAACACCGCATTTATTTTTTCTCCGTCCAGAACTATGGCCTTATACAGCATTTCCAGGTCCGGACGGCTATCCTCCTCCCCGGTATTAGCCACTATCACCGCATGGCCCTTCAACGAAGGCTCCTGGTAAAGAGAGCCGGCCACCTCGGCGGCATCAGACGAAAGTTTAAAGGTCAGCTTCCGGGAAATAGTCTCCAGGTCCTGGTCGAAGAGGATCTTTCCCTCTTCGATAAAGAGGATCCTGTCGATCAGGTTGTCCAGGTCCCTTACCTGGTGCGTGCTGATAACAATACATTTATTTTCATCCACAGCCCCTGCGATGACTTTCCTGAACTGGCTCTTGCTGAGAATATCCAACCCATTGGTGGGCTCGTCCATCAGCAGGAGAGGCGCCCCGACGGCAAGGGCAAAGCTGATCAGCGTTTTCTTCTGCTGACCATAGCTAATCTCATCCAGCACAGCATCCGGCGGAATATCAAAGTCCCGGATATTCCGGTCGAACTGTTCCCGGTTAAAGGAGGTATAAAAAGAGGCTTGATATCGTACCCATCGGTCAATGCGCATAGACGGTAAGTAGAAGTCCTCCGGAACCAGGAAGACTTTCTGCAGAAAATCCGGATGCCGTTTGCCCGGTTCAAAACCCAATACCTCGATGCTGCCTTTTGCCGGGAAAAGAAAGCCGGCCATATTTCTCAAAAGGGTCGATTTCCCCGTCCCATTCTGACCCAGCAGTCCGTAAATATATCCCGGCTTCAGCTCCAGGCTTAACCCCGTAAATACAGCCTTTCGCCGGTAAGCAAAATGAAGGTTCCGGATACTGACCATCGAAGGTGAATCCATTGCTTGGTGATTTAGTGTACTAGATAAGTAATACACTAAAGTAATAAATATTTCGATCCCTCCAAATTTTTTCTGGCAAATGTCGTTTCTTCGTACCACCCGGCCCGTTCCCTGATTTTTTCCTTATATTTATTATCCTAAAAAATAGTATGACCCAGACTAACCCTTCCCCACTGCTGTCCGGCCCTTCCCAAAGACTCTATTCGCTCGATGCCCTCCGGGGATTTGATATGTTCTGGATAATTGGGGCAGAAGAGATTTTTCATAGCCTGGCCAAGATCACCGGCTCTCCTTTCTGGGAGGCCATCGCCAATCAGTTTACACATCCCGATTGGAACGGGTTTCATTTCTATGACCTCATCTTCCCGCTCTTCCTTTTCATCGCGGGGGTGGCGACGCCCTATTCCGTGGGGAAAGAACTGGAGAAGGGAGTCCCCCGTAAAAAGTTATTGATCCGCGTCATCCGGCGGGGGCTGATCCTCGTCCTGCTCGGCATCATCTATAACAATGGCCTGAAGATCCACCCGCTGGCGGAGATACGTTTTCCCAGCGTGTTGGGACGTATCGGGATAGCCTACATGTTTGCCAACATTATCTATTTGTATACCCGGCAAAGGGGACAGATCATCTGGTTCTGCTCCCTGTTGATCGGTTATTGGTTGCTGTTATTATTCAACTCGGCTCCCGGTTTTCCCCGGGGAGACTTATCCATGCAGGGGAATTTCGCCTCTTATATCGACCGGTCCGTCATCCCCGGCAAATTGTACCTGGGTATCCACGATCCGGAAGGACTGGTATCCGCTATTCCGGCCATCGGCACGGGACTGCTGGGCATCCTCACAGGCAGCTTGCTGAGAAATAGCCCCTTGACACCAAAAGCAAAAGCTTTACGGATGGCGCTCGCGGGAGCGGCCTTCGTCATCCTCGCACAGATCTGGAATCTCGTCTTCCCCATCAATAAGAATCTCTGGACCAGTTCCTTCGTTCTGCAGGTAGGCGGCCTAAGCCTGCTGTTGCTGGCTACTTTCTATTATGTCATCGATGTGTTGGGATATAAGAAATGGGCTTTCTTTTTTACGGTGATCGGCATGAACTCCATCATGATCTATATGTCCAGCCGTTTCATCAACTGGGATTATGCTACCAAAGGTTTTTTTCAATGGCTCGTTCAGCTGGTAGGCGATCCCTGGAATGCATTGGTAGGAGTATTCTGCTTCCTGGCCGTTAAATGGGCCTTCCTGTACTTCATGTATAAGAAGAAGGTGTTCCTCCGGGTCTGATTTTCCCCGGTTCAGGTACATCCATTCAGGTGTATTGCGCGTCACCTCAGGTGCGCGTTGGAACTCGCTGAGAGCGAGTTGACGTCCGTCTCAGGTGCATTGCGCCCGCTGTCTTCTACGGGTTGACGGCTACCGCCTTCATGCCGATAATAGTTTCGCTGAACTGACACATACTGTCCAGGATATCGGACAATTCTTCCCCCTTGCTGGTAAGGGAATATTCTACCTTGGGAGGTATTTCATCAAAATCGGTCCGGGTGATCAACCCATATCTTTCCAGCAACTTGAGACGGTCCGACAGGATGGTGTCACTGATGTACTTCAGATCGTCCTTGATTAATTTAAAACGATTATTCCCCTCCTGGATACAAAATAAGACGTCGCTAAACCATCTTTTACTGACGAGATCCAGTAATTCATTCAGCGCACACTTCTCTTCCAGGAAGGACTGGTTGCGATAGTTGGTGGAACTTGTTTTTCTTTCTGACATATCCGGTGGTTTTACTACAATGAAAAACTCTTGGCTGAGAGCAGCCGGGGTCCTGGCAAAACTAGCTTTTTATTGCTGAACCCACGTACCAATGAAAATTATAAATAACCGGCCATACCAATAAAATGTTTAATTGACCGATAAAAAAAAAGTTCACCCCAAAAGGGCAAAAACAACGCATTTTTATGATCAGGAGTTGCCTCTGGCTTATACTCTCGTAAAACTAAATTTTAGCAATCCTCGTTTATGAAACCTCTTTATTCCCTGTCCCTCACCTGTTATCCGCTCCTGCTGACCCTGCTCCTGGCAGGTTGCCACCATCCCGCCTCCATGCAAAAAACAGCAGCCCTGCAGTCCTTACTGGACAACAAGGAATATTTTAAACTGCGAACAGCGCTGGCCCTTTACGAGGACAGCATCAGTGAAGATAAGAGCCGCTGGTTCCACGCATTTGCCGACAATGCCTTCAACAGGAATGCCGCCTCCACCGATAACATCCGCGCCCTGTTGAAAGAGGATGCCTCCACACTCCCCGATTCCCTGAAAGCCAGATTATTAATGCTGGAAGAAGACAATGAATTTAAAACCTTTCAATATGCCCGGGCTGCAGCCATCCATAAAGATCTCATCGATCATTACCGGCATGCGGTAGACAGCAGCACGTATGCGGACATAAAAAATACAGCCATCATCACCGGCGCCCTTGCTGCCGAACCGGCCCAGGAAGTCGTCATCCCTACCGGCGCCTCCATCCCCTGGAAAAAAGACCGGATTGGGTTAATGGAGATTCCGCTGGGAGCAGGCGACTCCGTATATCAGGCTATTTTTGACACCAGGGCCAATATCTCCAGCATCTCGGAGACCTATGCAAAGAAATTGGGAATAAAATTGCTGAATGTATCTTATACAGAGGGCTCCGGCGCCACGGGCAACGAATTTAAAGTCTCTTTGGGTTTAGCCGACAGTTTCCGGCTGGGAAATATCCTTTTCCGGCACGTCGTCTTCCAGGTGATGCCCGATACCGTGCTCTATCTGGCCCCCATCGACTTTCACCTCAACATCATCGTTGGTTATCCCGTCATCGCCCAGTTAAAAGAGATCCATATTTTCCGCAATGGCGTCATGACCATCCCCATCCATCCTTCGGGCAGCAATTTGAACAACCTGGCCCTGGACGGCCTCGACCCCGTCGTTTCCTGTGAGATAGGGACGGATACCTTGTGTTTTAAGTTTGATACGGGCGCCTCCTCCTCCGATCTCTATGATAATTATTTTTCAAAATACCGGACGGAGGTTACCCGGCGTGGCAAGGCGACCACCATCAAGGTGGGAGGCGCCGGAGGGGTCACCGAGAACAAGGTCTATGAGATCGATGCCTTTACCCTGACCATCGGCAGCAAGACCGTCACCCTGCCCAAAGTATCTGTACACATGGACCCCATTCCGAATAGTACGGAGAAGTTTTATGGCAACCTGGGCCAGGATATTGTTGTTCAATTCCCGGAGATGATCCTCAACTTCGAATCGATGTACCTCGATTTTAAATAGCGGCTAACCCCTGGTTCAGGAATTGCATAACCAGCTTATATGAAAAAGCCAACAACACCCAAACAGCCGGCTAAACCCCGGCAGCAGCCGATTAAAAAGAAAGAGGACGTTCAGCGCAGCAACGACGAACACATCGACCAGGATTTCCCGGGATTCCCCCATCACCCTTCGAAAGAGAATACCATCTCCAACGGCTCCGCCCGGGCCTTTGAAGCAACAGAAAATACAAGGGACGATGAAGATAGTGACGAAGACAATGACGACCTGGCCCTGAATAAAACGAAATATTAAAAATAAAGTCGTTTGCCCTGCTGGGGAAAGAGCAACCTTACCGGTAACGGCTGGCCTGCCTCCAATTCCTTCCGGATGGTAGCCTCCTGGTTCCCGGAAGGCTTTTCATGCGTTATCACGATAGGCAGCCCCTGTATGGAATTGCTACCCGTCAAACCTTCCAGCACCCCCAGTTCTTTTAACAGCAGTCTGGGGGTAAGATGCCCGAACAGCAGTCTTTCCGGTTGTTCATTGGGAAAGGATACTTCAATAAAAATACCTTTAAGCTGTCCGGCTTTCACCAACGGCGCGACGGCCTGCCAGAGCAGACGCAGCTTGTCGGAATGCTCGACTGTATCGGCTCCCGTATCGCCGAGATAAAGAAGATACGCATCTCCGTGAGCCTCACTCCTGCGCACCAGGAAAGCCGTACTTTGATAAGGCGCCCCATGACTCAGCGGATAGGCCCTCACATACAGGGACGTATGAGGAATGGCGACCTCTTCTCCCGGGGAAAGGGGGGCATAGTGGTATTTCTTCAAAAGAGGCTTTTCTCCCTCATCTCCAAAATTTGCCCAGCTTGCCCAGCTAAAATATTTGTCCTTCAGCACATCCAGGCAGAACGGGAGCCCATAAATGGTTTTCGCGCTGTCGTCCGGAGAATTAATGATCAGCCCGGCCACATGATCCAGGTGGGGATGGGAGATGAAATAAGCTTTGATAGCATGCTGAAGGATATAGCTGACGCTGCCATGGAAGGCGCCGGACTCCACCGCCTTCCGGATCCCGGCATATAAAGTCCCCGCGTCCAAACAAATATAGTCGCTGCTCCTTGCGGGAGCCACCATATAGGCAGAGAGATTGCTCTCATCCAATCCCCCCCGGACTCCCAGCGGAACGACGGTAAAATGGGCCCGGGCAGAGTCTCCGGTTCCTCCGGTCTGAGCCCCCGCCGCCAGGCTGCAGCTTAAGCAAAACAGGATCCAACGGGAACGAAAGGTATTCATATTCCCACCTCCTGCATCCGCTGAACCTCCTGGATTCGTTGCCGGTAAGCGGAGGGGGTAACCCCTTCGAAGCGTTTGAAGAATTTTGTAAAATTAGAAGTATCGAAGGTGAGAAGTTCCGCAATCTCGGCAATGGTATGCCGCCCTTCCTGTATCAATTTGCGGGATTCTGCCATCAGTTTCCCCTCAAAAAAATAACAGGGGGAATGCCCTGTTGTAAGTTTGATCGTATTGCTCAGATGTACCGGGTGTATGAACAGCTTCGCCGCAAAATCCTTTATATGATACATCTTGTCGGCTTTCCCTGAAAGAATATCGGCCAGATGTTTGTCAACTTCCACCAGGAAATCCCTGGTGATCTCTGCCTGCCTGGATAGTATTTTTTTTGGAAGGTTCATCTCGGATATTTACCGTGCCGGCAAAAGAATAAAAACTCGCCGTCACAGCAGCAAATTAGATGCAAATTAGTGACTTTCCAAATTAAGTTCTTTCCGGTAAACAGAGGCCCACTGACCGGCAGGAGCAGGTCAGGACAAGCAGCAGTTCGTGGTTCCTCAGGAAATGGCGACAGCAGCCATAACACCCGGAGACGTCAGCTTTTCGACCAGGTGAATGATCCGGTCCCGTTCTTTACGCAGCGTATGGATCTCGTTCTCCAGGGCGGCAATCCTTTCATCCTTGCTGATGATCACCTGCCCATATAGCTGACGGTTGCTCTCGATCATCTCCTTCCAGTGATCATCTTTCGGAGGAGGGGCAGGGTAGGAGGAGGAGTCCGAGAAATGCAGCACCGGCTCCTTATCGGACAACAGCTCCATAGGAGGAATATTCAGGATAACGGCCAGCCTTCCCAGGCGCTCGGCTGTTATTTTTGTCTGGTTATTCTCGATACGCGAATAGGCATTTTGAGTAATTCCCAGCTTCTCGGCAATATACTCCTGCGAATAATTACGAAACTCTCTTAGGACTCTTAATTTTTGACCTGTCATACGGATGGATTCATTGCAATTAATAGGTATTACCATCATTCGACAGGAAGGGCCATGGGTGTACTAATCAGGCCAAAGATAATAAGTACGAAAAAAAAGCCTTTCCGGATTTGCCTTTGCTAAATTTTAGTAGAATCCCTATCCCGCGGGGCCGCATATTCCGAAAAAGGATAAATTATACTTTTTAAGCATAAACTATCGGTATTCCGGATAGGATATACAACCCCTTCTGGGGAATTTTACGGCACACTGCGATCTTGCGGTGCTTCTGAAAAAACTGTAAAAATGAAAAGCTTAGACTTTGCCTCTATGGAAAACATCCAGGGTGGATCTTCTGGCAGCATTGCTATCAACATCCCCATTACCGGTTTACTGGCCGCTTTAGGTCTCGGTGGCGTCGGTTTGGGAATTGGCTTGGGTATCAGCTACAGCATTGATCTGCTGCCTTCTACCTTGCCCAGCTTACCCCTAGGCTTATAACTTTAATAACAGGATGATGATTGCCTCCGGTAATTATCATCCTGTTCATTTTTTCAACAGAAGATCCTATGAATGACCGGGCAGCACCCGGATAGGGGTTCTGCTCGCCGGCCTGTTACTTACCTCTTACCAGCTCATCCACAGGGCCTTTTTTAACATTGCCCTGTTTGCCGGACCCACCATCTTGGTGGCCGGCAGATTCCGCAGCCATGAAAAAGAATAACCCCTCTCATTTTAAATTACAGCGTGACCAGCATGATTGCGGGGTAGTGTGCCTGCGCAATGTGCTCGCCTACCATAAAGCCGAAATATCCCTGGAAAAATTAAGGGAATGGAGCGAGAGTGGCCACCAGGACGCCACCTTACCGGGGCTTCACCACGCGGCCAGCCAGGTGGGATTCAAGGTCCGCGGCGCCAGGACCGAAAGTGTTTCCGATCTCCGGAACTTACTGCATCCCTGTATCCTCCAGGTAACGCTGGAAGGACAGCCATCCCACTACGTCGTTTATTACCCGACAAAAAGCCTCCACCTCTTTCTTATCGGAGACCCCGCAAAAGGATTGGTCTACCTCTACGCGGAAGAGTTGGAAAAGATCTGGAGAGGTCATACGCTTCTGCTATTAGAGCCGGGAGAGCAGCTGGCACAATGGCAGCGGCAAAAAAAATGGCACTGGATACTTATCGGCCTGGTTCTCCTGTGCCTGCCGGCCTGACCTCAATTTTTTTTATCCTTACAAAATTCGGTAATGCAACTGGGAAAGATCAGGATCCGCTTCAATGTTCTGCTGCTAATCATGACGGCCCTTTTTTTATTGACGGTCATCAGTTGGGCAGCCCTCGACACCCGGAATGGCTCCCTGCACACCGGGCAAATGATCGCCATCCTTCAACTGGCCGGCATACTCATGCAAACGGTCGTACTCATGGCCCTTATCAGCCTTCAGGCACAGGAAACCGCCGTTGCCCGGGACAGGATGGTTAAATTCACCGCTCCGGAGCCTGAATACGATCCCGCACCACAAAAAGGTACGGCAGGAGAACCCCTCCGTTTTGAACGGATGTCGGTAGCCAAACTGAAATTCCGTTTCTCCGGAAAAAATCCATTGCTGAGAGATATTTCCCTGGAACTGAAAAAAGGAGAGATCATCGTGCTCTCCGGGGAAACAGGTCATGGCAAAAGTATCTTGCTACAGATCCTGCAGAAATGCTACCCGTATGAAGGCGGCTCTGTAAGGATAGGCCACCGGGAATTGGAGACCATCGACACGCTTGTCTGGAGAAGAACTATCGGGGTCGTGCCCCAGGATATCCCCGTGTTTAGCGGGACCCTGCTGGCAAATATTTGCCTGGACCCTGCTACGGAAAACATCGATAAGGTCCGGCGATTTTGTCAGTTGCATGGCTTCGACCGGTTCTTTGAGAATCTGCCGCAATCTTATACCACCCTCCTGGGAGAAGGGGGCATCACCCTATCGGGTGGCCAGAAACAACTGCTGGCCCTGGCCCGCTGCCTCTATACTGCTCCACAGCTGATCTTGCTGGATGAGCCCACCACCGCCATGGATACGGCTACAGAGCAATTCGTGATCGCCATCCTGCAAAAGCTCCGCGGGCAGGCGGGACTCCTCATTATCTCACACAAGGATTCTCTGACAGAGATCGCAGACCGGGTCTATCTGCTGGAAAAAGGAACCACCCGCCAGGTCTCCCGCTCCGCCGGCCTTTCGATAGCCCACTAATCCCCTTCACCCATCCAGCCGCCCGGCCTCCGTCGCCCGGCCTCCGTCGCCCCTTGGCCCAATTTGTCGCTTACTCATCCTTTTCCAATTGCACTCTTCTTTCTATTTTTACGTTCCATGGAAAAACAACATCACTATACCACTTCCCTCACCTGGACAGGTAATAAGGGAGAAGGCACCGCCGATTACAGGGCTTATGAAAGAGATCATCTGATACAGGTGAAAGGCAAACCGGATATCACCGGCTCCTCGGATCCATCTTTCCGGGGATCCCCACACCGGTACAACCCGGAAGAATTACTCGTGGCTTCCATCTCTTCCTGTCACATGCTCTGGTACCTGCACCTTTGCTCCGTCAACAACATCGTAGTGACGGATTATCAGGACGAGGCGAAAGGAGTGATGATGGAAAGGCCCGACGGCAGCGGGTATTTTAAAGAAGTGACCCTTTATCCCATCGTTACCATTACCGACGGCGGTAAGATCGATAAGGCCAGAGAACTGCACCATGAAGCGAATAAATTGTGTTTCATCGCAAACTCCTGTAATTTTCCCATCCGGCACGAACCAGCCTTCCGGACCCGTTAGCCTGCTGCCAGGGTCGTACAACGTTCTAGTATACCCGGAGAAGTATCTTCCCTATGTGTTCGCTGCTCTCCATCAGGCGTTGGGCCTCCGCCGCCGCGGAAAGCGGCAGGATTTTATAGATAATAGGCTTCACAGCCCCTCTTGCGATCAAAGGCCAGACATTTTTTTCTACCTCCGCCGCCAGGGCCGCTTTAAAAGCGGGATCCCGGGGTTTCAACATGCTGCCCGTCAGCACCAGCCGTTTACGCATGATCTCGGCCAGGTTCACCGGGGACTCGTTCCCCCGCATGGCATTGATGAAGACGATCCGCCCTTCCTCCCGGAGAAGACGGAGGTTCTTCGGAGTAAAATCTCCACCCGTCATATCAAGAATTACATCGATCCCCATACCCCGTAACTCCTCCTCAAAATCCTCCGTTTTATAATTGACGGCTTTTTTGGCCCCCAGCGCCTCGCACCACCGGCACTTCTCATCCGTACCCGCTGTGACATAGATGTCAATCCCCAATGCCCTGGCCAGCTGAATTGCAGTAACTCCAATGCCGCTGCTGCCCCCATGGACCAACAGGTTTTCAGGGGGCCTAAGCCGGGCGACCTGAAAAACATTGGACCACACCGTAAAAATGGTCTCCGGCAAGGCGGCCGCTTCTTCCAGGCTAATACCTTCCGGCAGGGGCAGACATTGGCCTTCCGGGACCGCTATATACTGCGCATAGCCGCCCCCCGTTACCAGGGCACAGACGGCATCCCCCTCTTTCCAACGCTTCACCCCCGGCCCGCAGGCTTCTATATGACCGGACACCTCCAGCCCGGGGATTTCCCCTCCGGTCTCTTTCTTTCCCCCATACGAATGACTGCTGCGACTATAGATATCGCTGCGATTCAATCCTGCGGCTTTTATTCTTATCAATACTTCTCCCGGCGCAGGTATGGGAGTGGCCGTTTCCTGCAGTTCCAAAACTTCAGGGCCTCCTTTTTTCGTGATCACTATCGCTTTCATGCCCCTGAAGTTATGATAATACTTTCTTACATTTATTGGACTTATGAGACAGATAACCTTTCGCGATCTGGGCATCTTATGGGCCATCATCCTTATTATCTTTTACCCCGTTTTTTATACGAACTATTTTTATACCGACGATATCATCCAGCTGACACGCTACAGTAAAGACTCCGGCTTCCACATGTTTGCCATCGAAGGGCGTTTTATCACCGAACATATCTTCCGCCATTTGTTCAGCACCATCCATACCATCGGACAGATCACCCGCTTGCGGCTGTTCCCCTTATTGGGATGGATGGTCTGTATACCGGTCTGGTATACCATCCTGACCAGGGTCGCCCGCCAGGAAGAGCTGCCCAGCCTACTCCCTTTTTTTACCGTACTCTATCTCATCGCCTGCCCGCCCTTTTGCCTGGGCGTTGGCTGGATTTCCTGCATGGAACTGTTTATCGCCAATACCACGGGACTGATAGCCGGATATGTCCTTTACTCGAACATAAAATTTGTTGCCGACTCCCCTGATGGAAAGTATAAAAGGATGGAGCTGCCTCCACGGGCAATGGCCTGGACCTTGTTATGGGGTATCATCTCCCTGTTCACCTATCAGAATGGCTTCGGTTGCTTCCTGTTGCCTTTCCTGCTGCACCTCATTTCAAAAAGAGAATGGTCCCGCACCATCATAACAGCGATGGGCTTTTATCTCTTTACCTATCTGCTGTATTATGGTATGTTCATCTGGCAGATGCAACTCTGGCAGATCAATGCTGCTGCCAGGACCGGCCTTTCTCAGGACCCGCTGGGGAAAATAGGTTTTTTCTTTAGCCGGCCCCTGGCGGGCGCCTTCCGCTTTACCTGGATTGTCAGAGAGGATAGTCACATGGGGGAGTGGGTCTATGAATCCATTTTGGGAGGCTGGCTCCTGCTGAATTTTTTCATCTTACGGGCCCGCTCGATATCTTTCCGTCTGCGATATCTTATCGGAATTTTTTGTTTCCTGGGACTCATCTATCTCCCTTCCCTGGTCGTTAAAGAGAATTACGCTTCCAACCGGACGCTCCTGGGCCTGGATATAGCCGTATTCGTCCTGGTATTTACCACGCTGCTGGAAGCGGTTCGGGTGGAAAGATATCAATGGAGCCTGGCCATGCTCATGGGACTCTTTTTTGTCGGCAATGCCTGGTATAACTTCCGCTACCAGTTCCTGGGACCCGTCAAAAAAGAATATGACCAGGTAAGAAATTACATAGAGACACAATATCATCCGGGCATTACCAGGGTTGCGTTCATCCGTCCTCCCCAACAGCTGTTTCAGGACAAATATGGCGTTCACGTTTCCTGGGATGAATTTGGAGTGCCCTCCTCCTATCCTGACTGGGTACCCGAAGCCTTCGTCCGGCAGGTCGTCTGGGAAAAGACGGGCAACAAGCCGGCGGCCGACAGTCTCATCATCGCCAACTGGCCGGATAAGCAGGCTTACAGGAAGGGTGAACCCACACCGTCTTCATCCACGATGACCATAGACGTAGAGGACATTTTGCGATAATGGTTGCAGGAATTTACGTCTTTCTAAGTCTTCTGAGCTTAATGATCCTAAGGGCGTGCAGCAGCCTTAAGAGAGGCCAGGTAGGATCCAGTTCATACCATTTCTTGGCAAAATTGGGGTCGTTGGGCCGCTTGTGATGGTTATTCTGGAACAATTCCCCCATCATCAGGAAGTCCAGGGGCAGACTGTTCTTGCTATGATCTTTGTTGTCGAAATTGGAGTAACCGTATTTATGCCCGCACCAGTTGACAATGGCGCCATGGATAGGCCCCATAAAATAATGGACCGGCAGCAGCAGGTACATCCACCAATGCGTAGCAAAAGCAACATAAAAAGCCGTATACCCCAGGGCAAAGGCAATCCGGGTCACCCAGAGATCGCTGATCCGGTCGAGTAGGGGCCAGACGGGATAATTGCCCCGAAAAGCGGGCTCAGGCTCCTTCTTGTGCAGGAGATAATCCATATAGATATTCTTCGTCTCCATGGTCATGTTCCAGACGTCCTTAAAAAAATGAGGGGAATGCGGGTCCTTCTCCGTATCGCTATACGCATGATGCATCCGGTGCAGGATGGCGTAAGCCCGGGGGTTCAAAAAGGACGATCCCTGTGTAATGAACGTAAAACTATAGAAGAATTTCTCCCAGAATTTGTTCATTCTAAACATCTTGTGCGAACTGTAGCGGTGCAGGAAAAAAGTTTGTGCAAACAGCGACAGGAACCAATGACACACGAAAAACACTAAAATAGCCATACTTATGAGAATAAAGGCCCTTAAGGCCCCGCAAAATTAGGTTGTTTCGACCTGAAATAGCTAAATTAATTTTATGTAAAGTCTTGAAATTCACATTTTCTTGTTAATATCCGCTACAACACCGCCCAACAGCAACAGAACCAGCATTACCCCCGCTATCCGCTGCACCCGCTGGCCCATATAATAAGAGGCCGGATGAAAAACCATCCGGATCGTATGTCTCCCCGCCGGCACCGACACCCCCCTCAAAACATAGTTCGTCCGGACGATCGGTAGCTCCGTTCCCCGGTCAGCGCCATCGCCCCCATCCAGATAAACCTTCCACCCCCGGTCATAGTAAACCTCGCTGAAGACGGCAAACTGCCGCGTCCTGGAGTCCGTCCGATAGACGATCTCATCATTATCATGACTAATCAGTTGAATCTGACCTCCGCTGTCCGGCTGTGCATCAACGGACGCCTCCCTCCGGTCCTTGTCCGGCACGATAGCGGTATCCTTCGGGTCAAACCCCGTCAGGGCATTCATCACAGCCCGGGCATCCTGCTCGAATCGCACCCCTCGGACAAACCAGGCCGCGCCCAGGGCGCCCTCATTCACCAACACCGTATCCCCGCCCCCTTCGCCCCGTTGAAGAATATACTTGGTGTTCAGCATATCGATCACCGGTTTACATTGAGGATAATTGCCCAGCTGGTGATCGATCAGATCCTGATAGATACTCAGCTTGGCCGGATTATACCCCCCGACCGAATGATGCCACCAGGCCGACCCCGCCCCGTACGTCAGCGCGGTGCCAAGTCCCGGTCGCAGGTCCAACACCCGGTAAGTTCCCGTATCCTGTAAAACCTGCTTGTCCGCGGCCGAAGGAGTAGGAATAACCGGCGCCTCCGCCGCATCTTTATAATTATCGCTGTTCAAATATTGTACATCGATACCCATGATGTCGATAAAAGCCAAAAGGCCGGTCAGCCCTAAAAATATCCAGGAATGGACCTTTCCCTTAATATAAAACCCGGCCAGTACCACTACCACCGCTATAAAAAAGAGTGACCGTTCCAGGCTATGCAGGAACAAAGCCTGCCGGTCTTCCCGTAGCCCTTTCAGAAAAGACTGCCCATAGGTTGCTACTTCCCCTCCCGCGGCATTGATCTGTTGCTGTAGCTGCCTTTCTCCCGCAGTGGTATAATCGAAACTGACATAGAGGTACAACAGCACAGCAAACACACCGGCTATCAGGTATACCCCTTTCTTATACTTCATCCAAAAGGTTTCCTGCTCACTCCCCCCGCCTGTCGGAGCTTCCCGCTCACCGGCTCCCTTACCCATCTGCCCGCCCGACCATAACCTTTGCAGGCTCAGCATGGCCAGCAGGTTCAGCAGGAATACCGGTATCACCAGGATCACGCTGGGGGCCCTGAACTTGTTATACATGGGCAGCACCTTCAGCAAGATCCGGTTGAACTCCGGGAAATA
>DATJJD010000091.1:0-22677 GCA_035492545.1 Puia sp.
CCATCCTGATGTCTCATAAGCCCAACCTGGCTAACATCGACAAAGCTCATTTTTCCGTCACAAAAGTAACAGGCAACGACATCCCAAATACGGTCATATTCAAATACAATGTGGACTCGGTAGCGGCAGACAGCTTTTTTATCCAGCAATCCTGGGATCGCAACCGCCGGGTCCAGGTCTATAAACATAATTATACCCTCACAGATGTCTATTACGAGCCGGGCTATCATACTGCCAAACTGATAGCCGGCGACAAGATCATCAGGACCTTTCCGGTCAGCATCCCTACAGACCGCTGGCTGTTCTATGCGATAGAGCGTAAACCGGGCAGCCGGCCAGCGTATATCACGCACCGGGACACTGGCATGTTAAAGCTATCTACCGGAGATCTGCTGGCGAGTAACCTCGATCTGCAAAAAGACAATGTCTATTGCAACACCTGGTTTCCTTCCGACATCCACTATGGCAGCGATAACTTCACCCTAAAATGCAGGGTCCGGGTAAAGCCGGTGAAGAATGAATCCTGTCCCCTGCTGATGTGTGAGATCTATTGCCAGAACAATTTCATGTACTTCCAAAGCACCTTAAAAGGTTGTACCGGCCTGTTAACTGCACAATTTGGAGAGAATGATCTCAACGGCCGGTCCAACGATCTTTCAGGACTGGGGGCCGATCTCCGGGAATGGCAGGAGATGGAATTCACGGTGCGGGATAAAAAGGTCAGCATCGCTATCAACGGCAAGCAAACCTATTCGAACGCTTATGCCGAATCCGCCGGTCTGATTACAGGACTTGGCTTTATATCCAACGGAATATCCGAAGTGCAGTTCGTAGATCTGAAAACGGCCGATGGGAGGACGATATACAGCCGGGGAAAAGAATAGAGGGGCACCCTCCTACCAGATTCATGGTAGCAAACTACCAGATCCCATAAACATCTACCATATTTATGGGATTGCGAGGGTCTTTATACCAATCTATATTTGTTTACGAGTTTCCAGGCCTTAATAAGGGAAACATAAACATTAATATATATTGCTATGCCTACAAATACAAGAATTACCGACTTTTCAGTTTATAAATCTGTCCTGCCCTATGCGAGCGAAATGTTTGGCGTCTACCAACCATTATTAGGCTGGAAATCAAAAAGAACGATTGAACGGTTTCACCCCGGAGTCAGAGATTCACAATTAAAAATCGTTGATGCATTGTTATCAAAGATGAATCCCGATACCGAAGTGAAAATCACCGATTTCACCAATGATGATATTTTTTTTGAGATTATCAAATTTAATACGGGAACCTTAAATTTTCCGAATCGAACTAACGTTCCGGGGTCTTACCGGTTCTTCATCACCGATCTGATTCAAAAGAGAATTACGTCAGAAAAATTTACCAGAGAAAATACGAATATCTGGAAAAAACTTGTGAGCAAAGAGGCTTTGAATGATTTTATGCCCCAGGTAAAAGCATTACTGGAGCAAGATCATCTTGTATTTATTAAACGTAATTTACCTGCCGGTAAGTCATCTAATTTGAACTTCGCCACCAATCAGGCCCAGGTATCGGAAATATTGATCAAAAGAATAGAGATGGAGTCATTGATGGCAGGCGCCTTGAATGAACTGTTTAAAAATGGCAAGTTCGATATATTAACAAAAATATTCTTCCCGCAGGATAAAATTATTGAGATCAGTCAATTGGATGAGATAAGCCGGTTTCTGGACCCATTAGAAAACTTTGATCCTAAAACAGAAATTGGAAAGGTTTCGTTATCACCCATCGGCATCATCCATTTATTTCGGGAATATTTTTTCGAATTCGACACCTTTCTTGGAAATCCGGTAGAACATATCTGGCTGAGTCCGGGATCATCCCTTGAACTAATCGAAATTCATACAAGAAAAACGACTAAGGAACAAAATACCGAATTCTCCACCGAATCAGACATAAAAACCGAAAATTCCAGCGGTGGTCAGGACGACGTGGCAGGTGCTACAAAAGACGAAAATCAAAATAATGCAAAATTCGGCATAAGCATGAATGCCGGAGGCACGATTTCCGGGGGGGCTCCGGGCGTCTATGCTGCAACAGGCCATGCCGAGACAAGTACCAGCTATGGATTGGAGAATAACCAAAAAACAGCTAAAGAAGGTTCCTTTAAGCATATGAAGCAACAAAGCGATAAGATATCAAAAGAGATTAAAAGTAACTTCAAAACCACCTTTAAGACCACAACTGGCGTGGAGGACGTGTCCAGCAAGCGATATGTATTGCAGAATAATACCCAGGAACTTATCAATTATGAGCTTCGTAGAAAAATGAGACAGGTAGGAGTGCAGGTTCAGGATATCGGGACCAGTTTGTGCTGGCAGACGTATGTTGATCTGCCAGGGCATGATCTGGGGCTGGCCAAATTGGTCCACATTGGAGAGCCTCCCGATCTGGCAGCTTTGCCTCATCCTGACCAGGCAGCAATACCGCAGCCCATTACAAAAGATTATACATCCAAATTATTCTTCAAAGTCTGGTGGGGAGATAATGATACAGTAGAAACATATACGGAGCATGGTCCCTTAGATGATAAAGGAGGGGCCAATGCAGACTTCGATAATGATTACATCCATATGAACTACAATGATTACAAAGTAGAAGCAATCCCGGGTTATTCGCTGAGCCAGGTTGTCTATGATAGCTGCATCGAAGGTAAAATGGTCGACCCTGTATTTTTTAATGTGACATCCAATTCGTTCAGCATTCATTTAAGAAAAGTAAATTTCGACGGCGATGCTCTGACCTTGAAATTAAAATTAAATTATGTTGCGGATGATATTACTGTAAAAGCGGCTAAAGATAAATATACAGCTGAAATGGCGACTTATACCGCAGAAAAAGCAAGACTGGCAAAAGCGGCCTTTGTAAAAGAATCAAGAGATAGAATAAAAGTCGCCAGCAATATTCAACACAGAAAATTCGAAGAATTAAGAGAAGAAGAAAGAACAATTATTTACAGATATTTAATTGGCAACCTGCTTAATGTCGGAGTAGATATGTCAAATACCCAAACAAGGCATATTATGGCCGAACTAATAGATTCAATGTTTGATGTTGAGAAGATGTTATACTTTACTGCTCCAGACTGGTGGATGCCGCGTGAGCATACCAAATCCTTCCAGAATGTCGGTAAAACCTTCACGACCCCGGCTATTGGCAGGATCAGGGAGGAGGAAATATTTAAGAGTGAAGATATCGTAAGCTGGGGGGGCGCATCAGATAATTATCGTCCAAACTATTTTATAACAGAAGATTCTGCGCCAGCCAAACTCGGCAGCTCATTAGGCTGGCTGCTTCAACTAGATGGAGACAATATCAGGAATGCCTTCTTAAATGCACCCTGGGTCAAAGCAGTAATCCCTATAAGGCCCGGAAAAGAAATAATAGCTCTTAACTGGTTGATGAAAGCAAATGTAGAAGGAGCAGATGGCGTTAAAGGCCAATACCAGGAAGGCTCAGAAGAAGAATTGAATAAAATAATTTCGTTTCTGGAAGAGTTCCCTTTTGATCCTTCAGATCCCCGGAAAGCCCGGTATACAAATTTTTCCCGTAAGATTGCCAATGACCCGGGGACTTTCTTTGTGACCATCGAAGACGCTTTGATCTATCTTTCATTAACAATAAAAGACAAAAATGAGAAAGCGAATAAACTTGTAATTGAAACGGTAGACGGGGAAGAGCGACGCTACTTACCCACTGAAAAAGTTTTTGAACATGGATTTGATCCCCTGGAAGGAGGTTTTAAAGCCGAGACAGACAAACAATTTGATTTGTGCGCTCAATGGGTTGAAGTGCTGCCTACCGACCAGATAGTTGCAGTGGAAGTAAAATATGATCCGAAAACCGGCAGACAGCTTTAGCCATGCAGGTCACCATCAAAGGTCCCGACAATACGGGCACGATCTGGAATCATTTTTTACTTAAGGGCGCCGAAGTTACGATCTACTCGACCGACCGCAGCAACCGAACTGCTACAAACAATATGATCAGACTGCCGAGCGGGTTTTTACTTGAATTAGCTGCCGACGTTGTCACAATCGAGATGGTTGTAAGAGCTGTTTACCGTTACAATGGTACAGATTATTCCCTCCTGCAAATTTTTCAGAGCTTTCAGGTCACTGATGCGGGTCTTGTAGCATCGCGCTGGTACAAGATTCGCCCGGATCAGGCGAAAGGGTTTCCTAAAGGCGCTCCGCCTCTCCATCCCCTGCTGCGAGTCCAGGGAGGTGACGTGACTGTTGCGCTGGAATTTGTGGATATTACGAAACTTTTCTATGATATACATAGCGATACACCCTGGTATAAAGCTTTAGAACTGCTTCGGGGCACTCCCAGGATTATTCGGGTACTGGCTGCGCTCAGGGGGCACCCCCTGATATGGTATGTGGTTATTCCTGATTCGGTTGCCAACCAAAGCGACCTGCAGCCTAATCTGCTTTATTTCCCCGCAGATTATGGCGGTATCAGTTACGTTGCCGACCGGATCGAGGGAATTACCACCCCCAACCATAACACTTCCATCGGAAAAATCCAGTGTGGCGGAGAAACCTTATTTTCTTTCCTTACAAACCCCGTATCTGACGAACAATATAATGCCAATTTGCAAAGCTATCTGTCTCTTACAAAGCGTTTCGAGAAACGTGCCGGCCGTAACCCTCCGCCCCTTCACCATTTCCGGGAAGTACTCAGCTATCATATTACAGGCGGGAACCTGGTACCTGATTTTTGGGACGTGCCCTTTGGATTTGAGCAGGCTCTTTCTGACAAGCGGCAAATCCTCTTTATCCCTCAGGTCAATAATGGCGATGCAGGCATTGCAATCCGTGATCATCTCAAGGACCTCGTTAAAAGTGCCATCTTTTTGATCTATTCACAAGGTAATACACTTACCCAGGAAACCATCAGCGTCAATAACCTTATTCTCACTTGTTACAGTCAGTCCGGAGGGAATGTATTTACGGCAGCCGGCAGGAACCCTTCGGACATTAAAGCTCTTATATGTTTCGAACCTCAATACATGAATCGGTATCTGGATCGTGAGGACAAAAGCCTGATGCTCGGCAAAGATGTGATCCCCCTTTTAATCAGGCAAGGAATTAAAGTGGTCATTGCAGGGCGGCACAAGCAAGGTTGGGAAGGCAAGTACCTGCCCATACGTTTCGATCCGGCACAGCTTATACTTCTACCGGATGACGCTCACTACGCTATCCTCGACTACCCGGACAGTTCCAAGCCTTATGATCCAAATGCTTCGCCTGTCCTGGCCCGCCGCTATTCCAGGTTGCTCAAAAACACTGCTGATCCGGTGATCAGCGCCATGTTGTCAGCGGAGAGCGGCGCTATCGATTTTGCAAGTGCTGAGGAAGAAGCCAAAATCGAAGAGATCATCGGTAAGTATCGTAAAGCAGGTTTCACTGATGAAAAGATGATAAAAACCGTGTTTACGTCTAACTATAACATCGATGTCAGTGGTGGATTCTACACTCACAACCTTATTGTGTCATCAGGCCAGGACCTTAATGCTAACGGATCTTCAATACTCCGATATTTCAACCAGGCATTGAACCTCATTGGCTGAAGGATTGTTAATGTCAGGCATCCAGCACTAATACCGTCAATCATAACGCGGTTTACAGATCAAACAAATTATCTCCCGCCTTAAGCGGATACTTCTTCGCCTTCCATATCAGGTTACCGCTGGTTTTTTCGGGCAAAACGACCTTTATCTTCCACCTGCCCTTATCAAACGCATAAGCAACGGCAACCTTTCCATTGGGATGCGGTATCTCGCCGCTGACATTGGTGAGGTCCCCCAAATGGGGTTCAATTTTTATCTTACGGAAGCCAGGTGCATCGCTGTCGATACCCAACACCGTTCTAAAAAATTCGATATTGGGACTGGAGCCCCAGGCGTGACAATCGGAACGGCTGTTTGGCAGATCAGAGACCTCGGCCCAGGTGGTTAAGCCCATTTTGATATTATCCCGCCAGATATCCAGCCATTTGAGGTAATCGTCGCCCAAACCCCCTTTTACCAGCGCCTGGTGAAGATAATACTTAAAGTAGATGGTACACTGGGTCAGGGTATTATCCGTTAATAGATTTTTACACACCGCCGGCACATCGGACTTATTGACTACACCGGCCAGGATCGCCAGCGCATTGGCATGCTGCGAATAGACGTCTTTCTCCTTAGTATCCGCAACCAATTTCTTCGTTGCATTCCAATATTTGGATCGGATGGTTTGTTTTAGCTGGGCCGCTTTTCCCCGGTATAAGGCAGCATATCCAGCCATACCCATCCTGGATTCCAGTTCGGCAGCCCATTGATAGGCCATCAACAGCTGCAGATCCAAAATGGCCGAGTTGCCATCGCTGCCTTTTGGCGGCTGGGCGAAATCCCACCCTTTACCGCCTACCCAATCGATAAACGTCCAATAGGGTGTCCCTTTCAACGAACCGTCCGCCCCCTGATACTTGCTGAAGAAATCCAGTACCGCCCGTTGGCCCACCAGCTTATCCCTGATAAAATTACTGTCGGACCGGTACATCCAGTAATCGTGCAGCACACCGATATACCACAAAGAAAAAGTGGATATGATCTGCGTACTATGTGTGGGCCACCGGCTTTGCGTAGCGCCCTCCGGTATACGCGAATGGTCCATCAGGTTAATAGCATTACGCGCCAGCCGGTCGTCGCCGCTATTGTAGTAACTGACCATCGCCTGGATACGGGTGTCGCCGATATACTGTAACTGCTCATAATACGGACAATCGAAATAAGTTTCCATGGCGCAAAGCCGGGCGGTCCGCCACCCTATCTCCAATATCTTTTTTATTTCGGCATGGTCGGTATTAAAGGCTGCATTAAATTGAAATGGATAGCCGGTGAAGATGCCATAAATATCCTCCATCACCAACGGCTCGCTCTGCGTATGAACCGTCACCAGGATATAACGAAAACTTCGCCAATAAAGGGTAGTATAAGTCTGACCTGTGCTGCCATCGGAGATCAGGCTGTCCTTTCGCCCGTTAAAGTCTTTGCCATCGACGTCATTCCGGTTGCCTTTGCGGGCGCCATATTTCTTTATATTGTCAAACAGCGACTCGGCATACCGCATGGATATACCGGCATCCTTTCCCTTGCTGAAGATTACATTCATATAAGCGCTGGTCAAATAGGTTTGATCGAGCAGGAAGGAGACCGTAGTATTGGCAGGAATGGTAATGGGGGTTTGCGATGCCGGGAAGGTGGAAGGAAGGGTCATCCCGATCGCCTGCCGCAAAACAGGTATTCGCTGAAGGGTCATTTCCATCTGGGGCAGTGACGAAGGCACCAACATCCAGCCAAAGCCATCGGATAAACCTTTGACATGGCCCTGGAATAAATTAGCGGCAGAAGGCCAGTGGCTATCATCGAAATCAAGGGCCGTCCAGCCTTTAACGGATTGGCGCATATCCACCAGTTCTCCCGTACTGGCAGCAAAAAAACCCGTAACAGGCTGATAGCCCTCGTCCCGGATGCATTTCCAGGTATTGTTCGTATTTAGGTTCTCTTCATTGGCCGTGTTGCCTTGTACAATGAATGCGGTCCTTACCGTGATCTGCGCCTCCGGGCGGTGGTCCGCTTCGTTGTAAACCAATGCCGCCACACTATTTTTGCCAGCGACCAGGTAGGGCGCCAGGTCCACCGTTTCATAATTCCAGTAATAGGTATCTCCCCGCGCCGGTCCTAAAGACACCAGCTTACCGTTTGCATACAGTTTATAACGGTTATCAGCCGATACATGAATGATAAAACGGTCGGGCTTTGCCGCCAGATCGATATTTTTCCGAAAATAATAGACCCCATATTCATTACCCGGATCATTCGGTGCGGCAATCCAGTTAGCATTCCAGGACCTGTTGACCGGAGTAGAAACGGCCGATTGGGCGTGGCTGTTTTGAGCCAGAAAAAAAGAAGCAACCGCCAGTAGTAAAGGGAGAAAATTTTTCATTAATAATTTGTCATTAGAGTAGTACAAAAATAACTTTAAAGTGTACACTCTGCATCCTGTCCCGTCCTGTCAACAATGCTATATTTGACCAGACAGGCGTTTGCAGATGTGAGGGTATTGAGTTAATTTTAGGTAACTATGTCAAAATCTATTCTCAAAGAGGCTCCGCCGTTGACGAAGTCAGATTGTTTCTCTGTGTTTGCCAGGCATAAAACAGAGTTTGACTTTCCCGTGCATTACCATGAGGAGTATGAACTGAATTTCATCGAAAATGCCAGGGGTGTCAAACGCATCGTGGGTGACAGCGTGGAAGAGATCGATGACCTGGAACTGGTGCTGATCGGCCCGAACATCCCCCACGCCTGGTTCACTCATAAATGCAAGAGCGAGCTATTCGAGATAACGATACAGTTCCACAAAGACTTCATTCACGAGACTTTTTTAAAGAGGTCTCAATTGAGCACGATCAGAAACCTGTTCGAGCAATCCCTGAAAGGAATCCTATTCTCCAGGGACACGATCCAACGGATCGCCCCCCGGCTCAAAGAGCTTGAATTTAAGACAGGCTTTGACTCCGTGCTGGAACTAATGTCCATTCTGAACCAACTGTCCGAAGCCACCGACTCCCGGGCCCTGTCGGGAGAAAAGATCTATAATGCCGACTACATCTATATGGACAGCCTCCGGATGGAAAAGCTGATCGATTTCATGAATGCCAATTTCAGCCGCCAGGTGCGGCTGGCGGAAGCAGCCGAACTGGTGAATATGGCTGAGACGGCCTTCAGCCGTTTCTTCAAGGCTAAAACCGGTATCAACTTCGTCGATTTCCTGAACGATATCCGGCTGGGACATGCCTCGCGGTTGCTGATCGATACCAAGACCTCCATTGCCGATGTTGCCGTGTCCTGCGGGTTCAGCAGCATTTCCAATTTCAACCGGACCTTCAAGCGCGACAAAGGTTTGACCCCGAAGGATTTCAGGGGCAAACACGGAAATGTCGGAGAACGAAGATTCTTTTGACTATAGCGCACTAATACGAATGGTATGTTTGCGCGGCCGGTTGGCTTTATAGATCTCCTCTATCAGCACATCTATTTCCTTTTGCCAGCCTTGCCTCACCACGGCGTAACGCGCCGCCCGGTAATTATCTTTTTTAGATGCTACAGCCCAGTTCTTTACGGCCGCTGTGTTCACAGAGTCGGTGGCGACCGCGTTGTCCGCGTACATCAGACCGATATCCCTGAAATAATCGAACTGCAGCCAGTAATAGGCCCTGAGCTTTGCCTCCAATCCCATTCGCTCTTCATTCAGCCAGAGGATGGACATCGCCTGTTCGTATTCCGGGGTATTTTTCAGGGTGGCCAGGTCGATACCTTTCGCGAACTGTGTCCCGGTCCACCTGCCGATCGGACGTCCATCTATTGTGAGGGAGTAGTTTCCCTCGCTGAGCCCTTTCACCGTCAGCTTTTCCTGGTTCATTTCTTCATTGAAAGGAATGACATCCAGAGCCTCTGTCTGCCGGTGAGGGTTACCCCAGAGACGGGGAATAGTATCCTGGGGAAAGGGCAGGGAGAAAGCCAGGTAGTCAAATTGCAGATCCCCTGGCGTACCGGAGAGGGCCGAGATCCGGCAATTGTCCGACCGCTGTGTCTTTCCTGCCGCTGCATCGATAACTATATTGGCCACGGGCTGGCCGGCCAGGCCCTGCTGTTTCAGAAAAAGCCAGGCCATCACGAAGTGACCTGCATTGCCCGGATGAATACGGTCCGACCCCGTCAGGGTAAAACCGGAATCTTTCTTTTGTTCGCGCAGCGTGATCTCCGTCATGGGATGAAGAAAGTCGACAAATCCCCAATGTTGGTCCTGCGCAGCCTTTTGCTGGAAGTCAGCGATCTCCTCCATGGCCGCGCTTTTCTTCGGGAAATAATTTTTAGGGTTCCTGACGGTTTCATCATACAGCGAAGAGGTGATCAATATTTTTTTGGCGGGGGCCTTTTTCAGCTTTTCCCGGATCGATTCAAAATAATCAGCCGACTCCCGGATCCTTGCCTTTGCCGCTGAATCGGCATTGGCCCAAAGGAACTCAAAATAACCGGAATCATTCATGCCGAAGGTCAGGCAGATGGTCGTCGGTTTTTTGGGCAACACGTCGTCGTCAAAACGATCGAGGATATTTTTGGCCCGGTCGCCGCCGATGCCGCCATTGTAAACCGTGATACGCCGGCCCGGGAAGTGAAGCATATAATACAGCCAGATATACGACTCGTAATAACCCGCCTCGGTGATGCTGTTGCCCACAAAAACGACTCTCTCTCCCGGCTGGAAAGGGCTCAGGGGTTGGATTTGGGCCGTGCTGCTGTTCAGGTTGCCCAGCAGCGCCAGGGCTGCGATGAAAAGAATGCGGAAAAAGAATGCTTGGGAATGTTGCTGCATGATAGTTTTATTTTAGCCTTGTTTGTTCAAATCGGAGGGTCCTGATGCCGAAGCGGGGAATGGACAATTCCACGAACCGCCGGCCGGACCGGTCCTTCCGGATGGGAAGTTCTTTTACCCTCCGGCCATCCAGGCCGACCTCGGCTGCGGTGACGGCGGCAAATCCCAGGTATAATTTTTGTTCAGCGCTGCCAGCTTCCGCGTTGAAGAGCCGTATCAATAATTCATCCCCTTCAAACGTCAGGGAAGATATTTCCATTCCAGCCTGCTCCGGCTGCAGCAGAGACCGCTCACCGGCCCCTGCCTTGTCCGTTATCCGGGCTAGCATGGGGGCGTTAAATTTTGTGCCTTCGGTCCAGATACCTGCCCGATCCCATCTTCCTTTATGGGGAATCCACGCATAATTCATCTCCGAAGGGCCATCGACCCTATAATCGCGGTAGAAGATGCCGTTGCCGGAGTACTGCACCGTCAAGGCCAGCGGGAAATCCTCTCCATGCCCATAACTGGTGGTATGATCGCAGAGCAGGGCCATCCCATATTTGCCGGCGCTGTCTTCCACGTCCACCCAATTCAATAGGACATTATTTTTTATACTGTCCCAGCGGTTGTAAAAAGTATTGGACAACCTGCTTTCCGTCACGTCGAAGGGGGCATTCTTAAAGACTTTCTGCGAGGCCAGCCGAAGCGGGAACAGTGCGAGGAGCTTGTAGCGGTCATCATAATATGCTTTCCTGACCTGGTCATTTTTGGGCAATTCGAAATATTCTCCGATGGCGGGATTGCCTTTCCAGTCGATGGTCAGGTGAAGATCCACGCGAGGCTGTCCTTCCTGTAAGGTCAGCACCTGTGTGAAAGGGCTGCCGGCGATAGCGCCTCTTATTTCCAGCTGAACTTCTGCGGGACCGTTCGCAAGGATATGGATCTCCGCGGCGGTTTCGGTACTGGAACGAAACCCGCCTGCGTTGTAAAAATTTCCGCGCAGCTCGTTAAAGCTCTTACCTTCTTCCACGAATTCTTTGCCGCCGAACTTTTTCGCCAGCCAGCTGGTGATCACTCCTCCTTTTGCCGGATCGACAAGGATACGGTAGAGGTCGGTCTCGATCTGGTATTGTCCGTTGGAAAGACGCGTGACCGTGGCGCCTGCTGGGACGCCGGGTGTTTCGACAGATACGGCGACTGCGGCGGGAGAGATGGCGGGGACGGCGCGTGCTGTTCCGCCTTTTTGCAGGCGGTAAGTAGAATAACCCATTGAGGGGACCTGTGCCTTGAAGAGGATCTCTTTTGAGGATAAGGTCTGGCCTGGGACCTTTGCCCCCCGGCCGTCGATGATAGAAGCCTGTTCCCAGCCCGCAGGCAGCGCGACCCGCACATATTCCTTTCTGTTAATGGCTGTGGTATTGAAAACGCGGATAGAGGGGCTGTCTGCACCCGAACCCGACAATTGCCGGACCGCGGCTTCTGTAATGCTGTCGCTGCAGGCATTGGTATAACCGGTCCAGGTGACGACCTTATCCGCCCAGGTATTCCCGGGTTTGCCGTTATAGGGAACAATCCAGCAATCATGATGCTGCGACAGCAGCAGGGTTCGCCAGGCAGCTTCAAATGCAGCCTCCGGCCAGGGCGCCCCCTGCCAGATACGCGCCAGGGCCGCCATTTTTTCCGCCCTGATGATGGTGTTCTCGGAAACCCTCACTTCACGGGCTATGCGCTGCAGGATCTGGGAGCCCCACATCAGGCCGACCAACACGTCTTCCTGCGAGAATCGCCAGTCTTTGTCTGCTTTACGGGATGAACTATTTTCCACGTACCCCCGCCAGGTCTCATAGATCGTCGGCGCATAAATATTTTGACTGTCATTCGCTCCGCGGAGCCAGGGACCAAAGGCCCAGCCCGCATCCTGCAGGCACATTCCCACCGGATGCCGGATACCGGATTGAAAGGCTTTTTGGACATACTCCCTGCTGTTGGCGCAAGCTATCGTCTCCCAGATAGAGTGAGGCTTCAGCGCTTCCATCTCATAGCGGGGTACCGTCAGGATAGAGCTGCCGTCGGGACCGATCCAGTTGACCAGCTCACCGCCGAAGGCACGGGTATAGCCACCCCAGCAGGTATTCGGATTCTTCAAAGAGGCGTATTTAAAACCGTAGGATCTTAATATTTGCGGCAGGGCGCTGGTAAAACAGGGCTCTTCGGAGGAATAGGTGGTAAAAACTGCCGAAGGGAAATGCCGGCGCAATTTTTTCATGCCGTAATAGAATTGCCGGATAATGCTCTCCCCGGAGATGTTGTATAAGTAGCTCTGTCCATAGGCAGGATTGACATATTCGATGCGGCCCTTCGATGACTGGTCGGCAAAGAGCTGTGAAAAAGCATTGTAAGATACAGGGTCCTGCAAGGCGATGGTATCCCAGGATTCGGGCTCCAGTTCCAGGTTGATCTTCCAGTCCGGGTATTGCGCTAATTTCTCTACCATGAACTTTGTCTGCCAGGCAGGGAGATGACCATAAATGCCCCCGTGATAGCCGTCGATGAAATAGGCCGGTTGGGGTGATTGGGCAAGAGCCTGTTGGCCCGGGCATTCCCCCTCGAAGAGTATGAGAACGGGAAGCAGGGCCAGTTTAAGCAATTTCCCGCTTCGGAAGATCTTTATAAAATGCGTAGTCATCTATTTTGTTTTTATGGGCGGCTCCGGCCAGGTGTCAGTACGGAAAGGGAGTACGGGCCAGCCTTCCCCGTTCTGTAAATGGGTGACCGGATAATTGGTAAACGCATATCTTACGGCTACCGGTTTTTTGACTTTAGCGGAGCGAACATGGATCCTGTCTCCGTCGATGGTCGCTTCGGCCGGGTAGAAGACCTGGTCCTCCCCGGCGACGGTAAAAAAGCCAGGAGCAGCCCCATCATCGGTACGGAGGCCGCCAGGAGTCGTGCCGGGCTCGAAATAGATGATGGCTTCCTTTCTGCCGATCTCCATGTGCTGGTACCGGGGACCGCGGTAGACGATATCCGATAGTCCATAGACGCGGTTCAAGGCCGTGCGTGCCAGCCTTACCCCAATGGGCTTTTTATTATGGGGGTGGAGGTTCTTCGCCTCGCCCACATCGATGGTGGTGACCATTGCCGTATTGTTCAATGCCGCCACCTTTTCCTGGGCCTCGCGAAAGAAGGCATAATCGGCCAGGACGGGATCTTCTTTGTCGAGGAAGAAAGGGGCTACCTGTACATAGTAAAAAGGCAGCTCTCCCTGGCCAAAGCTCTCCCGCCAGCTTTTTATCAGGGCTTGTGTCAGTCTCGTATAAGAATCCCTTTCGAGACGATTGGACTCTCCCTGATACCAGCAGACGCCCCGGATGGAAAACTGCCGCAGCGGATAGATCATAGCGTTATACAAGAGGAAGGGACGGGTGACCTTTTCGAAGCTGAAACCTCCGTTGATCACTTCCTTCGCCTTTGGGCTGTTCAGGTAGGGCTGCAGGTAGATCCTGCTGAGCTGCGTGTCGGCTGCGAGCACGGGCTGGGGAACATAGGCCTGTGCAGCGGAGGCGCCGATGCCGGAGAAGATGATACCTACCGGTACGTTCAGCGAATGCAGTAATTCCGTACCAAAATAATAACCTACCGCGCTGAATTTGCGCGCGGTCTCCGGAGAGCATTCCATCCATTTCCCTTTAAAGCTGTCTATCGGGGTGGCGCTGAAATTCAGGTCTACGTTCAGCAGGCGGAGATTGGGATATTGAGCCGCTGCTATCTCCCGGGTGGAGTCGAGGACCTCTTTCATGGAAAACTGCATATTCGACTGCCCGCTGCAAAGCCAGACTTCCCCGATCAGCACATTCGTCAGGGTGATGCGGGAGGTCCCACTTTCGACCTGCAGGATATGAGGTGAGTAGTCGCCGGCTTTCACGGCCGGCACGGCGATGAACCCGAGGAAGTTACCACCGGTGTCAGCTTTGACAATAATGGTTTCGGCCATCCAGTCTGCATGTATTTTTACAGCCTCCCCGGTTTCGGCCCTACCCCAAACGGCAAAAGGATGGTTTTGCTGAATGACCATATTGTTTTGCAGTGGGCTGCCGAGTTGCAGGGGTATCGCAAAACTTTGCATTCCCGCCACAGCAAGTAATAACAAAAAATAGAGTTTGTTCATCGCATTTATTATTTACTTATTATAGGGCCTTGCTTTCTCCTTTGAACAAGGTAAAATAATTATCATTCACAATAGCCGGCAAGATACGTTCTCCGTCGTGGATGCCGGCCGCGGTCCGGTTCATTCGACAGCGAGAAAGGCCTGTCCGCATCCGTTATGCCCCTGCCCTTCGCGGGCTGGTCGCTCATCTCAAAGTGTAATACCCCTCCCTTCATGATATCGGAATGCCTGATCCAGTTATGGGTATAACCTTTCCCATTCAGCGTGGCCGACCGGATATAGACATTCTTCCCCTTATTCCCTGCCGCCTCGATAATGAATTTCTTCCCATTCTCCAGCGTAAGGGTCACCTTTGGAAAGAGGGGACTGCCGATGACATACTGGTCGGTGCCGGGGCAGACGGAATAGATCCCCAGCGCGCTGAGCACATACCATGAAGACATGCCGCCCTGATCTTCGTCCCCGGGGAAGCCCTTCTCCGTGGCATTATAGAGGCGGTCCATCACCTCCCGTACATGCGCCTGCGCCTTCCAGGGCTGCCGTGCATAATTGTACAGGTAGATCATATGTTGGATGGGCTGGTTGCCATGGGCATATTGCCCCATATTCGCCAGTTCCATTTCTTTCATTTCATGGATAACGAAGCCGTAAGAGCCTACTTTTATCGTATTAGGCATGGAAAAGACGGAATCGAGCTTAGCGATGAAATTCTTTTCGCCACCCATCCCGTCGATCAGTCCCTGGATATCGTGGAATACCGACCAGGTGTAATGCCATGCATTCCCTTCCGTATAGGGACCGCCCCAATCCAGGGGATCGAACCCAGGCGTCCACTGTCCATTGGCCTGCCGCCCCCGCATGAAGCGGGATGCCGGATCGAAGACATTCCTGTAATTGTACATCTGCCTCGCAAAGACCGTCGAATAATAGGGATGTCCGGAAGTCCTTGCCAACTGGTAACCGCAGAAATCATCGTAGGCATACTCCAGGGTCTGCGCTGTCGAACCCTGCGACTCCGGATAAGGGACATAGCCCATCTGGAAATACTCTTTCCAACCCTGCCGGCCGTTGGCCCCGCCCCAGGGCCCTTTATTCGTCGCCTCATGATAATAGGCTTTCAGGGCGGAGTCCGCGCTGAAGGTCCGGATCCCTTTCACCCAGGCGTCCGTCAGCAGCGAAATCGCATGATTGCCCAGCATGCCCCCTGTCTCACCGGGGAAGGACCAGGCCGGCAGCCAGCCGCATTGCTGCTGCGCGGCCAGCAGGGCCTGCATATAACGGCCCTCCATGACAGGATGAAGGATCGTGTTAAGCGGAAACTGGGAACGGAACGTATCCCAGAACCCGTTGTCCGTATACATGTATCCTTCGTGCACCTTCCCATCATAGGGGCTATAATAATAAGGCCGGTGATCTTTATCGTACTCGAAGAAAGTATGTGAGAAGAGATTGGCGCGGAACAGGCAGGAATAAAAAGTAGCCTTCTGTGCTTCCGTACCTCCTTCCACCAGGACCCGCCGGAACAGATCGTTCCAGACTTTCTGCGCTGCCTTCCGGGTGTCGTCGAAGGAAGCGAATCCCCCCAGCTCCTGCTGCAAGGTCAGCGATGCCTGTTCAGCACTGATATAGGAGGAGGCGATCTTCACCTGCACCACCGCCCCTTTTGCGAACTGTACCCAGGCGCCTATCCCCTGTCCTTCCCCTTCCGTGCTGTCCCTGAGGATACCATTGTGTACGTTCTCCCAGGTACCGAAAGAAAGGAAGGGTTGGTCGAACTGGAGAATGAAATAGTTGCGGAAGCTGGCGGGCGCCCACCGGGCATTGTTGACCCAGCCTGTGATCCGGCGCAACTCGGGGAAGATCTTCACCCCACTCAGTTTGGTATAGCCGTCCAGTACCAGATACGCGTCGGCTGGCCGGGGGAATCTGAAGCGCATATGGGCGCCCCTTTCTACCGGCGTCATCTCTGCTGTTACCTGATCGTCGAATAGTACTTTATAATAGTCCGGCCTTGCTGTTTCGTTCTCATGATGGAAAGTGCCGGCCCTTTTATCCTCATCGACGACGAGTGAGCCGGTGACCGGCATGAGGCTAAAGACGGCATAGTCATTGACCCAGGGACTGCACTGATGCGTCTGCCCGAATCCCCGGATGGTGGTTGCGGAATATTGATATTTCCAGCCATCTCCGTTCTTTCCCGTCTGGGCGCTCCACGCGTTCATGCCGAAAGGCAGCGAGGTTGTCGGGTAGGTATTACCGTAACTAAGGCCGAAATCCGACGCCGTACCCTGCAGCGTGTTGGCGTAGTGTACAAGATCGGGGACAGGCGAGGCAGCCCCGGGTTCTTGCGATGTTGGGGAGCTGTCTGAGGGGGAGGGGCCGCCCGATGACAGGCGCTCCACCGGCCCAGGCGTTAATGCGGCCTCAACACCCCACCGCTCGTTCGGTTTCGGTCCCATCTCCAGTTCCAGCACCCCTCCTGCCATGATATCGGCATGATCCAGCCAGCATTTTTCGTAAGGACGGCCATTCAGCCAGGCGCGTTGGATGTAGACATTCTCCCCTGAATTGTGTTTTGTTCTTATGGTGAAGGAGGCTGCTTTCGCGTAATGCGGGTCCAGTTGCAACGTGATGTTGTCGAATACGGGGCTGGTGATCTCGTAACGGGTGTCCCCGGGGCAGACGGGATGGAGGCCGGTCGCCGCCAGCACATACCAGGCAGACATCTGCCCCACGTCCTCATTGCCTACCAGTCCTTCCACGGCATTGTGATAGGCGCGGGCGCAGATACGGCGGGTCCATTCCTGTGTAAGCCAGGGCGCCCCGAGACGATTGAACAGGAACGGCACGTGATGCACGGGCTCATTGGCATGGTTGTAATAATCGTTCCATAACATATTTTCGGGTGTGCTGCGGAAGAAATGGAGCAGGTCGGCGATGACGGAATCTCTGCCCCCCATCAGCCGGACCATTCCGGGAATGTCGTGCGGCACGAACCAGCCTTGCTGATAGGGGTTGCTCTCCACGGTGCCATAAAATTGTTTGAGCCGGCCTTCCGCCGGCCAGTCTTCCCAGGACCCGTCTTCTTTACGGGGCCGGAACCAGTGTACGGAGGTGTCGAAGATGTTGCGATAACTTTGCGCCCTGCGGGCATATTTTATTTCGTCTTCTTTTTTTCCAAGGCGGGCCGCCAGTTGCGAAAGGCACCATTCCGCGTAACCGTTCTCCAGCGTATTGGAAATAACGAAGGGGGAATTACCGTAAGAGTTCATGCGGTGGTCTTCCGGCTCGCAGATAAAGGACCAGCCCCGGTCGCCGTTGCCATACCGTTCGCAGGAGTTGCGGGCATATTCATAGGCCCTGGTGATATCGTACCCGCGGATGCCTTTTGCGTAGGCGTCTGCGAGGACCGCTACGGCGGGGTTGCCGATCATACAGCCGGTGTAGGCATTCAGGAATTCCCACCGCTCGTAGTAGTGCCGGCCGGTCTCGCCGGCCAGGTCCGTCAGGCTGCGGAGCAGATCGCTCACCAGGGCGGGGTTGATAATGGTCTGCAGGGGCATCTGGCTTCGGAAAACGTCCCAGCCGCTGAAGACCGTTCGACGCGTATATATATTTCCGGTATATCCTGTGCTCCCCGTGCCCTGATCAGCGGGAGATCCTGTATTCGTTGTACCGGGGAAGCCGGGCCGATGCACCCGGCCATCACCGCCGGGGTAAGATCCGTCCACATCAGACAACGTCCGGGGATCGATCATCGTATGGTAGAGAGCGGTATAAAAGACGGTCCTTTCTTCTTCGCTGCCGCCATCGATGTGTATTTTATCCAACGCCCGGTCCCATAACCGCCGGGCCTTTTCGTGCAGGGCTTCGAAGTCCCAGCCGGGGATCTCCTGTAGAAGGTTGCTTTTTGCATGGTCCTCGTCCGTAAAGGAGATACCGGCTTTCATCAACACCTGTTCGCCGGGTCCCGTTGCAAATTCCGTGAAAAAGCCCAGGTGCCGGCCCTGTTGTTCCTTTGGCAGAAGGGTTACCCCTGAGGTCGCCGCATCAGCAATGCGCTGCCGGTAGCGGTCGCTTTCTATGTCTTCTCTTTTTCTCGGCCAGCTTTCAGGAATATCGGCGCTGTAGACCCCGCATTTTTTAAGCGGCTTGCTGAACTGCGCATAGAAGTAGACGGTATAGTCCGCATGTCCTTCCCCATTCCCCCATCCGCCGCCCTCCGGCGTACATTTCATCCATCCGGTGATGGTGTGATCGTCGACGATCTTTATATACTGGGAAGTAGAAGTCCCTCCCACCCTGCGGGCCAGGTCGATCTGGATACGGGAATCGGCGCCGGACGGGAACGTGAAACGCAGTAAACCGCTATGGGGCGCGGCCGTCGTTTCAGCTTTGACCCGATATTTCGAGAGGAATACTTCATAATAACCGGGGCTGGCGTGCTCGGATTTTTTGTCAAAAGAGGAACGGTAACCTTCTTCTTCGTGGCCGGCGCGACCTGCTGAAGTCTTCAGCGGACCCGTCGACGGCATCACGAGAAAATTGCCCAGGTCCCCGAACCAGCCGATGCCGCTCAGCTGGGTGAAGGCAAACCCTTCTATGGAGGTGTGTTCATAGCTGTAGCCGGACCCGTTGTCGCCGCCTGTAATAGTGTTGGGGCTCACCTGCACCATGCCATAGGGGGTTGTAGCCCCGGGGAACGTCTTACCCAGGCCGTGGCTGGCTCCGGCTTTGACGGTGCTGGTGCTGGCCCCGATAAAGGGGTTGACGTAGTCGACGGGATGCCGGGGCGCTGCCGGGGTCTTCCGTAACGGTTGTCCAAAGATGGGTACGACAGCTAACAACAGAGGCCAGGCGAAGATCATAGGAAGTTTTCTTTTTTTGCTCATTTTATACAATTAGGTAACCGATCAGTCAACTACAGGCCCACTTGTAGTCCGAAATTAATAACACGCTGCGCCAGGTAGGCGTCCCCCGCTGTATTGGAAGCGACCTCGGGATCCTGTTGATATTTCTTGCTGACATTGCTCCAGGTGAGCAGGTTGTACGCGCTGATATAGAGACGTCCGTTATTGATCTTCAGCGGCAGCCATTTCCGGGGCAGGATATAACTCAATTCCACCGTTTTCAAACGGACATAATGCGCGTTGATCACCCAAAAATCCGAATTGTAGGCGCCGGGGCTATTGATAGTGGTTGGATTGCTGGTGAGTCGTGGAAACTCGGCGCTGGCTGCGGTCGCCGGCGTCCACCGCAATTCATGAATGGGTTGGAACTGGCCCTGGAAAGGTTCGATCGCTGTGCCCTTCAGACCCAGGCTGTACCCGAAGGCACCCTGGAAGAGCACACTGGCATCGAAACCTTTATAGCGGATCTTAATAGGCATCCCAATGGATGTATTAGGCAGATTAGGCTTACCGATCGTCGTGATATCGTTCTGATCGATGACACCGTCCCCGTTGAGATCTTTATATTTCAGATCACCAGGCTGGATGGCGACAGTGCCGACCGGTTTGGCGACCTTGGGATCGTTCACATCCGCCTGGGTATAGAATCCCTGGAATTTATAACCAAAGGGCTGGTTGATGGAATGACCTGTCACCGCCAGCCAGGGATAACGGGGCGCCGCTTCCGCCTCGAAGAGGATCTTGTTCTTTGCGTAGGACCATACCAGGCCGATGCTGTACTGAACGCTGCCTGCTTTATCCTGGTAGGTGACCGTGCCTTCCCATCCCCTGTTAACGGTGATGCCTACATTGCTCGGGGAGACGCCGACCCCCAGGATGAGGGGGATATTGCCGGGTCTTACCAACTGGTCGTACCGGTATTCATGAAAATAATCGGCCGAGAAGGAGATCTTGTCGTTGAACAGGTTCATGTCCAGGCCCGCATCGAATTTTTTGGCTTTTTCCCAGGTGACATTATTGTTGCCGAGGGAATCTTCATAGATCGAGCCCACGCCCTGATTGGTTTGTCCGAAGCTATAGCCCGGTCCCTGGGTATATACCTGGTTGTAGAGATATCGGTTGCCGATGGCCACATCGGAGCCCACCACCCCATAGGTAGCCCTCCACTTGAACAGGTTGGCAAAAGGCAGGGCCTTGCTGAAAAAATTCTCTTTCGCCATGTTCCAGCCTACTCCGAAGGCCGGGAAAAAGCCGTTGCGTTTATTGTTCTGGAACCGGTCCGAACCGTTGTAAGCGGCATTCACGTCGACCAGGTATTTCTGTTTGTAGTCATACCCTACCTTCAGGGAATAACCCCTGTATTTCTGCGGCGCCTGACCATAGATGGGGAAGAAGCCGGTAGCATCCGCATCTACCCGGTAGCTCTCCTGATTCCATAAGAGCAAGGACGTCAGATGATGGGCGGCGCCAAACATCCGTTCGTAGTTGAGATAGATCTGGATATTTGTGCGCTGGTTGTCCAGGTCTGTATTACCCAGGGTGCGGTACGTGGCATAGGTATAACCACCAGTGCTGACGCCTGTATTCAGGTGATAGCTGTTATCCCTCGGATCATAATGGTAAGTAGGCGGATAGCCGCGGAAAAGAGTGAGCGTATTCTGCTCTACGCCGGCATAGGCCACCCGGCCCACCAGTGAGAGGCCCTGAACGATATCGTCCAGCTTCTCCGTAAAACCTAATAAGACGTTGAAGTCGGTGCGGCGGTTGCGTGTATAACCCTGCGTCGCCAGCTGGGCGTTGATCGTTGGCAGCTGGTTCTGCGTATCGAAGGCATAGGCATAACTCCCGTTGGGGTTTACAAAGGGTGCGGAATAGGGGTGGATCTTGGAGAAGTCATATATATTACTGATCACGTTGACTGCATAGGGTTGGTTGATATCGCCGAAGCGGGTCGTGGCGTCCAGTCGGATGGTAAGGCTTTTTGTAGCCTGGATGTCCAGGTTGGACCGTATATTATATCGTTTGTAAAAATAGTTACTGTTGACGCCGTCTGCGTTCGTGGAGAAATTCCTCACGGAGCCGTTCTGCGTAAAGGCGCCGCCGGAGATAAAATATTTCACGGTAGAGGTACCTCCGGAGATGTCGAGGTTGGCATTGGCCTGGAGCGAGTACGGGCGGTTGATCTCCTTGTACCAGTTCACATTGGGGTGGCCATAAGGATCTGTACCATTTTTGAACAGGTCCAGGTCTGCCTGGCTGAACAGGGGCGTGATGCCATCGTTGGTATACGCTTCGTTGACCAGTTGGGCAGTATGGTAGGAATCCAGGAATTTGGGCGTCCGTACCGGAGCCTGTCCGCCTCCTTCCAGCCGAACGTCGAACTTAGGTCTGCCGGCCGCTCCCCGGCGGGTAGTCACCACCAATACCCCATTGGCTCCCTTAATGCCATAGATAGCCGTGGTGCTGGCGTCTTTCAGGATGGAAATGCTCTCTATTTCATTGACATTGATCTGCGACAGCTGTTCGTAGGTAAATTGTATATCGTCCACGACGATAAGGGGCTGATTGCCGTCCGGATTGAGCGAGCTGACCCCCCGGATAAAATAATCGGAGGCGTCGTGCCCGGGTTGACCCGAGCGCTGCTGGGTAAAAAAGCCCGGTAATTTCCCGGCGAGGGCATTCTGTATGCTGGAGGTGGGTACGTCCCGGATCTCGTCGGCATTGATCGTGCTGACGGCTCCTGTGTTGGTGATCCGTTTCTTTTTCCCGAAACCTACGACCACCGCCTCTTCCATGCCCTGGGTTGACTGCTGCATGACAATCTGAATATCCTGTCCCGTTTCTTTTTTTAGATTGACTTCCTGCCGCTGGTAGTTAAGATAGGTGACGACGAGGGTATTGGAGCTGCCCTTCAGCACGATCCGGAATTTTCCGTGTTCGTCTGCCGCCACGGCATTGCCGGGCTGCAGCTTCTCGGCGACGGTGGCCCGCGCCAAGGGTCCATATTGGTCCTTCACCGTGCCGGTCACTACCCTTTGCTGGGCGAAAACAAGGCCCGGCAGCAGCGCGATGGCCAGTAAAAAAATAAGTTTATTCATATGGAAAAAATTAATTGTGTTCATGTCGGTTAAAC
>DATJJD010000092.1:0-12104 GCA_035492545.1 Puia sp.
GGATCCGGTGCTGCCAGTATTCCCGGGGGATCCGGGCAGGATGCATTTCCCCGCTGACGATCTGAAAAGGCTTACCGTCCAGCAAAAAATCATTCTTGCTCAGCGTGAACACATGTTTGTCCTGGGCCGTCAACGGGCCAAATGTTATAAAGCAAACGAAGAGGCTTAAAAAAATTCTCATATTGAAATGGTAGGTTATAAAAAATATATTTATCCAATAACGGCTTACTGAAGCTGGCTGAGCCTGAATCGCAGGAGCTCGATAGCCTCCTTCTGCCGGGAAACGATGACGTAAAAATAATCTCCATCAACCAGGGTAAACGGATAACCGTATTGCCCTCCCTTCCACAATCCTTCTTTTTTTAGCGTATAGGGCTGATCCGCGATGATGTACATTTTGTCGAAAGAGACCCCGTCTTTTGAAAGGGCCAGCACCAGGGGCGTACGGGCATAATGATGTAAGGTATCGGGGATCCCCACGTAATAAAACCGTCCATCCGGCAATCGCCCGAAATGAAACTTACTGTCATTGTCCGTAAAGGCCGTCTCCTGTGGGGAAGACCAATGTTGCCCCCGATCCCTGCTTTCCGTAAGCCAGAGGCGCCCTTTCCAGCCCTTTCCCGTCACCCGGAGCAGCATGTGCAGCATGCCGTTGTCAGTCTGGAAAAAAGACCCTTCACAGAGAGGAGGGTATCCCATTTTACCGGCAGGTGCATAAAAGGTAGCGGGGTTGTCTTCCCGGTAAAGAGAGTCGGGATAAATACTGCTCATCTTCCAGCCGGACAAACCGGATAGGTCGTCGGTATAAGGGAAAGTAAAGTTGCCGCTGATCACCAGCCGATGACCGGCTATCTCCTGGGGGCCATGATTGGGATTTACAGGCAGATGCATATCCAGGGCGGCACTCCAATGCTCGCCGTCAGTACTGGTCCGTGCCCGGAGATGAGTATGCTGCCGCTGAGGCGAATATTCTCCATAATAAGCGACCAGCGTGTCGGCCTTTCCATACTTTCCATATCGGTGAAATCCCGCCGCCGTTAAAATATTAGCCGGTTCTCCCCGGTAAATGGAAGGTTCGGCCAACACCTGCGGGGCCGACCAATGGAAAAAATCCTTTGAGAGGGAAAAGACCACCCGTTGGCCCGGCGCGTCCTCATCTTTTCTGCCATCCGACCAGATAGCGATCAGCCGGTCCCTGAATTTTGTCACGGAAGCATGATGATTGTACAGCCACTGCGTAGCAGGGGTATAGATCATCGCCCGTTCGATAACAAGACGGGGCGTATCGGGAGAGATATAACGATTATGTATATTCGCATACTGAGCCGTCCCCGTATAGGTCCCTCCAATGATCAGCCATAAACAGAGTAAGCCCCTCCGGATCAGCAGCATGCCAAAAAATTTGGCCCAAGATATAAAGTTATACTGAACATTCCCGCCTCCACCGGACTCAACCGTTTGCATGATTTAGCATCCCCGGCCGCCGATACCCAATTTCAGATTATATTTGGTCATATGAGACGTTCTGTTTTTTTTAGCAAGCTTATAGCAATAACCTCTTTCATCCTTTTCTCCATAGGGTCATCAGCCCAACCTCTCCTTCCTTATAAAGACCCTCATCGTCCCATCGAAGAAAGGATAAAAGACCTGCTATCCCGGATGACGAAAGAAGAAAAATTCTGGCAGCTGTTCATGATCCCCGGCGACCTGGACAAGGCGACGGACGACCAGTACAAACACGGGCTCTTCGGCTTCCAGGTCAGTGCCGGTTCCAAAGGCGGTGATGCGGCAGGACAGCTGTTGCATTACAGCACCACGGAGAATACCCTGGCAGTGAATAAAAAGATCAATGCCATTCAAAAGTATTTTGTAGAACGCAGCCGGCTGGGCATCCCCATCATTCCTTTTGATGAAGCCCTGCATGGCCTGGTACGTTCCGGCGCCACGGCCTTCCCACAAGCCATTGCGCTGGCAGCTACCTGGGACACCACGCTGGTCGGCCGGGTGGCAGGCGCCATCGCCACAGAAACAAAGATCCGGGGCATCCGGCAGATCCTGACCCCTGTCGTCAATATTGCCGCCGATCCCCGCTGGGGCCGCACGGAAGAGACCTATGGCGAAGATCCTTTTCTCTGCTCCGAAATAGCCGTAGCATTTGTGAAACAGTTTGAAGAGGCAGGCATCATCACCACCCCCAAACACTTTATCGCCAATGTGGGCGATGGCGGAAGGGATAGCTATCCCATTCATTACAATCAGCGTATCCTCGATGAGATCTATTTCCCTCCCTTCCGGGCCGCTATTGAACGAGGAGGCGCCCGGTCCATCATGACCGCTTATAATTCCCTCGATGGGGTCCCCTGTACGGCCAATGACTGGCTGCTGAATAAAAAATTAAAAGGAGAATGGAAATTTTCAGGATTTGTTATTTCCGATGCCGGCGCCACCGGCGGTTCGACGGTCCTGCATTTTACAGCCAGGGATTACCCGGAATCCGGCCGGCAGGCCATTACCAATGGATTGGATGTCATTTTCCAGACACAGTATGATCATTACAAACTATTTATTCCTCCCTTCCTGGATGGCAGCATCGACAGCGCAAGGATCGACGATGCCGTATCCCGTGTGCTGCGGGCAAAGTTCGAGCTGGGTTTGTTCGAGAACCCTTATGTGCCGGAGACCGAGGTATTGAAATGGGCTGGAGACACTACCCATAAGGTATTAGCCAGGCAGGCTGCCCTGGAATCCATCGTCCTTTTAAAGAATGAAAAAGGTGCGCTGCCCCTGGATAGAAAGATCCGCAGCATAGCGGTCATCGGAACAGATGCCGTAGAAGCAAGATTGGGCGGTTACAGCGGGCCGGGGAATGGCAGCATCAGCATCCTGGACGGTCTTCGTAAAAGAGGGGGCGCCGCCGTAAAAATCAGTTATTCTCCGGGATGCGGAAGGGATTCCCGGCCATGGACCGTCATTCCTTCGAAATACCTGTATCATACAGAGGACAATGGCCCGAAAGAAGGCTTAAAAGGAGAATACTTCAATAATATAACCCTCACGGATCGGCCCGCTCTTACCCGGATCGATGCCGCCCTTAATTTTCAATGGACCCTTTTTTCCCCGGATCCCCTGATCAGCAATGATTTTTATTCCGCCCGGTGGACAGGGCAGTTAAGGGTGCCGGAGACAGGAAATATAAAGATCGGGCTGGATGGCAATGATGGCTACCGGATGTATCTGAACGGCCGGTTGGTGATAGACAACTGGAAAAAACAAACCTACAGCACTTCGTTAATCAACTTCTATGGCAAGAAAGACTCTCTCTATGCCATCCGGGTGGAGTTTTTCGAACCTTCCGGCAATGCCCACCTCAGGCTGGTATGGAGTGTTGGGGCGCCCGATGATTGGAAGGCCCGGATCAACTCGGCGGTCGCCGCAGCCCGGCAGGCAGAGGTGGCCATCGTGGTCGCCGGCATAGAGGAGGGGGAGTTCCGGGACAGGGCCCTGTTAAGCCTGCCCGGCCATCAGGAAGAGCTGATCAAAGAAGTGGCAGCCACCGGCAAGCCCGTCATCGTATTATTATCAGGGGGCAGCGCTATCACCATGAGCGCCTGGCTGGATAAAGTACCAGCTGTATTGGCGATATGGTACCCGGGAGAAGAAGGAGGGGATGCGGTGGCAAAGGTATTGTTCGGCGATGAAGACCCGGGAGGCCGTCTGCCCATCACCTATCCTATATCGGAAGCTCAGCTACCCCTGGTCTATGATCACAAGCCCACCGGAAGGGGAGATGATTATAATAACCTCAGTGGGCTGCCCCTGTTCCCGTTTGGTTTCGGGCTCAGTTATACCCGATTCGACTATAGCGACCTGCAACTGGCTGCCAACAATATCTCCGCCCATGACTCGACGATAGTCACCTGTAAAGTAAAGAATACCGGCAACCGGGAAGGGGAGGAAGTTGTTCAGTTATATATCCGGGATTTGCTGTCTTCGGTAGCCACGCCTGTCTTGGCGCTAAAAGGGTTTACCCGGATACATCTATTACCGGGACAGACAAAGGAGGTGAGCTTTAGCCTGACGCCGGCTATGCTCAGCCTGTTGAATGCAACATTAGAGCCTGTAGTAGAACCAGGTGAATTCAGGATCATGATCGGCGCCTCATCCAGGGACCTGCGGTTGAAAGGGACCCTGTCGGTTCATGAGTGAAGGTCTGATGTCAAGAAAGTGACAGGCCCGGTGATGTCAACCCTCTATGGCCGATGGGCTCCCGATGCCTTCCAGCACGCCGTCCCATAAACGGATCCGCGACTGCAATGCCGCTTTCGCATATTCAGTGGCTTCTTCCCATTTCCGGGGGTCCTGCCCGCATAGCTCTTCCACCATGGAAATGGCCAGGTGACTGTGATGGCCGCCATCTACTTCGATATGACGCTGCAGGTAATAAGAAAAAATGGTCAGTTGATCCGGCGCCTCTTCGGAAAGATCCTGTACGATCTGCAGGAACATATCGGGGATCAGGTCCTCGCGGCCAAAGGTAAAAACAGCCGCTATGGCATGTAATTTACCGGAGGCGATGGTGCGGAAAGTAAATTCCATAAACTCGCGTACGGCCCCGTCAGGCACATGAAGGGCTATCGCCTTTTCCACCGGCAGCCCCTCTTCCAGGGCGGCCAGCAGCCGGCTCACCGGTCCGGTATCCGCGCCGGCCTGTTGCATGGCGCGCAGGTATAACTCGAAATGACTCGTGCGCCTCCCTATTTCATCCAGATCACTCTCTTCCCCCACGACAATTTCATTAATGAGATACCGGGTATTGGCATTTCCCCTTGGCACCCAGGGAATGCTCACCACCGTGAGCCCCTGTTGAAGGGCTTTCAGCAGGGACATAAAATCCCATACTGCATAGACATGAAATTCCATAAATGATCGTAAGGCAGCAGCACTCTGTATATTCTGATAAACGGGGTGACTGATAAGACGATCACGAATGGGGCTTAGCGCTGCTTTCAATGCGGATACAGAAGTAGACATGATTTATTTTTTATTCACCGCCTCTATCACCCTTGCATCTCCATCCGGAGAACCGGTTACCACGATATCGGCCATTTGGATAAAGAACCCATCCTCCATCACGCCCGTTATGGCGCTGACCTGTTCATGAAGACGGGCGGGGTCTTCGATCAGGCCGAAAGAGCAGTCGAGAATATAATGACTATTGTCCGTCAGAAAAGGCTTGTCCTCCGTCATACGCATCCGGGGCGTACAGCCCAGAGCGGATAGCTTACGCATCGTCAGCTCCCATCCGAAGGGGGCTACTTCCACCGGCAAAGGAAATTTTCCCAGTTTGCGGACCAGCTTACTTTCGTCGACGATAATGATATAGAATTTGGTGGCGGAGGCAACTATCTTCTCCCGCAGCAATGCCCCTCCTCCTCCTTTGATGAGATTCAGCTGTTCATCCACTTCATCCGCTCCGTCAATGGTAAGATCGATATGATCGATCTCCGCAAAGGGCACCATGGGGATACCCAGTTCCCTGGCCAGGGTGTCTGACTGTACAGAAGTGGCGACAGCCCGTACGGACAGCCCGTTTTTTACCAGCTCACCAATCCCCTGGATAGCCCAATAGGCCGTAGACCCCGTGCCCAGCCCCAGGGTCATCCCATCCTTAATATAGCCCATCGCTTTGCCTGCGGCTATTTTTTTGCCATTTACAGCGGATTTTTCCATGGTTATACCCGTTTTAACAAATGAATTTGAGGCAGCAAGATAAATAACTATCAACTATTTAGCAGGGCCCGGTTACGCTTTTTTGACAAAAACCCACCCCTCCGGTAGGAAATCTGGCAGGAATCCCTACCTTTGTTCCATATTCTCCCAAATGAATCATGTTATTGTAAATAGAACTTGTTGTTGTTGTTGTAAGCCAACCATGGTTATTTGGGTGGAGGATGACCTCATATAAGCTAATTAAAACTGTTTCGACAATATTTAAAAGCTCCACCACCAGTGGAGCTTTTTTTATTTATTACATGATTATGCAAACGACAACAACCGGACTTCTTTCTCATGCAGACCTCCTGTCCGCCGCCAACGCGCTGGAGAGGAAGGTTGGGAATACGCCGCTGCATCCTGTTACCCGCCTTTTTCAGAAAAAGAACGTACAGATCTATGCCAAAAAAGAGTGGATGCAGTTATCCGGTAGCGTAAAAGCCCGTGCCGCCTACAATATTATTCGCAATGCCATACAGAAGGGTGAATTGACGCCCCGGCGGACCTTACTGGATGCCACCAGTGGAAATACCGGTATCGCCTATGCCCATATTGCCCGGCTGCTCAACATACCTGTCGCCCTCTGTCTTCCGGAGAATGCTTCGAAGGAAAGAAAGGAGATCCTGGAGTCACTGGGAGTGAGACTGATCCTCACGTCCCGCTTTGAAGGAACCGATGGAGCGCAGCAGGTCGCCAAAGCGATGGCGGCTGAAGATCCCGAAGCTTATTATTATGCCGATCAATATAAAAATGAAAATAACTGGAAGGCGCATTATCATACCACCGCCCCCGAAATTTTCAGAGAGCTGCCCGGCATCACTCATTTTGTGGCAGGGCTGGGGACCACCGGTACTTTTGTGGGAACCGGCCGCCGACTGAGAGAGCTGCAACCGACGGTGCGGCTGATCTCCCTGCAACCGGATTTTGCCCTCCACGGGCTCGAAGGGTGGAAACATCTGGAGACGGCCATTGTGCCGGAGATCTATGACCCCTCTGTAGCCGATGAAAATCATGAGGTTAGTACGGAAGAGGCCCATGAGATGATCAAGGCCGCTTACCGCCATGAAGGGCTGCGCCTGAGCCCCTCTTCGGCCGCGAATCTCGCAGGCACGATAAAGATCGCCGGACAGCTGGAAGAAGGGATACTGGTCACCGTACTTCCGGACAATGCAGATAAATACAGCGAAATCACTCAAAAATTGTTATAACATGATCATCATTGAACCACCTATCCGACAACTGCTGATCGAAGATGCCGTCAACACCTTCCCCGACGAATGTTGCGGGTTTCTCTTCGGCAGGGAGGAGACAGATGGTACGCGCGTTGTCATCGACATCCTGGTAGTAGACAATTCCAAACAGGGAGATAAGACAAGACGGTTCGAGATCTCACCGACCGATTATATGACAGCCGAACAGCATGCCCTGGACCATGACTGGGCGCTGCTGGGCATTTATCACTCCCATCCCAAACACCCGGCTATTCCCTCTGAACATGACCGTAAAGCCGCCCAGCCTTATTTTTCCTATGTCATCGTCTCCGTTATGAATAGCGAGGCTACCCTGGAAAATGGCGATATTACGTTGCGCTCGTGGCTGCTGAATGAAGAACAACAATTCGAAGAAGAAAAAATAATCGATTACCAATTCACATAAAAAAACAATACACAAATGGCAACGGTCATCATACCCACTCCGCTAAGGAAATTTACGAATAATACGGCAAGACTGTCCGTCAGCAGCGGCACCATACAAGACACGGTGAACGAGCTGACCCTGAATTTTCCCGATCTGAAGAAACACCTGTTGGATGAGGGCGGTAATATCCGTTCTTACGTAAATATTTTTGTCGGCAATGACGACATCAGGAACCTGCAGCAGGAAAAGACGGCTGTCAAAGAGGACACCGTCATCAGCATTGTGCCTGCCATTGCCGGCGGGGCCCCCGATGCAGCATCCCAGGGGGCCGCAAACGGCGCGTCCAATGGCGCCGCCGCCCTCTTTACCAAAGAAGAGCTGGCCCGTTACGACCGGCACATCATCATCCCCGGTTTCGGGATGGAAGCCCAGCAGAAATTAAAGGCCGCTAAAGTTCTCGTCATCGGGTCCGGAGGCCTGGGAAGTCCGGTCCTGTTATACCTGGCCGCTGCGGGTGTAGGCACCATCGGCATTGTGGACTTCGATGTCGTCGATGACAGCAACCTGCAAAGACAGGTTTTGTTCGGTGTCAACGAGATCGGCAAACCCAAAGTGGAGGCTGCCAGGAGAAGACTGGAAGCACTCAATCCCTACATCAACCTGCAGGTTTACAATACCCATCTCAATTCGCAAAATGCGCTGGACATCCTCCGTGACTATGATGTCATTGCAGATGGAACGGATAATTTCCCAACCCGGTATTTAGTGAATGACGCATCCGTGTTGCTGGGCAAACCGAATGTCTATGCCTCTATTTTTCAATTTGAAGGGCAGGTCTCCGTCTTTAACTACAAAGATGCAGCGGGAAATCCCGGGCCTAATTACCGGGACCTCTATCCCACCCCTCCCCCTCCGGGCCTGGTACCCAGCTGTGCAGAAGGAGGGGTTCTGGGCGTACTGCCGGGCATCATCGGCAGTCTGCAGGCATTGGAAGTGATCAAGGTCATCACGGGTGTAGGGGAAACCCTGTCGGGCCGCTTCTATATCTTCGATGCGCTGAATTTTGAAAGCAGGACCTTCAACATCAAAAGGAGGGAAGACAATCCCATCAATGGTAAAAACCCAACGATAACAGCGCTGATCGACTACGAGCAATTCTGCGGAATGCGGGCCGTCGAGGAAAAGCCACTGAAGGAAGTCACAGCCAAAGAACTGTATGACTTGCAGGTAAAAGGGGAGAAATTCCAGCTGATCGATGTGCGGGAACCTCATGAGTATGATATCGTCAATATTGGTGCTGAATTAATCCCGTTGGGTAGGATCCTGGAAAATGACGGCTCCATAACCGGAAGGATCGACAAGGATAAAAAAGTCATCATTCATTGTAAGATGGGAGGAAGGAGTGCCAAAGCCATTCGCGCACTGGAAGAAAAATTCGGGTATACTAATTTATATAATCTGAAGGGCGGTATCCTGTCCTATATCGATGAGGTGCAGCCGGAACTGACGAAATATTAAGCGATGCTATCGTCGCCCCCGGTCCCCGCGGGCAATCATCGGCTGGCGAGCTGAACAGGCGCCGTGACACAGATCCGTGTTGTGGCGCCTGTCTTTTTTGGCGCCTTCCGGACGGCGGCCCCGGACATCGTTGAGGCCAGCAGAAGAACAAGGATGCCGATAAAGGAGAAAACTGCCAAACGTTGCATAGGTTATATTTTTTGTCTTCCCTGATGCCCTGGCAAACCGCTGATCAAACAAGAATAAACAACCACCTGTCCTTCCGTCTAAGTCGAGCCTGCTAACCAGGGTATCAGAGAATTGATGAGATCATTATTAGTCCATCATTTTTATAGGATAAAGATAAAACCGGCAATCGTATTTTCCAAACAATTAGTCTACTATTTTTATAGACTTTTAAAAAAGTCCACCAGGCAGGCTGCCCGGCCCGACCGCCTAGTACCCCAGCAGCCGTTCCAGCACGGCAGTAACTTTCAGGGGATTGGGCAACATGGCATTTTCGAGGATGGTATTCATCGGCACGGCGGGGAGATTCAAGGCGCCCATGACCTCCACCGGCGCATCCAGGCCCCTAAAGCAAGACCGTGATATTCGCCAGGCCAGGGCTTCGGCAAAGGAATTGTTCTGTTGTTCTTCCGTAAGCACCAGGCATTTTCCGTGTCGGCGCACACGGACGAAAATCAACTCTTCATCCAGGGGATACAGGGTCCTCAGGTCGACGATCTCCACCTGTCCGGGGAAATTGCGGGCAGCAGCGCCGGCCCAGTATACCCCCATTCCATACGTGATGATACAACAGGTGTCGCCCGCATGGGTCAGCTCTTCATCGGCAGCCAGGACGATACCCGCTTTGCCAAGCGGTAATATATAATCCCGGGAAGGTTCGACCATTTTGGCGGCTTCGGTACCAGGTACTTTACTCCAGTAAAGACCTTTGTGCTCCAGCATCACCACAGGATTGGGATCCAGGAAAGCGGCTTTTATCAGCCCTTTCATATCGGCTGCGTTGGAGGGATATACGACCTTGATCCCTTTGATGGATAATAAAGTAGTCTCGATGCTGCCGCTATGATAGGGGCCGCCGCCGCCATAGGCCCCAATAGGGATCCGGATCAGGGTCTGAACGGGGAACTTCCCGTTGCTCAGGTAACAGGATTTCGAGATCTCCGTCACCAGCTGGTTGAATCCCGGATAGATATAATCGGCGAATTGTACTTCTACGATTGGTTTGGCGCCTACCGCGCTCATCCCCACGGTAGATCCAATGATATAAGCTTCCTGGATGGCCGTATTGAAGACCCGGTGGTCGCCGAATTGTTCAGCCAGCGTGGCAGCCTCCCGGAAAACGCCTCCCAGCCGGCGGCCTACATCTTGTCCATATAACAACGCTTCCGGGACCTCTTCCATGATCTCCCGGATGGCAAACAGGGCCGCGTCGACCATCAATACTTTTTCTCCTCCTTCCGGGTTACGCACTCCTTTTTCTTCCGTTACCGGGGTCGGTACGAAAACAAAATTTTCCACGGTGGCCGGATCAGGCTCCGGGGCCTCCATGGCTGCCTGGAATTGCCGGGTTACCAGCATCGCCGCCTGCTTCTCCACCTCCTGTAATTCCGCGACATCCAGGCCCAATCCCAACAGCCTGGCTCTTAGTCCCACCCCCGGGTCCAGGAGTGACTGCTCCCGGAGATCTTCCGGACTGCGATAAAATTCTTTTCGCACCCCGCTGGTATGGTGGCCCAGCAGGGGAACCCGGGCCTGTACCAGGTAAGGGCGTTTGCCGTTACGGACATCCCGGATCACCCGGCCCATGCACTCATAGCTCTCCTGGAAATCGCTGCCATTGATCCGCAGCCGGCCCATTCCCCTGAACCCGCCGGCATATTCATAGGCGTCCATACTTCTCGACTCCTCCGAACGGACGCTGATCCCCCAGTCATTGTCCTGCACCAGGTAAATGATGGGCAGCTCTTTCAGCACGGCAAATTGAAAGGCTTCGCTGACCTCTCCTTCCGTTACACTGGCATCCCCTAAAGAGCAGACCACCACCGGCGACTCATCCTTATCCCCTTTCCGGAGCAGCGGAGAGCCAATGGCCTCCAGGTACCGGATACCCTGGGCAATCCCTGTAGTGGGAATGGCCTGCATGCCTGTAGCGCTGCTTTGATGAATGATACCGGGTTTATCCATTCCACGGGAATTGGGATGCGCATAATATTCCCGGCCTCCCGTAAAAATATCTTCCCCTTTAGCCAGGAGCTGCAACATCAGTTGGTAAGGTTCGAAACCCAACCCCAGCAGGAGGCTTTCATCCCGGTAATAGGGACTCACCCAGTCACAGGGCTGAAGATGAAAAGCAGTAGCCAGTTGAATGGCTTCATGCCCCCTGGAAGTGGAATGAACATATTTACAAACAGAGCGGTTATTTTCGTACAGGAGGGCCATCTCTTTAGCAGTGCACATGAGGCGATATGCCCGGAGTAAGAGTTCAACGGTTATCATGGATGAAATTTACCTGAAAAAAAATGCCATTCCGTGTTCCAACAGAATGGCATTACCCTTTGCGAGGACGAAATTATTTTATTTCTAAAGTCAGCAAGCTATCGTCTTCAATAAATCCTTCCAACTCATCCCCTACCACGCATTCGCCCACTCCTGCCGGAGTGCCGGTAAATACCAGGTCTCCGATATTGACGGAGAAATAATTGGAAATATAGGCCACCACTTTGTCAAAACTATTGATCATGAGATTGGAGTTGCCCTGCTGAACCAGCTCTTTATTCTTGTAAAGACAGAAGTTGAGATCTTTTTTGTTCTTTACGTTCTGGAGGGGGATCCATTTACCGATGGCGGCAGAATTATCCCAGGCCTTGGCTTTCTCCCAGGGAAGGCCTTTTTCCTTCAGCTCATTCTGGATATCCCGTGCCGTAAAATCGATTCCTACGGTCACGGCATCGTAGTATTTACTGGCAAACCGGTCCTGAATGTATTTACCATTTTTCGATATACGCAATACGAGTTCACACTCATAGTGCAATTCATTCGTAAACTCCGGGTAATAGAACGGCGTATGGGCCTGCAGCAATGCGCTCTTGGGCTTCATAAATATGATAGGCTCGTCCGGGACCTCGTTATTTAACTCTTTGGCGTGAGCCACATAGTTACGGCCAACACAG
>DATJJD010000093.1:0-13799 GCA_035492545.1 Puia sp.
GGTACCGGCAGATCGCGGTGAAGACGGGGGCACAGGACCAGGGATATACGGAGATCATTCCGCTGGTGGACTTGCCGAAGGACGCGCGGATCGTGACGAAAGGGGCGTATTATCTGCTGTCTGAGGCGACGAAGGGGAGTAGTGAGGAATAAGGGTTAGGACTGTTTTTTATATAAATGTTTAACAAAATCGGTTATGATGGGGTGAATGATGCCCCGGCGATGGCGAAGAACACGGAGGGAATTGAGATGGGGCAGCCGTCAGGATCAGCTCCGCTTCGCTCCATGATCCTCTCGCATTGGCCTTACCCAAAGCCTCCCATCCCGCATTCGCGGGATCGGGCTTTTCTGTTTGTCCGCTTTGACGAACAAGTTCGCCACGCTACCAAACAAAAAAAGCCCCGCACTTTCAGTGCGAGGCTTCGTGACCCCGTCAGGATTCAAACCTGAAACCTACTGATCCGTAGTCAGTTACTCTATTCAGTTGAGCTACGGGGCCATCTTTTTCACCCCACGGTATTCCGCTAAGGGGCTGCAAATATAAAACAAAAAATCAAAACAGAAAAAATCTACAGCAATCTATCAATCAGATTATTAAGAAATTCTATCACGTACATCCATTTGTCTCACAACAACGACTCTCTATCCTTCCCAAACGCACCCGTGGCCGTCAATCTTTCCAACGCAACACAGCGGCCCACCCACCGGCCTCGCACGCTTGCAACTGATCGGCAATCGATCTACCGGCTTGCCGGCCCCCGCACCTCGCCAACTGCCCAGCGGTCGCCCAACTCACGGGCCTGCCAGCTCTGCACGCTGCCGGCTGACCAGCGGTCAGCCCCGCCCTCATTCATAAATCTTCATAGCCGTCCTCTCCACCAGCCTCTTCGGCAGCAACCACGCCATCACCGCCCCCACCTTATTCACAAACCCCGTGATCACCTCCGCCTTCCCCGCCAGCATCGCCTTCACGGCTATAGACGCCACCACCTGGGGGCTCATATTGAACTTCGCCGCCGCCTTCATCCCTTTCTCTCCCAATTGCGCCCGGTTCGGGAAATCCGTATCCGTAGCCCCGGGGCTGACAGCCGTCACCGAGACGGAGCTCCCTTGCAGCTCCTGGTGCAGCCCCCGGCTAAAAGCGAGGACAAAAGCCTTCGTGGCCGCATAGAGGCTCAGCTTGGGCACAGCCTGGTAGGCGGCCGAACTGGCGATATTCAAAATATAAGCGCGCCCCAACCCCCTCATCTCCGGCAGGAATAACCGGGTCAGCCCCACCAGGGTATTCATATTCAGCTGCATCATATTCCAGTGTTCGGTCAGGCTATACTTCTCAAAAGGCCCGCTGAGCCCATACCCGGCATTGTTGACCAGCGCCTTGACGGCATACCCCTTTTGCCGGCACCAGTCATAGACCTTTTGCGGGGCATCGGGCGCGGACAGGTCCAGCGCCAGCCAGTCGACCTGGACCTTATAACGGCTGGAGATCTCCCCGGCTGTCTGTTTCAGCAGGTCCTCCGACCGGGCCACCAGCAGGACACTGAACCCTCTGCGGGCCAGCTCTTCCGTGATAAACTTGCCGATCCCCTTGCTGGCGCCTGTAATTAATGCGTATTCCATATTATTAAAGTAAAATGGAGAAAAAAGGGAGACCAACGGTCTCCCTTTTTTCAAAATTATAGTAATGTCTTTTAATTCTGCACTTTCGAGGCAAAGCGGTGGTAAAAAGGAGTTTTACTGTTCTCGTCCTTAGGCATATACTTCCCGGTAACGATCGGTACATACATCACCCGGCGGCGGCTGGCTTCCCCTAAATGAGGAGACTGCTGGGCCCGGTGCCAGATCCTTCCATCATGTACGGTCAGATCCCCGGCACTGACGTCAAACCCGATCTCCCGGCGGTCGGGATTATTGTCGATAAAGTATTTTTTGCCAAATAACAGCTTCAGCATGTTTTGTTTATGCGTTCCTGGCAGGACCCGTAACCCCCCGTTCTCAAAAGGGGTATCGTTCAGGTGAATGCCTACATTCAACATCGGCATGATCTTCTGCCCCAGGAAGAGGTCCCGGGGGCTATCCGTATGCCAGCCCATCTGCGTAAAAGCGCTCTCCGGCGTCCGGACATAGTGATTGAGGATCAATCCATCCTTCTCATTCTCGGCGATCCGGCCTTCATAGGGATATAACAGCCCTATAATGGCTTTAATGCGGGGATCCTGCAGGAGTTCGTGGAACATATCGCTGTACAGAGATAAAAAACACATCCGCTGGATCATCTTGTTCCCGTCCTGGTCCTTTCCGAACTTAAGGGGGATCCCGTTAATCTTTTCCCGCCCTTCATCCAGCCATTGTTTTTCGATCCTGTCTAATTCCTGTATGAATAATTGAACAGTCTCCGATGTAAGAAAATTCCTAAATATGATCACGCCATACTTATCAAAATAACTAAATTGTTCGTCCGTTATCTTATCGCCTAAAACAAAATCGGGGCATTCAAATTTTTTCATAATTGCTAGCTTTATTTAAGAAAGGGAAGGGTCTTCCTTTCCGCTTCAGCGCCTTTAAAATTATAAGATGATTTTAATTTTAACAAATTGTGAAATCTTCATTAATATTCAAATGTAAGAAAATTAGATTTTTCCGTGTTAATTTGCTTCTCTTAAATCATCAAAACCAAATAAATTAATAATACAACCTTGCCGCGGCCTAAGTTCAGGAAAACACCATTTTACCCAATTTTAGGGCTCTTCTGCCTCTTTTTTAACTCTTTTACCCTATCGGCTCAAAAAGATACCGTAGGCGTCGTGCCTGTCCAAAAGCTGCCGCTGCCTATAAAAAGCCCGGCAAAGATAAGGCATACGCTCGTTCTTCCAATCATTGCCCGCTCCATTGAGACAGGTTGGTCTTTTGGCATGGCCACCGCCTCTACTTTTCACCTGAATCCAAACGATACGGCTATCCGTACTTCCAACGCCCAGGCACTCGCCCTCTATACAACGCGCGCGCAGTTAGTTTTAGCCATAAATGGTTCCATTTACTTCCCGGGCGAGCGCTATATCCTTAACCAGCAGCTCTCCTACAGCTCTTTCCCCGATAAGTTCTGGGGACTGGGGAAGCAGACATCTGATAGCAACAAAGAGTCCTATAAATTTAAGCAGTATTACGTTTACTTGCACCCTCAGCGACGAATTGGACACAGTCTTTTTTTAGGGGCTATTTATGAATTTCAACGGGTCTTTGGGGTGGAGTATACCCCGGGAGGACTATTTGACAAAGAGCGCGTCCTGGGAAGAACAGGCTACCATGTCTCCGGGCTGGGGCTCAGCATCACGTATGACACCCGTAACAACGCTTTTTCTCCTGACCGGGGTACGATGCTGCAGTTCTATTTTGATCACTTTATGCCTCTATTAGGATCTGATTATCAATATACTAACTATGTCATGGACCTCCGGCGCTTCATCCGCATCCAGGGGGAACAGGTACTGGCTCTGCAAGCTTATGGCTTTTTCAACGCCGGGGAAGTGCCTTTACGGAGTCTAGGTTACCTGGGCGGCGCAAACAGCATGCGGGGCTATTATGCCGGCCGCTTCCGGGATAAGAACCAGGCCGTCTTCCAGGCGGAATACCGGGTACCCCTTTTCTGGCGGCTGGGGGCTGTTGGTTTCGGCGGGGTGGGAAATGTAGGACCTGAAGTAAAAGACCTTAATTTCCAGGATTGCAAATTTTCCTATGGAGGAGGTCTCCGGATAGCCCTGAACAGATCGGAAAAGCTCAATCTTCGCCTCGACTATGGACTGGCGAAGGAATCCCGGGGATTTTATCTGCAGCTGGGAGAGGCATTTTGAGCCGGAGTCCTCTGTCGGCCGGATCATCAGTCGGCTGTTCATTGGTTGGCCCCCTCAATTGCGCAACACCGTCCTTCTGGCGACCCAATAGGCGATCCATGCAAAAAGAAATGCTCCCAATACATCCAGGGTATAATGCACATGCTGCACCAGCAACAAAAATCCTACAAGGATGGTAACAGCCAGCGCTATTTTCTTATCCTTTTTACCGGGTAGACAGAGATACAGGAGAAAAACGGTAGAAGTATGCCCGGAAAAGAACAGGTCCTTCGTGACGAATTTTTCCCCATAGAAGAAATTACCGATCGGGTCCACCAGCCCGATGAGGCCCACAGGCGGGTTCAGCGGCACGAGGGTGATGCTGAGGATGCGCATAACGGACAACAGGATATAAGCCCATAAAAAGGTGAGGAATATATAAGGGTGTTTGGCAGCGCGGTAGATGGCCAGCAGACACAACGCCCAGATAATGATAAAGAGGGCCAGGGATACATTATGCGCTGGCAGCCATCTCAGCAATGGATCATTCAGGGCAAACCCATTCCTTTTCTCAATGGTCTGAAAAAAAATAGGAAAGGCGGAAAGAATGACGGTGACGAATAGGAGCCCCGTGATCACCTTCCTCCGAAAAGGGGGCGATTGCCAGGCATCCTGCCATTCCTGCCTTAGTTCTATCAATGTCGTTAGTGGCATATCAGTTAGTAAGGTGCAAAAATAAGATAACCCAAGCAACACAAAACTAAAAACGCTAACAACAAGTGTTAGCGTCCAAAGTTTATGGGGGAATTAAATAAATTAGTAGAAAGTCTCCCTATCAGAAATGCCACCTCACAAAGGCTTCCACAGCCGCATATTTGGTGAGCCCCAACTGCGCGTAAAGCCCGGCCGTATTGGCATTCCGGTCTTCGGCCCTCTGCCAGAACTCACGGCTATCGCTGCCCTGAAAAGGCACCATATCCTTTTGCGATTGATGGATAAAGATGCCAAACCTCTTTTTCATCACCTGGTCAGGACTCATCGGTATCGCCATTTCAATCTCGCTGATATCCCATTCCTGCCAGGCTCCTTTGTACAGCCATACCCAACAGTCTTTTATCCAGGGCTCCCCGGCGGCCTTTAGTCTCCGCAAGGATTCGAATACGATGTCCAGGCATACTTTGTGCGTGCCATGCGGGTCGGCAAGATCCCCCGCACAATAGATCTGCTGAGGCTGCAGCTCCCGGAGCAATTTCATGGTCAGCTGCACATCCTCTTCTCCCATGGGCTTTTTTTCAATGGTACCCGTCTCATAAAAGGGGAGGTTCATAAAGTGAATGTTTGTATCTTCCAACCCTACGTAACGGCAGGTCGCCCTGGCTTCGCAGCGGCGGATCAGCCCTTTTATACTGCGGATCTCCGCCGTATCGATCTCGCTGGCTTTCTTCTTTTTCAGGAATCGTGTGGCATCCCCCAGGATCTGCGAAGACTTCTGGCTGTCGATACCCGACAGTTCCTCGAATCCCACGGCAAAGTCCAGGAAGCGGGTGACAAATTCATCCGTAACGGCAATATTACCCGAAGTCTGGTACGCTACATGTACATCGTGCCCCTGGTCATGCAGCCGCATAAAAGTACCTCCCATGGAAATGATATCATCGTCCGGGTGAGGGGAGAAGATCAGGCTGCGTTTGGGAAAAGGCTCCGACCGCTCGGGACGATTGGGGTTATTATGATCGGATTTTCCTCCCGGCCACCCGGTTATACTGTCCCGCAATACATAAAATACCTGCAGGTTGATCTCATAGGCATCTCCCTTTTCTACCAACAGGTCGCTAAGACCATTGTCATTATAGTCGCTGTTGGTTAAACTTAAGATGGGCTTGCCCAGCTTCAGCGCCATATTGACGACGGCTTTCCGGATGATAGTAGGGGTCCACTCGGTCTCTCCCGTCAACCAGGGGGATTTGAAACGGGTCAGCTCCGATGCCGCCATCTCATCCGTTACAAACAGGCAGTCGTTATGCTGCTGCAACAGAGAGGCCGGGATCTGTTCAGTAACATTGCCTTCCACGGCTTTTTGAATGACAGGAGCTTTCAACTGGCCCCAGGCCATCAACACGATCCGCTTAGCCTTTAGGATGGAACTAATCCCCATGGTAATAGCCAGGCGTGGCACTTTGGAAATATTCTGGAAATCCCCGGAGTTGGCGATACGGGTGGAATTGTCCAGGGGGATCAGCCGGGTCTTGGAGAACAGGCTGGAACCGGGCTCGTTAAAACCGATATGGCCGTTATTGCCGATGCCCAGGATCTGCAGGTCTATTCCTCCTGCATCCTCGATCAGCTTCTCATATTCAATACAATGTTGCTTGATTTCCTCTTTCTTCCACTCTCCGTTCGGGATGTGGCAGTTCCTGGGGTCGATATCCACCTTGTCGAACAATTGCTCCTTCATAAAGCGGTTGTAGCTCTGCAAGGCATCATTGTCGATGGGATAGTATTCATCGAGATTAAAGGTGATCACGTTCTTAAAGCTCAGGCCTTCTTCCCGGTGAAGCCGCACCAGCTCCGCATAGAGGGACTTAGGGGAAGAGCCGGTCGCCAGGCCCAGCACCGTTTTTTCGCCTTTGGCGGTCTTCTCCTTTATCAGCGTCGCAATCTCTTTACCAATAAAACGGCCGCCTTCATTTAACGTGCTAAATACTTTTACCGGGATTTTCTCGAACGAATCTACCATGCTCATAGATCAGAATGTTTTTATTTTAAAAGGAAAAATGGGGACAGGTTTTAAAATATGGGCGAAATTAACCCCTATTTGCATAAGAGGCAAAATTCAATCAATCGTTTGCACACCAAAAAACGCCACAGGCAGAACTTCGTCGAAGCTTCGTCCCTCGCTTCTCCTCGTTCGCAACCTTCGCTATGCTCGGTTGGGCCGAAGGCCTATCATGAGAGCCGGCGTAGACAGGTTCCAGAACCTGTCTACGGCAATTCTAAACAAAAGTGATCTCAATCTTAAAATTGTAATGACGTATTAAAAAAGAAAAAGTACTACCAGGTTGATCATATTTTTTAGAGACTTAATAGCCTGGTAAAGGAGATTCCGGGCTACCTGGTAGTTGATATTCATGATCTCACTCACTTCCTCATAACTGAGATTCTGGTAATATTTCAGATAAATGATCTCTTTCTGGCGATTGGACAGCCGCCCCAGCGCATCCAGCACCCTTCGCTTTTTTTCAGCAGTCTCCTGCTCCTGGATCATCGTCATCTCATGACTCCACTCAAAAGGAATATCCCCGCTGTCGGCCAGCGGCTGGGTCTTTCCTTTTTTTCTGAACGCTTTTAGTAGCTTGTACTTCAGTGACTTAAGAAGATATGCCTTTACGGATAATACCGGCGTCCCGGACTTGGCCTGCCATAATTCCAGGAATAGCTCCTGAATACAGTCTTCCAACAGCTCGGTATCCGTCGTGAATTTGGCGCCAAATCGGTACAGGGTCTCATAATGCTGCCTGAACAGCGCCGCAAAAGCTTCTTTATCCCCTTTGCGAAAAGATTCCCAAAGCATTATGTCCTGGTTGGCAGTAGTCAATGGCGATGGTTGAAACCTGAATGTAGCAAGAATTGCGGGAAAAAATTATCTAAAAAAAATATTTTCCCGATTGACTACCTTTGACCGGATGGCTTTTTTATCGGCAGATTTTCCATCATACGCTATTCCTTAATATATGTCAGTTAACTATCGTGAACCGGAAGACCTTTTGTCAGATGAGTCCTTTCTTGCCTGGTATTTTCAGCGGGGAGAGGGACAGGGAATAGCCTGGGAACAATGGATGGCCGACAATCCCGGCAGCCACGCGCTGGTACAACAGGCCATAGATATATTAAATAGCGTCCGGATTCCGGAAAAAGAACTGCCGGCAGGGCAGGTCCGCCGGGCCGAAGCCGCCCTGATGGAGGGAATAAAAAGCGGTATGCCGACACCCATAAGGGGCGAAACGGCCGCCTCCGGGCCCCAGACCAGAGAAACTGCCGTCCCCACACCCATGAGGGAAGAAACCGGCACCCCGGCATCCCCCATTCCTTTATATAAGGACCGGCGTTGGATAGCCGCCGCCTCCGTCCTGGTCCTTTTCACGACGGGCCTGCTCGTCACCCGGGCAATCCGCCACCGGCAACCGGAAGTGAAGACAGCCTATGGACAGATCAGTCGGCAACAACTGCCCGATGGTACGGAAGTCACCATCAACGCCAACAGTAAACTGCGTTACTCGCCCGACTGGAAAGACGGCGACGACCGGGAAGTCTGGGTGAACGGGGAAGCTTTCTTCCACGTGCAAAAGACGCCGCAGAAAAGTCGTTTCATCGTACATACGGACCATTTTGACATCATCGTTACCGGAACGCAGTTTAATGTCGTCAACCGGCGGGGAAAGGACAACGTCCTGCTACAGGAAGGCAGCATCATCCTCCATACCTCCGACGGCAGAGAGCTGCACCTGACACCGGGGGATTTTGTAGAATTCAATAGGGACCAATTGGCAAAGAGACCAGCCAAAAATGATAGCGTACTGGCCTGGAAAGAACAGAAACTGGTGTTTGACAAGACGCCGCTCCGGGAACTGGTCTCCATTATTAATGATCAATATGGTGTGGATGTAAAACTGAGTTCCGATTCGATTGGAGATAAAAAGATCTCCGCGATCCTGCCTAATAACAACCTGGACGTGCTGCTGCAGGCGCTGGTAGCTACCTCCGAATTCGATGTGGTAAGACAGGATGGCGTTATTATCATCAGGGCTCATGCCGAATAGCCGGGCCTTGTCCACCAACGGCTCAGCCTGGTTATAGAATTGATTACAATTACTCTACCTTAACGCTGCCAAACAGAATGAGAAAATCAAGCCTTTATTATCCTATGCTTGCATTTTTTCTGAGCGTGGAGCTGTTTTTTCAAACATCTCTCCACGGGCAGCCCCCTTCTCCTTCCCGGCCGGATAACCGCACTCCTTCCGATACCACCCACGCCCGGGCGCCCCTTCTCGAAGTGCTGGTCGCACTCAACAAGACCAAAGGCGTATACTTTCTCTTCTCCCAGCCATCCCTGGGAAAAGTGCTGGTCAACACCCCAGCCCTTTCTTCCAATCTCCCTGTCGAAAAGATCCTGGGGCAGACACTGAAGAATACGGGCCTGTATTTTAAAAAGGTCGACGAGCGTACGTTTGTCATTCTGAATAAAAAGCCCCCGGACAAAAATAAGGACTACGATCCCTATGCTGCTGTACAGGACCCTTCCGAGGCGGCAGCCGACGACCGACCGCCTCTCACGATAGACCGGGTCAAGGGTAGGGTAATGGCGCGTGACGGAAAGGCCCTGCCCGGGGTTAGCGTCACGGTGAAAAGCACCCGAAAAGGGACTTCCACGGACCTGGGCGGCGTCTTTGATATCCCGGCAAATAAAGAGGACACGCTTACCTTTTCTTTTGTAGGGTATAAAGGGGAAGAGGTGACGGCCTTACAGGCGGGAAAGACCGTCATCATCCTGCAGCCTTCCGACCAGCCGCTGACGGAAGTCCTGGTGACGGCCCTGGGCATACAGAAACAGGAGAGGTCCCTGGGCTACTCCGCTGCCCAACTGGATGGCTCCGGCTTCACCCTATCACGGGATGTCAACCTGGGCAACGCCCTCGTAGGCCAGGTAGCCGGCCTCAGCGTAGCGGAAAATGCCACCGGCCCCTATGGCAGCAGCCGGGTGCTCATCCGCGGCAACGCCAGCTTGAGCGGCAACAACCAACCTCTCTATGTGATAGACGGGGTGCCTTATGATAATACGACACAGAGTTATGCCGGACAATACGGCGGGGCCGACCTGGGAGATGGCCTCTCCAATATCAGCCCCGACAATATCGAGTCCATCCTCGTATTAAAAGGGGTGGCGGCCTCTTCCCTCTATGGCTATCGGGGTGGCAACGGAGCGATACTTATCACCACCAAATCCGGCAGCCGGACCCGTGGCATCGGTGTCCAGGTGAATAACAACCTTACCCTAAACTCCGTCATCGACCAACGGGACTATCAATACACTTACGGCCAGGGAGTATCGGGCGTAAAACCTACCAGCGCCCAGACAGCCCTGGCCGCGCCTTACTATAGCTGGGGGGCGCGGCTGGACGGCAGCAACGCTGTCAATTATCTCGGCGACACCTATGCCTATCGCCCCGCCAGGGACAACTTCCGGCATTTCTTTCAGACGGGCCTCACCAACCAAAGCTCCGTGGGCCTCACCGGCGCCAATACAAAAGGGCATTTTCGTTTGGGCCTCTCCGACCTCTACCTGCATACGGCCGTACCCAACTCATCCATGCGGCAACAAGGCATCAATCTCAATTCCACCTACTCCGTGACCAACCGGCTGCAGATGGAGCTGACAGCAGACTATGTCTTCGAACATGTGGACAACCGCGCCTCCATCTCCGACGACCCCGGTAATGTCATCGCTCCGCCGCTCTATCTCGCGAATTCCTTCGACATCCGGTGGATGAAGTCGCATACCGTTCATCCCGACGGAACCGAATGGCTGCCCGGCACCACCGACCCTTATTTTGAAAACCCTTACTATATTGCCTACGATTATATCAACACAACAGACCGCAATCGCATCACCGGCGGTCTTACCCTCAAATACGATCTCCTGGACTGGCTCTATCTGAAGGGGCAGGTCACCCGGGACGGTTACTTGTTCAACGTGACCAACATTGTTCCCTCGGGAGTACCCTATACCCGCAGCGACGGCATCCATGGAGGTAATTTCACCCAATATGAAGTCAACTATCACGAGCTGAATGGGAATTTTATGATCGGCGTACATAAAAAAGCCGGCGCCAACATCAGCTTCGATGCCAACCTGGGAGCCAATCGCCAGGATAATACCAATGCCATCAACGGGGTGGGGGCCGTACCCAATTCTCCCAACCGGCCGGCAGGGCCTTTCCTCGTCGCCGGGAATTACAATGCCGGCAATATCGTCAACAAACCCTATAGCTCCTACAACCGCCGCTACCGGGTCAACTCTCTCTATGGCAGTGCCGACATCGGATTTAAGAATTATCTCTTTCTGAACCTCACCGCCCGCAATGACTGGTTCTCTACCCTCAACATCAACACCGATCATTATCTCTATCCCTCCGCTTCCGGCAGCTTCCTCTTCTCCGAAGTAGTAAGATTGCCCGACTGGATCAGCCTGGGTAAGCTGAGGGCTTCTTATGCAGCTTCCTCCAATGGCACCGGACCTTATCAGAATGTACTGAACTATGGGATCCAGGCCTATTCTATCAATGGCCAGCCCCTGGGAGTGATCTCCACCAGCGACCTCCTCCCGCTGATCCCCAACCCTTCCCTGCGGCCCGTCAGCATTACCGAAAAAGAGGTGGGCCTCGTCATGCAGTTCTTCCGCAACCGGCTGGGCTTCGACCTCACGTATTATGACAAGAGAACAACGGATGATATCGTCAAAATAACGGTCAGCGCTACCTCCGGCTATAGCCAATACATCGAGAATATCGGGAAGATAAGCAACCGGGGTTTCGAATTACTGCTGACTGGCACACCCGTAAAGACCCCTTCTTTTTCCTGGAACTTATCTTTTAATTATGCCGTTAACAATAATAAGGTCCTATACATCGGCGGCACACCCAGCATCGTGATCAATGGCGCCTACCCCCGCTGGGGCAGTGAGGTCAGCATCAGCAATGTCGTGGGCCTGCCTTACGGACAGATCATGGGTTATGCTTACCGGCGGGATGCAAAAGGCAATAAGATCTTCAGCGACGGCATCACCAATCCCGCCCCGGCCGGCGAACCGGAACAGACCGGCGTGATACCGCTGGGGTCTACCGTCTACAAACAAACAGGGGGACTGACCAACGACTTTCGTTACAAAGACTTCTCCCTCTCCGTCCTGGTAGACTTCAAGTTCGGTGCTAAGATCTATTCGGGGTCCAACCTCCTGCTATATTATTATGGCTTGCAAAAAACAACCCTGCAGGGTAGGGAAGGAGGATATGTGGGCAGAGGCGTGATGGAGAACGGGCTTCCCAATAAGATCAGCGTCCCCGCCCAGCAATATTTCCAGGACATCTCCGCCGGAGGGACAGATCATATCGCCGAAGAATTCGTGTACGACGCCAGCTTTATAAAGCTGCGGTCCGCTTCCCTCACCTATACGCTGCCTGCCCCCCTGTTCGCGAAAAGATTTATAAAGGGAATGAGCTTTTCCCTGGTAGGCCGCAACCTGGCCATCCTGATGAAACATGTTCCCAATATAGACCCCGAGTCGAGTATCAACAATACCAACGGACAGGGATTGGAACTGACGGGATACCCGGCCATCAGGAGCTGGGGCTTTAATATGAACGTAAAATTCTGACATGCCAGGTAACCGAACCATATTATTTTTTCTGGTGACAGCTCTGCTGGCCGGCAGCAGCTGCAAAAAGGATTTTGAAGAGATCAACACCGATCCCAACCAGATCACGGAAGGCCAGATCAATTTCAACTACCTGTTCACCAACGCGCAGCTGCTCACCTCCGGCAACACCGATGGAAATGGCTATGAGGACTGGCGTAACAATCTGATCTATTCAGGCTGTATGATCCAGCACCTTTCCTCCACCTTTCCTTATTGGGATGGAGACAAATATCTGTACAGCGCTACGTATAATTCAGCCTACTGGGATGAGAATTATCCCAACAGCATCGCGGACATCGTCGACGTATTGCAACATGTGCGACAGGATACGGCACAGGCCAACTTCTACCAGATCGGCCGCATCTTCAAGGCCTTTATGTTCCAGCGCCTGACGGATATGTATGGCGACTGCCCTTATTCCCAGGCTGGCCTGGGCTATATTTCCGGCATTACCTCCCCCCGCTATGATAAACAACAGGATATATACCTGGATCTGCTAAAAGAGCTACAGGAGGCCGCCCTTGCTTTGGACCCCGGCAAACCCAATACCGTTGGCGCAGCCGATCTCTTATATGGAGGAGACCCCCTCGCCTGGAAGCGGTTTGCTTATTCCGAAATGGTGAGGGTCGCCATGCGCCTGAGCAAGGTAGACCCTGGCCTGGCGCAACAGTGGGTGCAGACAGCTGTTCAGGGCGGTGTCATCATCAACAATGGAGGCAATGCGATCCTGCAGCATCAGAATGTTACCGGCACCCCCGTCACCAATGGCAATGGGCTGATCCTGCTGGGCAACGACCCCAATGGTTACCGCCTGAATGTTACCTTCGTCAACTTCCTCCGTACCGCCGGGGATCCCCGTCTGCCCTATCTGGCAACTGTATGCGCAAATCCCAGCCAGCCCGCCGATAAAGGAGATACCAGCTATAACCGGCAGCTGGGCCAGCCGGGTGGGTATGATCCTCCGAACAGCGGCAGCGCCCGTGACCTGGTAAATGCGCCCGGATGGCCCGGCGACCAGAACAGGTATTCCATTGTCAACCGATATACCTTCGCCCGTTTGGACGCCCCCACCTTTTTCCTCACCTGCGCCGAAACACAATTATTATTGGCAGAGGCCGCCCAACGGGGCTGGATCACCGGCGCCCCTGCTTCTTATTATACTACCGGCGTAAGAGCCGCGATGTCGCAACTGGCTGCACAGGCGGGGGCAGGCCCGGCTGACGCGACCATCGATACCTGGTTGGGCGACCATCCGTATAACCCGGCCCTGGGCCTGGAACAGATCAACGAGCAGTATTGGATAGCGGGCTTTATGGATGAGAACGAATGTTTTGCCAACTGGAGAAGGAGTGGATATCCCTCCCTCATCCCAGTCAACTACCCCGGCAATGTTACCGGAGGCGCCATCCCTCGCCGCTTCACCTATCCCCCCGGCGAAGCTTCCAATAATACGGCCAATTACAACGAGGCCGTATCCCGCCTGGCCAATGGGGATAAAATGAC